>JAKIZK010000007.1:0-40777 GCA_022708055.1 Bacteroidota bacterium
TTTTTTCTTCACGAGAGAAGATTTTGCAAATTCTTAAGCAAAATATTCATGGAGATAAAGAAAGGGGCTTAGCTCAGGCATTGTTGATTGGTTACAAAAACGATTTGGATCAATCATTGGTACAAGCCTATACCAATACCGGAGTAGTGCATATTATTGCTATTTCCGGTTTGCATCTGGGACTTATTTATTGGCTACTTTCATTACTTACCAAGCCTTTAAAAAGGGAAAAACAATTCAAGTGGATAGCACCGGTTTTCATTATTACTGGACTTTGGTTGTTTGCACTACTGGCAGGTGCACAGGCTTCTATTTTGCGTTCGGCAGTCATGTTTACCTGTATTGTTTTGGGACAAGCATTGGGCAGAACGAATAATTCTATCTATAATACATTGGCTATTTCAGCTTTGCTATTGTTATGTATCAATCCCTTTTGGTTGTGGGATGTCGGTTTTCAACTTTCCTACGCAGCTGTTTTAAGTATTGTTGTTTTTATGCGACCTATTTACAATTGGTTCTATTTTAAAAATAAAGCTATTGATTTTCTCTGGAAATTGAATGCTGTTACATTAGCGGCACAGGTTCTTACAGTACCACTTAGTATTTATCATTTTCATCAGTTTCCCAATTATTTTTTAATTACGAATTTCCTCGCTGTACCAATTTCCAGTTTGATATTATTGGGCGAAATATTTCTATGTGCAATTGCTTTTATCCCTGCTTTAGCCAATATAACAGGCAAAGTATTAACATGGCTTATCTCCATAATGAATGGTTGGATTGAAAAAATCAACGGCATCTCTTATTCACTTTGGGATAGTTTGCATATTTCTTTGGCGCAAATGGTTTTATTGTTGGTTTGTATTGCCGGCCTTAGTTTTTGGTTGTTGGATAAATCTAAAATTGGGCTAAAGACAGGATTGATTTCTCTTTTGTTTTTAGTTGTCTTGAGGTCAATAGATTTTTATAAAAGTAGCCGCCAGCAAAAAATTGTCGTGTATAATGTGCCTCAGCATAAGGCCATTGATTTTATTGATGGTCGCAGGTATTTTTTTGAAGGCGACCCGGAACTGAGCAACGATGATTTTTTAAGAAATTTTCATCTAAAACCTTCAAGGATATTGCACAGAATAACTACTGCCCCTGATTTGAATTTCCTATTCAGAAAAGACAATATGGCTGATTTTTTGGGGAAGAAGATATTAATGATAGACTCTTCAATTCAATATAAAAATTATGGGAACAGTCAAGAGATTGATTTAGCGATAGTTTCTAAAAACCCACGACTTTATTTTAGTCAGCTGGTTTCTACTTTTACGATTAAACAGGTGGTCTTTGATGCTTCATGCCCGGCTTGGAAACTTACATACTGGAAAAGAGACTGCGACTCATTGAAAATTCCCTGGTATGATGTAGCAGAAAAAGGAGCTTTTGTGATGAAGTTTTGAAACACTATTTTTGCCTGCTTTTGAAAGCGACTTTCAAATGTCATTCCTGCCGGTTGCTACCATTTCTAAAATAATGATGTTATGAACAAGAAGATTCAGTCTGCTCTTATTTCGGTTTTTTATAAAGATGGATTAGAGCCCCTGGTGAAAACTTTAACTCAGTATGGCGTTACCATTTACTCCACAGGCGGAACGCAATCGTTTATTGAAGGGCTAGGCATAAAAGTAATACCTGTTGAAAGTCTTACAACATATCCTTCTATTTTGGGCGGTAGAGTAAAAACATTGCACCCATCCGTTTTTGGTGGCATTCTGGGAAGACGTGATGATGAAACCCATTTGTCGGAAATGAAGCAGTTTCAAATACCCGAAATAGATTTGGTAATTGTGGATTTATATCCTTTTGAGGAAACGGTGGCTTCTACAAAGGATGAAAAACTGATAATAGAAAAAATTGACATAGGTGGGCCTTCTATGATCAGAGGAGCCGCTAAAAATCATCGGGATGTTGTAGTGGTGGCAAACAAAAACGACTACACCTTGCTTGAAAGTGTTTTAACAGAACAGCAATGTACAACAAGTATGGAGCAAAGGAGAATGTTTGCCATAAAAGCATTTGATGTTTGTACAGCTTATGATACTGCTATATCCAATTACTTCCACCAGTTGGAATCTGTCACACCATTTAATAAGCAACAAAGAGCGCTGAGATATGGAGAAAATCCGCACCAGCAAGCAAACTTTTTTGGAAATCTGGATGAAGTTTTTGAACAATTACATGGTAAGGAGCTTTCGTATAACAATCTGGTTGATGTAGATGCTGCTGTTCAATTAATCAGTGAATTTCAAAAAACCACTTTCGCTATTATCAAGCATACTAACGTGTGTGGCATTGCCGAAAGGAATTCGGTTTTAGAAGCATGGCAGTCAGCACTTTCCGGCGATCCTGAATCTGCCTTTGGTGGTGTACTTATTTGCAACGATACCATTGATCTTGCGACAGCCACAGCCATCAATGAAATATTTTTTGAAGTATTGATAGCGCCTTCATTGAGTGAGGATGCGCTTACTGTTTTAAAATCAAAAAAGAATCGGATACTGCTAAAGCTAAAGAAAGAGACTGCAGAAATAAAGGCTGTAATGCAGCGTTCTTTATTGAATGGTGTACTAATGCAGGAGACAGATAAAGGCAACTATGCCGAATGGAAAGAAGCCGGTGGCAGGCCCGCAACGGAAGCAGAGAAAGAAGATTTACAGTTTGCCAATTTGGTGTGCAAGCATTTAAAATCAAATGCCATCGCACTGGTAAAGCATAAACAACTAATAGGGAAGGGCTGTGGGCAAACCAGTCGTATAGATTCGCTTCGTCAGGCAATAGAAAAGGCAAATCAGTTTCAATTTGATTTGAGGGGAGCTGTTATGGCCAGCGATGCTTTTTTCCCTTTCAGCGATTGTGTACAGAAGGGATATGATGCAGGAATTACGGCATTCATACAGCCCGGCGGCTCCATCAGAGATAATGATTCAATTGAGTTTTGCAAAGAGAAAAATCTGGCTATTGTGATAACCGGTTTGCGACATTTCAAACATTAGCAGATATTTGGTTGTTGATTTCAATAGAGGAGGACAGCAATGTTATCGGATTTTTTTGAAGAACCTTTATTATGAATATTTTTGATTTTCATAAAACCATTATTAATACTTCAACCGATTATTTAAAAAAAATATCGGCTTTCAATCCGCTTACCATTCATAAAAAGGGGACAAAGGCCAAAGCCTTTTTTGCATTAACGCTGGTATGTATTTTTTGGGGAACTACCTGGGTGGCTTCTAAGCAAGGTGTAAAGGGTATGCCGGCACTACAAATGGCAGGCATCCGTCAGTTTATTGCAGGAATCATTTATATTGGGTATTTTATTTATAAGAAAGCGCCTTTTCCAAAAGGCAAAGAATGGATACCTGTAATTATTCTTAGCATATTGAATTTTATTTTGAGCAATGGTCTCAGCACATTGGCACTTGAATATCATGTAACTGCCGGACTGGCTGCTATTATTGGTGCCATCTTCCCATTATGGTTGGTGGTTATTGGTTTGTTTGCATCCAAAGAAAAAATGCCTGCACTTGCTATTGTTGGTTTAATACTTGGGTTTGCAGGCGTATGTATCATTTTTGCGGAGCATCTACACGATTTTGGAAATCCCGCATTTCGGTTGGGTATTTTATTTTCATTGCTGGCCACCTGGACATGGGCCTTTGCTACTTTATACACAAAAAAACAGGCAGCAAGTTTTAATCCCTATTTCAGCTTGGGATTGCAAATGGCAATAGCCGGTGTTGCACTATTTTCTTTCACACATGTAAATGGAACTGCTATTTCACTGCGAGTCATTCCATGGGAATCATGGGCATCCATTGCTTTTCTAGTCATTTTTGGATCTTTGATAGCATTTGTTTGTTATTTATATGCACTTCAAAAACTACCTACCGAACAGGCTTCTTTGTATGCATATGTAAACCCAATGGTTGCAGTACTATGCGGCTCACTTTTTTTTAATGACCCTATTACAATTTATATTACCATTGGAGGGATTGTTACACTTATAGGAGTTTATTTGGTTAATAAAGCTTTTAAATCTAATGTACCTGCGCCCGAGCAGCCTGAAGCAGAAGGCGTTTAAGATTTAATTTCTTTTACAAAGTTTTCATATACATCACGCCAGCCTTCAAATTTTTTATCAGTACCCAAAAATGTATTGTGCCAGATGGTGATAAAACGGCCTTCAATTTTTTTTACAATTTGGTAATAGGCCATCATTTCTTTCAAAGCATCATGAGTAGATTGTTTTTGCTCATAAAAGGAATTAGCTTCCATAAAACAAAAAGGATGTAATCGCAAAGTTGTAATGGATTCATTTTCTAAATCGTACCAAAAAAAGGAGGAGGCTACCGAAGCCCGAAAGCCGTTGATACTGCCATAGCCCATTGAATAATCATCAGTAATTCCGTTTATTATTAATAGCCTGAATGTGTGTGGTAGCGAAAAACGTATAAAATGTTGTCTGGAGTCATATATTTCTTGATTGGCAATTTTTTTTAGACTTTCAAGTTCTTTCTTGAGTAATAAAACATTATCGCCCGATTGCCACGAAGGGTGAATGCCGATTGAATATTTTTCGGAATGTTGTTTTATTAAATTTTGAAAGGCGGGCTGGTTGGGTAATATATTTTTATCATATCTCCCATTTTGATTTGCCACCAGAAAAAAATATTTTGGATGCAGTTGATATTGTTGATGCAAATGATCCATCCATTCATAAACATCAAAAGGATCGTTTTGCTTTTGATTTAGTACTTTAAGCCGAAGTGAAATTTGTTTAAAATTTCCTGTAAACAAATCTTTTACAATTGCTCCAAATGTTCTCAATAGTGATTTATGCTTAAAAGAATAAGCTTCATCTATATCATAAGTGGGCAACCACTCAAACATTTTTTTAGCAGGTTGAAATCTGCTGTCTTTTAATTGCAATATTTGACTAAAGCTCAAAAGCCATTCATTGATGATTGGGCGGTGCAAAAATTGTTCTTTGTAAGCCAGGGCATTTTCGTGTGCAAAGCGGCCATACATATCCTTTTGATGTGGCAGGTATTCTTCATACCGGCTCAGTAAATAAAAAGATGCTGCTGCTATATCAAAAGCAATATCTCCTTCGGTTTTAAAAAATACTTTTAGATCGTTCCATTGAAAGCATTGTATTTCTTGTTGTTGAATATTGGTTTCAAACAAAAGACCATGTGGCTTTATCCAACATTCATTTTGTTGTATTCTTTGCTGGCTATAATTGATGCATAAACCTGTATGTGTTGCAAATTCATTTTTATCAGTAGTGATATGTACATCCTTGCCCGTAAGCTCGTGGCTGATAAAGTTCCAGATATATAACAGACGGGGTGTTATGTGTGTTGCGTAAACAATCACAAGCAATGCTGTTTAACGGTTGCCATATTTTTCACGCCAAAGTTGGTTGAATGATTTTTTTGGAAAATCCAATTTGCCTCTGTGCGCAGTCCATCCTTTTACAAGTGTATTTACAATCCAACCTTTGGTACTGCCGCCGGCCATATTCATCCATTTTCTTCGCAACATTCCTTGCTTCCACATTTTCCAGGCCATGCGTTCATTGAAGTTGCTATATCCTTTTTCTACCGATTCCTTTCTGTTTTCCAACAGCAATTCGTGTAGGTTGATTTTTACAGCACATACTTCCGTACAATTGCCACAAAGTGAAGAGGCATAACTTAAATGTTTCCATTCACCTAAATCTTTCATTTGAGGTGTAATGATGGAGCCTATGGGGCCGCTATAAGTGGTGCCATAGCTGTGACCTCCAATATTTTTATAAACAGGGCAAGCGTTTAAGCAAGCACCACAGCGAATACAGTATAAGCTTTCTCTTTGTTTTTCATTGGCAAGAATATTCGTTCTGCCATTATCAAGCAGGATTACATACATATCATCGGGGCCATCGGTTTCTCCCTCCTTACGGGGCCCGGTGATGATGGTATTATAAACAGTAACTTTTTGTCCGGTACCAAAGGTGGCAAGCAGCGGCCAAAACAATGCGAGGTCAGTCATTGAAGGAATGATTTTTTCAATGCCTACGATTACGATATGTGTTTTGGGTAGTGCGCAGCTCAGTCTTGCATTGCCTTCATTCTCTGTAACGGCTATGCCACCAATATCTGCAATAATAAAATTAGCGCCGGTAATGCCTACTTCCGCTTGCACATATTTTTGACGAAGTTCTTTTCTCGCAGTCAGTGTTAATTCTTCAGGTGTTGCTTTTGGGTCGGTGCCCAGTGTCTCAGCAAAAAGCTTTGCCACATCTTCCTTGCTTTTGTGCATGGCCGGTGTTACAATATGATAAGGGGGTTCGCCATCTAATTGTTGTATGTATTCGCCCAAATCTGTTTCTACACTTTCTATTCCGTTTTTTTCAAGAAAAGCATTCAGGTGAATTTCTTCAGTCACCATGCTTTTACTTTTTACTACCATTTTACATTGCTTCTCTTCGCAAATTTGTTTGATAGCCTCCAATGCCTGATTAGTATCTTCCGCCCAAATGACTTTGGCGCCTCTTTTTGAAATAGTTGCTTCAAAGTGTTCCAGTTGTTTATCGAGAGATTCAATAGCACGCCACTTCAGATTTTTAGCTTTTTCTCGTATCAGATGTTCATCTGTAAACTGTTGTTTGCCTTGAGGCACTACTGCATTGTATTTGCCGATGTTGAAATTTATCTTTCTCCGGTGTTCTTTATCGGCTGCTTTAATTGTGCTTTTGGCTATAAAATTTAAAGATGCTTCAATCATTTTACATGTTGCTTTTCTGGTTTATTATGCATGGTGGCCGCTTTTGCAAGCGCTTTATAAAAATCTTTTCCAAACCTTCTTTCCAATGGCTCTTTCAAAAATTCATAAACCGGTACTTCTAATTTTTTACCCAGTGCACAGGCCGGATTGCAAAGTTTCTCTCTGGCTTCATAGTTGAGGCGGTGTGGCATTCCTTTTTTTCCGGGATATTCTATTATGGGAAACAAATGACAACTGATGGGTTTTTTCCAGGGGATGATGCCGTCATAATAAGCCTGTTCAAATGCACATTTTATTATCCCTTTCTCATCTCGAAAACCATAAACGCAAAGTTCTTTATCGTCAGGATTGGTAGGTGTTACCCAGCCAAATTCTTTATGGTATTCATATTTACCTTTTTTTTCTACTACATTCAGTGAAGCCTGATTCATATAAGACTTTATCTTTTCAAAATAGGCGAGTACAAGATCCAGTTCTTCGTCTGTAAGTGGGGCGCCTGCATCACCATCTTCACAACAGCCACCTTTACATTTAGCAAGATCGCATACAAATTTTTTTTCTGCTATTTCGTCGCTTATTAAAATATTGTCAACTACTATCATAGCATCAAAGGTAGGTTATCGACCTCCTTTAACAAATATCTAACGGATAGATTGTATGGAGTTTATTGGGTTGGCTCATCATGGGTTCATCACCCAAACCGGCATATATGCAAAATACCCGAATCAACACGCTACAAAAATCAGTAAAGGTTTTTTCTCAAATGTTTTTTTGGGTGCCGGTAGTGGGCTTTAGTCTGCTGCTCATCTATAATACCATTCCCTATTTCAGTTTTGAAAAGGATTTTAGATTTATCTCCGAAAGAAGTTTTTTATTTGAGAGTCATTTTTACAACCTGAGCTTTTATGTGCATATAGCAGCCGGTGCTTTATGTATTGGCGCAGCGTTGATACAGTTCTCAAGATATATATTGAAAAAGTCAAAAGCGATTCATCGTATTTCCGGGAAGTTGTATGTATTTGTTGTATTATTTCTGGGTGCACCTACAGGATTGTTTATGTCCTTTTTTGCAAAAGGTAGTTTTTGGGAGCGGGCCTTATTTATGTTTATGGCTTGCTGGTGGTTTGTAACCACTTTATACGGACTTAGTACTATTCGTAAGAAAAATATTATTGCTCATAAAATATGGATGATGCGCAGCTATGCCATGGCAATGACGGCTGTTACTTTCCGTGTTTATCATTTATTGTTTTATATGCTGGGCTGGGGGCATTTGCAGAATTATGAAATTTCTCTGTGGATCAGTGTCATTGGCAATATGCTTTTTGCAGAATGGATTGTATGGAAACAGAGTAGGCATTATTTAAAATCATTTGCAGTTTGAGTTATTATTCATTCTATTCATCATAAAATAAAACCACAATTATGAAGACAATGATGTACATCGGCGCCGCACTTATGGTAGGTGCCAGCATTTATGGCTATGCTAATTATGAAAAAGCCAGAAAGAAAAAAGAGTTTTCGGAAATGTATAAAGAGCCTGCTCCTGTTGCAAGAATGGTAAGCCAGCCAGAAGCTCCGGTTGTTGAAGAAAAGGCTGATGTTTCGAAAACATCAAAAACTGCAGCGACGAAAGTAGATTTACCTGTCAAAAAAAGTACAGCAGCTAAGACTACTACTGAAAGAAAAATAGCGAAGAAAAGAAAAATCAGAAGAGAGTTTTTTAGTAGGGGCGGTCTGGATGATCGTTTTATAGAAGTTGCAGATAGTATGGTTAAAAAGAAAACGGTAAAGGAATTATAGTTAGTGTATTTTCTTGATTCAAAAAAAAGAGGCCCCGTTTCGGAGCCTCTATTAAACTGCTGTAGAAATTTATTAATTGTCCCAGAAAACTCTGTCCTGTAAACTTGATGATTTTTGACCCGGATTGTTAGGATTCAGGTCAATTTCAGATTGAGGATAGAATAGTGTGCGGGGAACACCGCCGGTACCATTGATGGCATTGGCCGGAATATTAAGAGCGGGGAAGCCGGTTCTTCTCCAGTCAGTCCATGGTTCGGTAGATACACCAAACAGCGCAATGTATTTTTCTTCAATTACCTGTTGAATTTGCTGTGCAGTAGAACCGCTTAAGGTTCCATTTGCAGCAAGGTATTCTGAAATTTGCTGAGCAGAAACGCCAACTTCTTGCAAAGATGCTGTAATGCCGGCTGTAAAGAATGCCTGAGCACTTCCGGGTGCGCCACGAAGAGCAGCTTCTGCACGAATGAAGTTATATTCAGCAAAGGTCAACATACGCTGCGGTGCAGTGCCTGAATAGGTAAATGGAGGAGCAGTACCTGCAGTTACATTTCCACGAAGGAAAGTATGTATTCTGCTGTAATTATTATTGGGTGCAGGTGGAGGTGAAGTTGCTGATACGCCTGTAAACTGATTGGGAGCAGTTATAATTGCAGCGCCTGCTGCAACACCGGCTCCTGTTACATTATTACTCAGTGTTACTGTTGTAGCTGTTACTGCAGTTGAAACAGTATTTGCAGGAATATTTGTACCTACAATAACCATATTCGTTGTGATGCCTGCTGTGGAAGCAAAAGTTAAAACATTGCCCGCTGCAGTAGCTGCAGAAGTATTAACCGTTGCAGGCAGTGGTATTCCCTGATAGGGGAAAGAAGTAAAATAATAAGGTCTGCGTGGGTCGTTCTTTGCATTCATCATACCTAGCATTTGTGCATCGCAAAACAAATAGTTTGGACGGCTTACTTCAAATGCAGAGATAGGGCTGCGCTGATTGGCAACATCATAAAAAGCCATTGAAAAATTATCGGCATTAGATGCAAAAAATGCAGCACCACTATTGATCAATGCAGTGAGTTGTGCATTGCTGAATGCCGGATCTTTTTTGCTGTAGTGTAGATAAAGACGAAGCTTTAATGTGTTTGCAAATTTTATCCATTGTGCTTTTGCGTTTGTAAAATTGCCACCATTAGTATAAATAACGGAATTTGATCCCGGTGTCAACACACTGGATGTAGCATTTAAATCAGTAATAGCGCCATTGATAAGTACAAACAAATTAGTGTAAATAGCTGCATCATCATCATAGTGTGGTTGCATATTGCCTGTAAGTTGCTGAGCCTCTGTATAAGGAATTTTTCCCCAGATGTCAACCATCTGTGCATATTCATAAGCCTTCAGCAGCTTTGCTACTCCGGTATAATAAGGACTGGCCCCACCTTGTTTAATAATCAGTTCAAGATCGTTTAAAGTTGTAGCATTCATACTGCTCCACACATTGTTTTGATCGCTTCCGGTAATATTATAGCGATAGTATTCAAATGTTTGGTTGGGCGATGAAGCCATACCACTCATTTGTTGCATAATTAAAGTTGTGTACCGAAACATATCGCTACCGCCCTCAAAGCCCAGGTTTACCTGTGCTGAGGTTAATAATTGCTCCAATGGCGCATTGCTATCGGGCAGTCTGTCCGGATCTTTGTTGATGTCAAACATTTTTTTGCAGGAACCTAAGGCCATTACCCCTGCAAAAACTGTTATTAATTTAAAATATCTAAGTTTCATATTTTGAATTTTTTTATTAGTTAAAAGCTGAGGTTTAGTCCTACGCCTATTGTTCTTGTTTGAGGTAATGCGTTAAATTCCAATCCCTGTGCGTTACTTACGCCCAATGCACTTTGTTCGGGATCCAGATGTGGATAGAAAGGTGCATGAAGGAAAAGATTGCGTCCAAATACACTGAAGGTAGCAGCACTAAAAGGTGTTTTACCCAGCATACTTGTTGGAAGTGTATAAGTAATGCTTGCCTCTCTTACACGGAACCATGATGTTTTATAAATGAATCCTTCCGCAGCGGCAAATTTACCGCTATTGCCAAAGTATTGCTCAGCAGAAACATAAGTGGTGTTGGGCATTCCATTGGCATAAACTGCATCAAACAAATAAGGCTTTTGAAGAACTCCGTTTGCATCATAGCGTGGGAATTCGGCAGTTTCAGCAGCAACACCATTACGTTGCAAGTCGGCTATGTTTCTTGAATAAATCTGGCCACCCTCTTTAATTTCCATTAAGAAAGATAATGCCAGAGATTTATAGGTAAGATTATTGGTAATACCTAAAACATATTTAGGATTAGGATTTCCAATTTTTTGAACGCCGGGAGTAACCAATGGTAATCCTGCTGCGTTCACAATTATCTTGTTTCCTTTTAATGGATCTCTGCGGTAAGCATTACCATATATCTGGCCGTATTCATCGCCAGCTACAAGTCGGATGTTAGGCGTTGTAAATCCACCCAGGAAGATATTAGTAACACCGGGCGATAAACTTTCAACAATTGCTTTGAACTGTGTATATGCAAGATTGAAAGACCAGGTAAATGATTTTGATTTGATAGGGGTAGCTGTTACACCTAACTCAACACCATTGTTAGACAGGTTTCCTGCATTTTGAACAAAAGTAGTAATACCGGAAGTCGCGGAAACCGGTACGCCAAAGATCAGTTTTTCTGATTTTTGTTTATACTTTGTTGCATCAATTGTCAATCTTCCTTTAAAGAATGAAAGTTCAATTGCAATTTCTCTACTGGTTGTAAACTCTGGGCCCAAATCAGGATTACCGGCAGTATTGCTAAGAGTATATCCTTGTATGCCATTGAAGGGGAATAAAATGGAAGGTCCAAAACCATCAGCAGAGCTTGCCCCCGCAAAATATGAATCCGTTGAATAAACGAAATCACCAGCCTTACCCACTTTAGCTATATTGCCTCTCAACTTGATAGTTTCTAATATTTTGCTACGCAGTTTGGGGAACCATTCAGTGATATTAAGTGAGCCTCCGAAACCGGTGTACAAATAAGAATTTTGACCAATTTTAAATGTAGATGCCCAGTCGTTTCTGGCTGTTGCGTTGAAGCTAAAAATACTTTTATAGCTCAACTGAAAATCGCCATAGAGACCCAGCAATCTTGTTTTGCTGGAACCATTTGATGGGGAAGGCGAATAAGTAGTAGTATTAGCCAGTTGTTCCAGATCTCTTACAATAATTCCTTTACCATCTAATTGAGCTGCATTGCTATATACTTGTTGAAACTCTGTACCTACAATCAACACGCCGCTCCAGCTTTTCAATCTTTTTTGTGCTGTAAAATATCCGTTGGAGTTTAAGCTGCGGTAGTTGCTACGCACTTCTCTTACCCCACCTACACCGTTTGCACTCGTATTTGCACCACCACGTGCACCTATTTGGTCATAAGCATGGCTAAAGAATGAATACACGTCGGTACCTACTTTGTAGTCGGCTTGCAACCATTTAGTAAGTTTAAAATTAAATGAAACGTTTCCTATAAAACGGTTGATTTCATCTTTATAGCGGTTATGCTTAATTGTCCAATAAGGATTGTCTTCACCCATTGGGTAGCGTTGATTTCCTACTGCATCTTCAAAAGCAAGACCGGAAAGATCATAACTACGTGGGGTAAACCATCCTCTGAACAATGGGTTACTCAATTGGTTACCTTGCTGTGTTCTTCTGGAAGCGTTGTTAGAATAATTTCCACTAACAGATACAGTTAGGTAGTTATTTATTTTAGAACTGGTATTGATAGAAAAGTTGTGACGAATCAGTTCATTGTTATCCAGCACACCTTTATTTTTCAAATAACCATAAGAAAAACGAAAACTGTTTTTATCGGTACCGCCCGAGAAAGCGATATTGTTTTGCCAGTTATTTCCGTTTCTGAAAATATTAGAAACATTATCAGGATAGGCTTTCAAGATTTCAGTACGGTTATTGGCATTTGTAGCCGGGTTGTAGGCGTTTGTTACCGTTTGCCCTACAATGCGTGGCCCCCATGAAGTGGATGCAACCGGAGAGAAAACCCCACCGGCACCTTGCGCATATTCATTTTGATAGTTTGGTAAACGGTTTACAGATTCTATCTGATAGCTGGTAGAATATTCTATTTTACCTTTTCCTGCTTTGCCTTTTTTAGTTGTGATAAGAATAACACCGGCTGCTGCACGAGAACCATAAAGTACAGTTGCGGCAGCACCTTTCAATACGGTCATGCTTTCTATATCATCCTGATTAAGGTCAATTGCACGGCTGGAACGTACAGCGCCATTCTGTAATGGATTGCCACCACCGCTGTTGTCAATGGGAATACCATCTACAACAAATAAAGGTTGGTTGGATCCGGTAAAGGTGGTAAAACCTCTGATTAAAATACTGGAGCTGGAGAAAGAACCTCCGCTTCCACCCGTGCGTACACCCGGAACTTTAGAAGCAATTGAATTGGTAAGGTTGGTACCATGTGTCTGATTTAACTCAGCGCCACTAAGCTGCGTAATACCATAGCCCAGTGTCTTTTTATCTTTTTTAATACCAAATGCCGTTACCACTACTTCAGTTTCAGTTTTATCAACCTGTTGCAATTTTGCATCAATAACTGCAGCTGTGCCAATAGCAGTTTCATAAGTGTCCATTCCAACAGCAGAAAAAACAAGGGTTTTTGCGCCGGCAGGTACAGCAAGTGTATAAGTACCGTCGGCTTTTGTAACAGTACCTGTTCGGGTACCTTTTACTTGAACAGATACATTGGAAAGGGGAGCGCCTTTGTCATCGGTTACTTTACCGCTGACGGTGTGCTGTGCTAATGCCGAACCGGCAAAAAACACTAATCCCCAGAAGAGTAAAAACAATTTTCTCATGAGCATTTAGTTTTAATGTATAATAGAAATCAAGCCTCTTGACCATTGAGGTCAAAAAGAGGCCTGAAATTAAAGAACCTTTAACAAAAAACTTAAAAAAATGTCCGGTTTTTAATAATAATTCCTTGACTTATTTTTTAATCTTAATTCCTGTGTATTTTAAAGACAAAATCCACTTGTTTTTAGCTGCTTTTTAATAAACCTGATGATTGTACAGCAGGGATAATTTTAAAGGCTCATTTTTTCTTATTTGACAGCAACATTAACAGTGCAGGTAGCAATACCAGATTTGTGAATGTAGCCACCACTAAAGTAAGGGAGGTAAGCCAGCCTAATGACTTAGTACCGCCAAAACCACTTAAGCAGAAAATAATAAAACCCGCAATAAGAACTAAGGATGTATAAATTATACTGATACCGGTATGATGGATGGTGCTTATTACGGTTTGCCGGGTGTCAAAATTATGCTGTGGGAGCTCTTGTTTATAATTGACTAAAAATCGGATGGTAATATCAATTGCTATACCCAATGCTACGCTGAAAACCAATACGGTAGATGGTTTCAGCGGAATGCCTATCCAACCCATAAGTCCGGCAGTTATTAATAATGGGATAATATTGGGTATAAGCGAACAAGCCAGAATACGGGCTGAACGAAACAGGTAGAGCATACAAAAAGCAATTAGGACAAATGCCCAGAAAATACTGTCTTTTAGCCCATGTATGATGTAGCGATTGCCTTCTGCAAAGGTTACACTGGTTCCGGTAAGTTGCACATCGTACTTATCTTTTGGAAACAGACTGTTCACTTTTTGAGAGATGCTATCAATAATAAACGGAAGTCGTTTAGTGCCCACGTCTTTCATGCTTACGCTTATACGTACTTTTTGCTTGCTACTATCCAAAAAAGAACCGGCCAACTTAGCAAATGAGTTCTTGGAGCTTTCATTATTCCCTCTGAAATTGAGATATTGAGATAAAGCCGGCAGGTCAAACTCCGATGGCAGGTTATAATTGTTGCTGTCTCCTTCAAAAAATGCCTGTTTTGCAAATTTCAAACCATCGGTAATGCTTAATGGTTTGCCAATAGCCGGCATGGCATTTAAATACTGGCAAAGAGAATCAATACGCACCAGGTTTTGATAATTGCGTGTAGCTCCTCTTTTTTCCTTAGTATCAACAATGATTTCCAATGGCATTACAACTTTGAAATTATTTTCAAACCAACGCAGGTCGGTATAAATTTTATATTGCTTAGGCAAATCATCCACAATGCGACCCAGCGATCTTAGTTTCAAAATTCCGCCTATTGAAACCACTACAATAATTGCGGTAGCAATAAAAATTGTTTTGCGGTGATTTAATGTCCATCGTTCCAGCCTGTCGAGCCAACGATTAAGAGTTGGATTGTGTAAGTATCGTGTATGGCGGGAGCGGGGTGCTTTTACATAGCTCAACACAGCCGGTATTAGTGCCAATGAAATAAAGAATAAAGCAAAAATATTGATGCCGGCTACAATGCCAAACTCTTTAAGAATCTGACTTTGCGTAAGTGCAAACACGCCAAAGCCAATAGCTGCGGCAAGATTACAAAACAAAGTAACCACACCCATTCGGGCAACCATATTTATTAAGGCAGATTTTTTATCGCCGGTTTCGTTATAGGAAGTATGATATTTATTAAGAAAATAAATACAATTAGGAATTCCAATAACGACCATGAGGGGCGGTACCAGCGCATTTAATATACTAATTTGGTAGCCTAATAATTTAATAGTGGCAAAACTCCAGATAACGCCAATAGCTACAACGCCCAATGATAGCCACATAGCTGTAAGGCTTCTGAAAAAAAGCAACAGTATAATGGCAGAAAGTATGATAGATGCAATGATAAACAGGCGCATTTCGCTTACGCTTTTTACAGTAAGCTGTGTGCGAATATGGGGTAAGCCACTTTTATAAACGGTCAGGTTGTTGGCTTTTCCAAACTCATCTGCCAGTTTGCTAATGTTGTTTACAATGTTGATGCGTATTTTTTTACCCATCAGTTCTTTTTTGATACGAATGCCCATCAGCCAGGCATTGGTTTCGGGATTGTAAAGCAGTTTACGATAAAAAGGGAGGTTTAGAAATTTATTTGCAGCACTGTCCAGTTCGGTTTGTGTTAATTTTCGATCGGCAAAAATTGTATCAGCCTTTAGTTTTTCGGTTTCCGGTACTTTTACCAGATTGACTGCCGAGGGAATGCTGATGATATCATCTACCCCAAACTGCTGTTTTAGTTTTTGTTGTAAAGAAGTATAATTATTGAAGATTTTTTCAGTAAAAAACTTATCGGTTTGAATGCCTAATACCAACAAGTTTCCGTCTTCGCCAAATGTTTTTCTAAACTCTTGATAAACTTTATATTTCGGATTATTAAGCGGTATGGCTCTTGAAAAATCGTAACTCAATTGCACTTTGCTGGCATGAAAACCCATAAAAGCGGTAAGAGCTGC
The DNA here is from genome assembly GCA_022708055.1 of Bacteroidota bacterium. GTDB lineage: Bacteria > Bacteroidota > Bacteroidia > Chitinophagales > Chitinophagaceae > JJ008. The sequence continues at coordinate 16,046 of JAKIZK010000007.1, forward strand.
CAGTGTTATTAAAATGGGTAGTCGGTATTTCAGAATAAAACGGCCAATATTTTGCCACATAAATGAATTGATGTTGATGAGTTGGAGGCAAAGAAACAGCAAAAAATTTTATGAGCGGTAATGAGGTATAAAAATTGTTTTATATTTCTTTTTAATTTTGCACCCAATTTTAAAAATATCCAACCATGAGAAAAATTTTTACTCTTTTATGCTTTCTTTCAGTTTCTGTTATTAATCTTTATTCGCAAATGTCGGGCTGTGTTGCAGGGGCGGCACCTGGTTGTCCTATTCCATACCCTTATCCTCCTCAAACGTATCCATCCATTCAGGGGAGAGATAATGGCTTTAATGTTTTTGTAGGGGGTAACTTAGTTATTATGTCGGGAGGGGCTGAGCTTGAGGGAAGAACATATGTAAACGGAAATTTTAATGTTCAAAAATCAAGTGGAGCATTTAACGTGGGTTATGTTGGTGCAGGTTCTTATGTTATTCCCGATAATGGTGCAGATGCTTTAATTGTTGGAGGCAACATTCTGACTGCGGGAGCTAAAGTTTATTTTGGCGGATATTTAGGAGCTGTTGATTTACCAATGAATCTTAAATACAAAGGAAGTTCTTCAGTCACGCCTCCCGGTTTTTTTCAGGCGGGTGATATACCCGGAGGAACTGAGGGCCAATTAATAAATGAACCTTCATTGGATTTATCAAGTCACCAAAATTTATTGACTACCTGGGGAAATACAAGCACAACTTATGGGGGCCTGTCAGCATCAGCCAACGGTACCTTTACAAATAATTCTGGTGCCTATACTTTTGCAAGTACCAATGGAGCATCTGGTGTTTATGTATTTAATATTAATACCGACCTTAATCCGGGCTATTCAACTACAATAACCTTTGACAACTTTCCGGATAATGCAGAAATAATTATTAACATGACAAAGGCGGGTACAGTAACAACAAATCTGGCCAGTTTTACTTTTTCCAACATTTCGGGCAATAGTGATAAATTGATGGAAAGATTGATTTGGAATTTTCCAAACGCAACTACGGTCAATATTAATGGATCTAGTCAAAATCGTGGAGCTATATTGTCAAAAGCTACAAATACTAATATTAATACTTCTACAAATGGAAGAATTTTAACAACAGGAAATCTTGTTTTTGGAAATACTGGATCTGGACTAGAACTTCATAATTATCCTCTTAGAGCTAGTTCATTAACAACACTTCCTGTAAAACTTGTAAGTTTTTATGCTTCATCTGTTAATAATAAGGTAAATATAATTAAATGGATAGCACCACTTGAAATTGGCAGTAGCCATTATCTTTTAGAAAGATCCGACAATGGCATCAACTTTTCTACTGTTGTAAGAATTAATGCAAGGGGCAACAATTCAAACAGAAATTTTTATGAATATTTGGACATAAATCCACTTTCCGGAAGAAGTTTTTACAGACTGAAGATTGTAGATCTTGATGGAAGTTATGATTACAGCAATATTGTTTCCTGCGATACTAAAAAATCTTTTGGATTGTCTGTATTCCCCAATCCGGCCAAGTCAGATTTTTATGTAGTATCAGATAAAATCCCTCAAAATGAAGTTATTGTTCAATTAATAGATTTAATAGGTAGTGTAAGTTTTTCCAAATCAGTTTTACCTTCAGGCAAAACTTTACATATTGGTCTTCCTGCAACGGTTACTTCTGGATGGTATCTTTTGCAGATTTACAACAAGCAAAATCAACTCTTGGATAAAGCGAAAATTTATTTACAAAAGTAAAAATTGAATCTTCTTATTTTGAAATGCTGAACCACAATGGTTCAGCATTCTTTTGTTGCACTATTTGAAGATTGACTTACAAAGAATGTAAGTCTGTTTATGTTTTATTATTAGCCGGCAAAAAAATTGTAGGTTTGAAAAGTGAAAATGTATTTCCTTTTCTATTGTTTGTTATTTTATTTTCAATCTTTAGGTCAGCAGCAACTTCCCTCTATTGGTTATTGGAGGGAGCACTTGCCTTATAACAGTGCAATAGCTCTTGCAGCTGGCAATGATAAAGTTTATTGCGCTACCCCCTTCAGCCTTTTTTCTGTAAACAAAGAAAATGAAGTAGAACGCTTTAGTCGCATCACCGGACTCAATGAAACAGGAATTAGTGCTATTGCATTTGATAACAGTAAGATGAAATTGCTTGTTGCTTACAGCAACAGTAATATTGATATTATTTACAAAAATGATATTATTAATATTCCCGACATAAAACGGGATAATATAATCGGCAATAAAACAATTTATCAGATTTATCCTTTCCAAAGCAAATTCTATCTCGCTACCGGATTAGGTGTTATTGTAATTGATGCTAACCGGTATGAAGTAATGGACACCTGGTTTATTGGCAATGGCGGCAATCAGGTGCGGGTGAATGGTTTTGCAAACAATGCCCAATATTTTTTTGCGGCTACTGAAGAAGGATTGAAAGCTGTTGATATGAACGCTCCCAATTTGGCTAATGCCGGAAACTGGCAAATCATAAAACCGGGTGCTTGTCAAAATGTATTTGAAATAAATGGAAAATTATTGGTGCAACAAAACGATACCTTGTTTTTACAAAATGGTGCATCTTGGTCATTGTTTTATACTGATGGCTGGCCAATGATTAATACAACGGTAAGCGAAAACAAAATCACGATTTGCGAAAGGCAAATAAACGGAACTGCCAGAGTGGTTATCTTAAATGCTGATGGCACTGCTTCAAGATTGATTGACAACAGTGGGGCGGTATCATTTCCCCGAAAAGCAATTTTGGTAAATAACGACCCCTGGATTGCAGACCAGTATGCCTGTTTGTCTCATTTTACAGGAAATACTTATCGTCAGTTTGTCTTAAACTCACCACAAAATATATCAAGTGGTGAAATGCTTGTTTACAAGAATACTTTTTATGCCACATCCGGCGCAGTAACCGATAATTGGAATTATCAATACAACGGTGAAGGCATTTACGTTTTAAAAGAAGGAGGCTGGAACAATATCAACCGATATAAATATGCGGCTATTGATTCATTGTTGGATTTTCTCGGTATCGCCATTGATAAAAGAGATGAAACCATTTGGGCTGGCTCTTACGGGGGCGGCTTGCTGCACATAAAGCCGGGTTCACAATTTGAAATTTATAAGCAAAATAAATTAGGTGCTACCATGGGTGACCCAACCAGCTATCGGGTTGCGGGTCTGGCTTTTGATACTGATAATAATTTGTGGATTTCAAATTTTGGTTCCGCACAGCCATTGCGGGTAATGAAAGCTGACGGTAGTTGGAAAAGTTTTACCATTCCATTTGCGCTGTTTCAAAATGCCGTTTCTCAAATTGTAATTGATAATTACAACTATAAGTGGATGGTGTCTCCAATGGGTAATGGGTTATTATGTTATGATCATGGTACTTCTATTGATAACATTTTTGATGACAAATGGAGAAAACTTGGTATTGGCTCAGGCAATGGCAATTTGCCAAGTAATGATGTACGCTGTATAGCAAAAGATAAAAACGGGTTTATGTGGGTGGGTACAAGCGATGGCGTAGGTGTTTTTCAATGTACCGAACTGTTGTTTGCTGCACAAGGCTGCGATGCAGTGTGGCCGGTTGTTAAGAATGGAAATTTTGCAGGTTTTCTTTTCAAAGGACAGGAAGTAAGAAGTATAGCGGTGGATGGAGCCGACAGGAAATGGGTAGCAACTAAAAACGGTGTCTTTTTAATAAGTGCCGACGGTGAAAAAATTATTTATGAGTTTACCGAAGACAATAGTCCATTGCTGAGTAATGATGTAAAAAAAGTAGCCATTGACGGCATGACCGGTGAAGTATATTTTGCGACTCAAAAGGGAATTTGCTCATTTAGAAGTACGGCTACCGAAGGAGCTGAACAAAACGAAGAAGTGTTGGTATTTCCAAATCCCGTACCTCCGGGTTTTACAGGAACGATTGCCATACGAGGATTGGTAAATAATGCAATTGTAAAAATTACTGAACTGGATGGTCGTTTAGTGTATCAAACCCGTGCACTGGGCGGGCAGGCGGTATGGGATGGAAAAAACTACAGAGGACAAAAAATTTCAAGCGGTGTGTATCTGGTTTTGGTAAGTGATGATGGAAGAAAAGAACGTATAGCTACAAAAATATTTTTTATACAACGCTAATGACCGATAAGCTACATAAAACCAAAGGCATTGTACTACGGTCGGTGAAATACGGAGAAACCAGTTTGGTTGTTACTCTGCTTACCGAATTATTTGGTGTGCAATCTTATTTGGTAAATGGGGTGAGGGTAAGCACAAAAAAAGGAACCGGTAAGGCAGTTCTGTTTCAGCCGGCTGCAATGCTGGACTTAGTAGTGTATCACAATGAATTAAAACACCTGAATAGGATAAAGGAATTCAAATGGGCACATTTATATAAAAATATTTTTAATGATGTGCCCAAAAATGCAGTTGCATTGTATATTATCGAGTTGCTTACCAAATGTTTGAAACAACCGGAGACAAATCCTGAGTTGTTTCATTTTGCTGAAGATGTATTGTTGCACTTAGATGAAAGCGGGGGAACTGTACAAGCCAATCTACCATTGTTTTTTGCAATGCACTTGCCTTTTCATTTTGGTTTTCGTATTACAGATAATTATAGTAAGCAAAACTGTTTTTTGGACTTGCAGGAAGGGAGTTTTGTAAATATAATTCCCAATCATCCTTATTTTCTGGAAGAAAAACAAGCTGATGTAACGGCCTTGCTTTTAAAAGTAATGCAGCCTGAAGAGTTAGAACATATTTTACTGAATCATGATTTTCGCAGGCATTTGTTGCAACGATATGAAGATTATTACCGGTTGCATGTTCATGATTTTACAAGCTTGAAAACTTTGCCGGTATTGAGTGAAGTATTAAGCTAATTTTTGTGAGTTGCCATCATTACTCAATAAAACAACACCAGATGTTTTTCCATTTTCAAAACCCCCCAATTCCTTATCCCATTGCAACGCTTTTGCTCCGTTAATGGTTGCCCATTGCAAAACTGATTCAACAGGAATATGAGGAAAATGTTTCTGTATAGTTGCAATTTCACTTGCAACGCTTAATTGCCAGTTGCTGCTATAGCTATCGGTGCCTAGTACAATATGGCAATTATGCTTTAAAAATAAATCAATGGGCGGTACTTTGTTTTCAATGTACAAATTGGCATTAATGCACAGACAATAAACCAATTTTACACCATTTGCGGCTGCATATTCATTAACCCAAATAATTTCATCTTCCTGCATACAGGTATTGTGTACCAAAAAAATGGTTTGCCCTTTATTAAAATAAGGAAGTATAGAACGAATGCTGCTTTTTCCGGTTATTGGAAAGGGTGATTTATCAATTCCAAATATTTTAAACAATTTCAGATAATCACCTCCACCGGTTTGGTACAGTTCATTTTCTGCCGGATGCTCCTGATTGTGTATGGAAATAATTTGATTTTCTGTTAGTGAATTTAATTGTTGAAAAGTTTGTGGACTGATGGAATACGGCGCATGAGGTACCAAACCGGTTCTGTTGGCCGTTTTTGATTGATGAAGTGCTGTTATTAATTGTTGTGCTACTTTCTTAAAATGATTCAGGTTTTCATCCGCTTTTTCATCAGTAAAGCTCAGTACTTCTACAAAGTTTTGCCAGCGGATTTTGCTTTTACTTTTTACAGTAGCTGTATCGGCAGTATTACCTATATCGCCAACGGCTACGATGCCATTGTCGTACATTTCTTTTTCAGCTTTTACAATTTCTTCCTGAATAAAATCAGAAGGAAAATCTCTTTTAGTTACAACTGAACAAAGAAATTCAATCAATCCGGTGTGTGGCGGTATTACGTTTTTCAGATGGCTGAGCTCCAAATGGCAGTGGCAGTTGACAAGGCCGGGGGTGATGATGCCATCGTAAGGTTCAATATTTTCTCCGGCTTCACTTTCAATTACCAGATCGGCAAATCTTCCATCCTGATGTAGTATGAGTACTTTATTTGTATGAAACCGGTAACCGTCAAAAATTTTATCTGCTTTTAATTTCTTATAGTTCATGGCGTTGAATTCTTTTACCTTTGCTGCCCGAAAATGTTGCTGTATATAACGGCAATAAACGCTATAAAAATAGAATTAAAATGTTAGACAGGCTGGAGGCCATAAAAGCAAGATTTGACCAACTGGGCGTTGCACTTACCAACCCTGAGATTGTAGGCAACAATAAAAAATTTGCAGAAACCAGTAAAGAGTATCGTGGTCTGGAAAAAATTGTAAATGCCTACACCTCGTATAAAAAAGTTCTTGACGATATAGATTTTTACAAAGAGGCGCTGGAAGGAAGCGATGAGGAAATGAGGGAGTTGGCCAAAATGGAAGCGCCTGCTTTGGAAGTGCAAAAGACTGCGATGGAAGAACAGATACGTCAATTGTTGATTCCAAAAGATCCACAGGATGATAAGAATGCAATATTGGAAATAAGAGCCGGCACCGGAGGAGATGAAGCAAGCCTGTTTGCAGGTGATTTATTGCGAATGTATATCCGCTATTGTGAAAGGCGTGGCTGGAAAACAGCGGTGCTTTCTGAGAATGAAGGAACGGTTGGCGGATATAAAGAAGTACAACTGGAAGTAACCGGCGATGATGTATATGGCACTATGAAATTTGAAAGTGGCGTACACCGGGTGCAACGTGTACCTGCAACTGAGGGAAGCGGCCGGGTGCATACTTCGGCAGCTACGGTAGCGGTAATGCCCGAAGCGGAAGAAGTAGATTTTGAATTGAAGGAAAGCGATGTAAAGATGGAAACTGCAAGAAGTGGAGGCGCCGGCGGGCAAAATGTAAATAAGGTGGAAACCAAGGTAATGTTGACACACCTTCCCACTGGTACAGTTGTTATTTGTCAGACAGAGCGAACGCAGTTGGCCAATAGAGAAAAGGCGATGCAGATGATGCGTACCAAACTATATGAAGAACAGGTGCGCAAGCAAGAAGAAGAAATAGCCCGTCATAGAAAAAGTCTGGTAAGTACTGGCGACCGCAGCGCCAAAATAAGAACTTATAATTTTCCACAAGGCAGGGTAACCGATCATCGCATTGGTCTTACACTTTATAATCTGGATGCCGTATTGAATGGAGATATTAACGAATTGATTGATGCGCTTCAATTTGCTGAAAACGCTGAGAAGCTTACTAAGCAGTAGTAGTGCAACTATTCTGGTAAAGTATTCATCCAATCTGCTATCTTTATTCAAAACAATTTTTTCAATCGTCAAAATTTTGACACATTAAAACAAAAGAAATGCTAGATCAATTATTAAACATTGTAAAACAGTTTGGTCAGGATACTGTAGTGAACAATCCAGAAGTCCCAAATGATGAAAATCAAAATGTAATGGCAGACGCATCAAAAACAATTGCCAATGGGTTTCAAAATATTTTGGCCGGTGGTGGTTTTCAGAATATTCTGGATTTATTTAAAGGAGGCGGCAGCAGTTCTTCACAAGCCAGCTCGGGTGGTGGAATTGGTGGGTTGCTTAAAAATCCAATCGTAACGATGATGATTGGATATTTTGTCAGCAAGCTTATCAATAAGTATAAGATGAGTCCCAGCTCAGCAAGTAATGTGGCTAATAGTTTAATACCCAATGCACTTAACGGACTTATTCAAAAAGTAAATGATCCAAATGATAATAACTCAACACTGGATAACCTGATTGGTTCATTGACCGGTGGTGGCGGTCAATCAAGTGGTGGTGATTCGCCATTGCAAGATATCTTGGGTACTTTGACTGGTGGTGGCAATGGTGGCGGATTAAATATCGCAGATATAATTGGTAATCTTACAAATAGTGCACAAAACAGCATGGCAAACCGTGAAAGTGAAGATGGCAAAGGTGGCGGGTTATTGGATATGGTAAAGGGTTTTTTTAAGTAAGAGATATCACTTATTAGAAGAGATAGAGAGTCAGGTTTAAAATCTGGCTCTTTTTTTATTTAGAAAGTGATAAATGGTTTCAAAATAGTACTAATGGGGTTGTTTATTCCTATCTCAGTCATTTTCAACAGACAGTGTGCTTTTAATGAAAGAATCTTCGTTAGTGATTTCTCAAAAATTGGAAGAAACTGTAAGAATAATACGAGTTTTTATCAAGGACAATTACTACAACTTTCCTTTTAAACTTTCATTAACATCAATAATCATACGATCGGCAATAATTTTGCGTTATAGAATTACACAACATTTAATAAAGACAGTCAATTTTCTCATAAGCAGTTAGTTTTGGTTGCGACCCCTGTTTCCACAGGGGTCTATTTTTTTAGATATGTTTTGTAGCTAAAACCAAAACCCAATATTGCTCCTATACTGTCGGCAATAATATCTCCTATATCAAAAGAGCGGTTCACAACACAATACTTCTGTACAAATTCCATTACTGTTCCATAACAAATACAAAATAAAGTTGTGGCAATAAAAAAGTTCAGCAGTCTTGAGTTTGGCCAGGTTTTATAAAAAGCAAAACACCAAAGCCAGGCGAGTACACCAAACAGAAAAATATGAATCCATTTATCTGCCCAAATTTTATCAAGCCAGTTTTCTTTTGGAAAGGCAGAGCCGGGTAATGTAAGTAATACAACTGAAGTGGCCAACCAGAGTATGGCAGGTCCAAATGACTTTATTATTTTCAATGCAGGAAAAATTAGGAAACTAAACTTTCGTAAGCAGCAGCATCCATCAATGCAGCAACATCAGCTTCATTGTTGACAGTCATTTTGATCATCCAGCCGGTTCCATAAGGATCATTATTTACTGCCTCGGGTGTGCCTGCAAGTTGTGCATTAAGCTCGGTAATGGTACCTGCTACAGGTAAGTAAAGTTCAGAAACCGTTTTTACAGCTTCTACTGTGCCAAAGACCGCCCCTGCTTCCAAAGCCTGACCAATGGTTTCCACTTCTACATATACAATATCGCCCAATTCTCTTTGTGCATAATCAGTAATACCAATAGTGGCAACATTGCCTTCAAGGCTTACCCATTCATGGTCTTTTGTATAACGGAGGTTGGCAGGAAAACTCATAATTTTTTATTTGAATGCAAATATGAACAAAACTCTTGAAATAAAAACATAACTGACTAATTAACTGGTGGTTAACCCGCAAATCAATCAAAATTTTTTGAGTATTAATGTCATGTAAGGTGGAAGACTTTCAAAAAAAATTTTTGCGAAACCAAATAGTTGCGCATATATTTGCAACCGAACGGTTTCCTAATTAATAAATTTTTTAAAATGCGAAGAGATATTTTTCAGGCTATAGCCGACCCTACCAGAAGGGGCATTATTGCTCTGATTGCTTTACAGGCAATGACCCCGAATGCAATTGCAGAAAATTTTAATACGACCCGGCAGGCAATTTCAAAGCACCTGCGTATTCTATCAGAATGTGATTTGGTAAAACAGGAACAACAAGGCCGTGAAATATATTATTCTTTAGAAATAGAAAAAATGAAAGAAATAGACCAATGGCTGGAGCAGTACAGGAAAATTTGGGAAATCCGTTTCAATCAATTAGACAAATTATTATCAACCATAAAAAAACAGAAAAAATGAAAACCGACTTATTTTTTGATTTTACAGTTGACAAACAAGCAAAAACCGTCTTTATCACCCGGGAGTTTGATGCGCCTTTGTCGCTTGTGTGGGATGTGTTTACAAAAGCTGAATATTTGGATCAATGGGTGGCTCCGTCGCCTTATACTGCTAAAACAAAATATATGAATTTTGAAGTAGGCGGCAAACGATTTTATGCAATGATAGGCCCCGATGGGAAGGAAGGATGGGCACTGCAAACTTATACATCCATAACACCCAAAACGAATTTTAAACTCTTCAATGTTTTTGCCGATAAAGATGAAAATCCGCAACCACATGGGTCCGACTGGGACTATCATTTCAACGAAAGCAATGGGATAACCAAGGTAAGTATCAGCGTTTACAACGAATCGTTTGAAAGAATGGAAATGCTGCTCGAAGGTTTCAAACTGGGCTTTACAGCATCGTTGAAAAATCTGGAAAATTTATTGGCAAGCTTGTTACATTAGAATCAGTATTTTTTTTGAACTGTCAAATGCAGTGCTGTTTGTATTTCGACACCTGACTACTTGTTAAATTTTGTTAAAATTCTTGTAGAAGCAGGTAAATACATTTCACCGAAAAATTTACACCGTTCATGGAAGGTTTTATGCCATTTGTCGGTAATCAGTTCTCTGTTAATCTGCACCATATTAGCTTTGCCGTCTAAACAAAAACCAAAAACAAAAAATGAAAAAGTTTTTATTGTATGTAACCGGATTATTGCTGATGACCACAACAATGATGGCTCAGCAGGTAACCGGTGTGTTAAAAGACCAGCAAGGTAAACCCCTTGAAAAAGCCACTGTTTCGCTGCTGCATCAAAAAGATTCGTCCATTGTAAAACTGGTGACATCAAAAGACAATGGAAATTTTAATTTTTCGTCAGTTGAAAATGGCAATTATATTGTAAGTGCTACTTATGTAGGCTATGCACCGGTTTACTCAGCTTCATTTGAGGTAAATGGAAATGATGTAAAAGTTCCGGATTTGATACTTGTGAAGAACACAGAAAGCCTGGGAGCCGTTACCGTTACTGCTAAAAGACCGATGGTAGAAGTAAAGGCTGACAAAACAATCTTAAACGTAGAAGGCACCATCAATGCAACTGGTTCTGATGCGCTGGGATTGCTGCGCAAAAGTCCGGGTGTGATGGTTGATAAAGATGATAATATAAGCCTGGCAGGAAAGAACGGTGTAAGAATTTATATTGATGGAAAACCTTCGCCCTTATCAGGAACCGATTTGACAAATTATCTGAAATCAATTCAATCGGCACAGATAGATGCGATAGAATTAATTACCAATCCATCGGCTAAGTATGATGCTGCCGGAAATGCAGGCATCATCAATATCAAATTAAAAAAGAATAAAACATTTGGTACCAATGGTTCGGTAAATGCAGGGTATAGTATCGGTGTATATCCCAAATACAATGCGGGAATCAATTTAAATCATCGCAATAAAAGTGTCAATGTTTTTGGCAGTTATAACTTTTCTGATAATAAGCGGAACACCATCTTTGATATGTACAGAAGCATTGGAGATACTTTATTTAATGGACATACTGATGCAGATTTTATTGCCAGATCACATTCCTTTAAAACTGGTGCCGATTTTTATATTAACAAAAAAAGCACTTTTGGTGTATTGGTAAATGGGAACTTTACCGAGAATAGTTTTAATAACAACAGTCGTACACCTATCTCTGTAAAATCCACAGGTGTAGTTGATAGAATTTTAGTAGCGAAGAATACGAATAATATGAATGCCAACAATGCAACTTTTAATGTAAACTATCGCTTTGCAGATACTGCCGGTCGTGAGTTGAATATTGATGCTGATTATGGTATTTACAGAAACAAGGGGAATCAATTACAACCCAATTATTATTATGACGCAAGTGGTAATAATTTAATCAGTTCCGTTTTTTACCGATTCATCAGCCCGACAGATATTGATTTGTTTACGGTGAAGGCAGATTATGAGCAAAATTTGAAAGGGGGCAGACTTGGTTTTGGTGCCAAAACCTCAGCCATCAACACGGATAATAAGTTTAACCGTTACGATGTAAGTCAACTACACCCTGAGCAAAAAACATTGGATATTGCCCGTAGCAATCAGTTTGACTATAAAGAAAACATCAATGCGGCTTATATAAATTATAATAAGCAATTAAAAGGTGTGATGTTTCAAGTTGGTGTAAGAGCAGAGAATACAGTATCAAAAGGCACTTCTTATGCTTTAAATCCTGATGGAAGCATTAATACATCCAATCCTCAGATATTCAAAAGAAACTATATTGACCTGTTTCCCAGTGCGGCCCTTACCTTCAATAAAAATCCAATGAATCAATGGGGGCTTTCATATAGCCGCCGTATTGACCGCCCTGCTTATTCTGATTTGAACCCTTTTGAGTTCAAATTGGATGAGTATTCTTATATGAAAGGAAATACCAATCTGAGACCTCAATACACCAATATCATTTCATTGACGAATACATACAAGTATAAATTGAATACTTCTCTGAGCTATAGTCGTGTAAATGATGTATTCACGCAAATTGTGGATACGGCAGAAAAATCAAAAAGTTTTACGACGCGTAAAAACCTGGCAATACAGGATGTAATTGCGATGAACATCAGTTATCCGTTTATGTATAAAAGCTATATGGCATTTGTAAACTTAAGTGGAAACTATTCTCATTATAAAGCTGATTTTGGAGGTGGCAATCGAATTGTAGATCTCAAAGCTGCAACCTTCAATATTTACATGCAACACAGCTACACTTTTGGTAAAACAAAAGTATGGACAGGCGAAGTGAGTGGTTGGTACAACTCGCCATCTGTTTGGGAAGGAGCATTTAAAAGCAAAGCCATGTGGACTGTGGATGCAGGATTGCAAAAGAAAATATTTAAAGGAAACGGAACATTTAAAATTTCTGTTTCAGATATTTTCTTTAGCATGAAGTTTAGCGGCTATACCAATTTTACAGGTCAGTATTTAAGAGCCAGCGGTAGTTTTGAAAGCCGCCAGTTTAAAACTGCACTTACCTGGAGGTTTGGCAACAGCAAAGTTAAAGCTGCACGTCAAAGAGCGGATGCACTGGAGAATGAAAAGAAGAGAACGCAAAGCAGTGGAGGTTTTGGCGGACAGTAATAATTGAAAAGATGTAGTTAAAAAAGAGGCAACTGTAATACGGGGCCTCTTTTTGATTTGTATAATATTAATCTTTATGTTTTTTCTTTTTTTCTTTTGCCCTCTTAATCAATGAAGCACTTATGATTTTTACGTCTGTTTCAGGCCGGTCGGGAGCAGTTGTTTTATTGGTAGGTACTGCAGCTATTTTATCTAATACATCAAAACCGCTGATAAGCTCCCCAAATACTGTATAGTTTTGATCTAAGTGTGGTGTTCCGCCCAGCGTTTTATAAACTTCCCTTTGGTCGGCAGGTATTTTTCTGCCACCTAATCTGGTGATTTCTACTTTGTCCAAATCTTCATCTGTAAAAACTTTTCCTTGTACTATATAAAATTGACTGCCACTACTTGCCTTTTGCGGATTATTATCACGAGCGGCAGCAATGACTCCTTTTTTGTGAAATAAACCCGGCTTGAACTCAACAGGAATAGTATAAGCAGGACCGCCATTGCCCAACATTTTACCATACTCAGCATTTTTACTTTCAGGATCGCCGGCCTGTATCATAAAATGATTGATGACCCGGTGAAAGAGAATACCATCATAATAACCCATTTTTACCAGCTTCAAAAAATTATCGCGATGCAGCGGTGTTGAATCGGATAATCGCACCACCATATCACCCATAGATGTTTCAAGCAACACATCTTTTTTATAATCTTTCTTTTTTAGGGTGGAGTCTTTTTGGCCAATCACGGTAACCGTTGTGATAGCCATTAAAAACAAAAGGGTAATTTTTTTCATTTGAAAGTTTTAAAAATTATTTTCAGAATTCATGGTTTTCAAAATAAAGTAAAACATGGTCTTTTATAAAATTTTCCTGTTCTATTGCAGACAGTTCGGGCAGTGCTTTTATTTGCCTGAAATGTGGCCAGCCATCTTCATCAATCCTTTCTATTTCATAATAACCGGATGAAGCAAGTAATGAACAAACGGCAATATGCATTAAATCCTGTTTCTGCTCTTTGGTAAATTTTTCTTTAATATCACCAAACTCCTGAATGCCAATCAGAAATAATATAGTTTCCAAGTCGGGTTTTTTGCCAAATCGTTCTACCAGTTTGGCTTCCAGCGTCCACCACCTTTGTTGTATATCGTCGTTTACCAGCATCTTGCAAAGATAGCAGCCGGACTGTATGTTTTGGCGGTTACAATAATAGTTCGCAGCATCTAATTCAATCATAGTAATTATTGCAAATCGGCAATGCCGGTTATCTTTGCGGCTAAAAGTAAATAATAGAGAAAAATGTTGCAGTTACAAACGATCAGACAAAATCCTCAGGAAGTAAAGGAAAAATTGGCGATTAAAAATTTCAAAGAGTTGAGCCTGGTTGATGAAATTCTTCAACTGGATGAGCAAAGAAAAAAAATGCAATTGGAGTCAGACAATTTTCAGTCAAAAATTAATGCAGCTTCAAAAGAAATTGGTGCTTTAATGGCCAAAGGAGATAAAGGTGCAGCAGATGTAAAAAAACAAGAAGTAGCCTCATTCAAAAATGCCTTGCAACCCATTGCTGATGAATTGGCAACTACAGAAACTGTGTTAAACGAAAAATTAGTTTTGCTACCCAATCTGCCTTCTGTATTGGTACCTGCCGGTAAAACACCTGCTGATAATGAGGTGGTACGAACAGGAGGTCAAAAACCGGTGTTGCCTGATGGTGCCGTTCCACACTGGGATCTTATTAAAAAATATGACATTGTTGACTTTGAAACGGGTGCAAAGATTACCGGAAGTGGTTTCCCCTTGTACAAAGGGCAAGGCGCAAAACTGCAAAGAGCATTGACACAATATTTTCTTGACTTTAATACTTCAGCCGGATATACCGAGTATCTGCCACCCTTGATGGTGAATGATGCTACAGCTTATGGAACCGGTCAGTTGCCCGATAAAGAAGGACATATGTACTATATGCCTGCCGATAATTTTTATATGATTCCTACATCTGAAGTACCGGTTACCAATATTTACAGAGATGAAATTGTAAAAAAAGAAAATCTGCCAATAAAAATGACGGCTTTCTCAGCTTGCTTTAGAAGAGAAGCAGGCAGTTTTGGCAAAGATGTAAGAGGCTTGAACCGTGTGCATCAGTTTGACAAAGTAGAAATTGTTCAAATTGTGCATCCCGATAAAAGCTATGAAACGCTGGATGAAATGGTGGCACACGTAGAAAAATTATTAAATACTTTGGAGTTGCCCTATCGTATTTTAAGGCTTTGTGGTGGCGATATGAGTTTTGCTTCGGCACTTACTTACGACTTCGAAGTATATAGTGCGGCACAAGAAAAATGGCTGGAAGTAAGTTCAGTATCAAATTTTGAGAATTTTCAGACCAACCGGATGAAAATTCGTTTTAAGGATGAAGACGGGAAATCAAAATTGTTACATTCATTAAACGGAAGCTCGCTAGCGCTGCCTCGCATTGTAGCTTGCCTTTTGGAAAATAATCAGGCCAGTGATAAAATAAATTTGCCGTCTGTATTACATTCTTATTTTGGAAAAGCTTTCATTTCTTGAAAACATTATATTTGAAAGCTAAAAAACCAAGTAAAATGAAACTTACAAAAATTCTTGTTTTAAGTCTATTGATTGTAACCGCATCCTGCCATCGTAAAATTGCGCCTGATGGCGATGGCACAATGGGAAAAAGCGAAAGAAAGGAAAAAGAATCGGAAGGCAAAACAGAAAGCAGGGATGAAAAAGATCCTACATTTAACACTACGCCTACTGATATGGGTACTAGGCCTAAGGAGTCATTGGAAATGGGCAAAACGGTATTTGTTACAAAATGCACAAAGTGTCATGAAGCAAAAACTCCGGGTGCTTATACTAAAGACGAATGGACAAATATTCTGAAAGCAATGATTCCAAAAGCAAAATTGAACGATGTGGAAAGCAAAAGCGTTACAGCGTATGTAATGTCTAATGCAAAATAATATTGCTTAATAGGTTTTTAAACTTTGGGGCATCTGCTTTATCATATATTCAATGGATATTATGAAAAAATGGGTGCCCTTTTTATTTTTAGTAGTTGCCTGCAACAGGCAAACAATTCCTGTTATCACAAACAGAGAGGCAGAAAAACCAAAAATTGACAACGAAATTTATCCGCCGGCCGGAACTGTAAAGGAAGATGTAGTAGAGGGGAAATCTATTTTCACCAATCGCTGTGGACGTTGTCATGGGTTACCCGATCCTGCATTGTTTCAAACATATAAATGGGAAACTATATTGATGACAATGATACCGAAGGCAAAACTAAACCAGGAACAAGCGATGCATGTAAGAGCTTACATTTTGCAGAATGCAGCTAAGAGCCGGCCTTAGAAATTGTTTTTATTTTTCTATTCATAATATAAAACCAAACGGGAGGCATTAATGCCAGCAGCATCATACCGGGATAGCCGGTGGGCATTTGAGGTGAATGATTGTGATGCCGCAGCACCTGATATTTACGACTTGCCATATAATGATGATCGCTATGCCTGCTCAGTTCAAATAGCATAATTCTTCCAATGATATGATTACTGTTCCAGCTATGCTCAGGCATGGCTCTCTCAAATTTACCGTTATCGATTTGCTTTCTTTGCAATCCATAATGCTCAATATAATTTACGGTTTCCAACAGTAAAATGCCAATAGCAGCGGCTGCAAGAAAACATAGCAATACAAAGCCACCAAATACAAAATAGATGACTGCGATAAATGATATTTGTATGAACGTGAACTGTATCATTTCATTGCTAAGCGAATAGATTGGTTTGTTTTTTTTCTTCATTTCTTCGTTGGCAATATTCCAGGCACTGAGGTAGCTGAAAATAATGGTACGGAAATAAAATAGATAAACGGGCTCGCCCAATCGGGCACTGCTGGGATCATCGGGTGTGGCCACCCGTTTATGATGGCCTTTGTTGTGCTCAGTAAAAAAGTGCATATACAAAGAAGTAAGCAAAAGTGCTTTTGCTAAAAATTGTTCAATCCGGTTAACCCGATGGCCCAGCTCATGGCCTACATTAATGCCAAAAACACCACAAAGCAAACCCATCACCCATATTCTTCCGGCTATTTCCAGGTATGTAAGTTCATCATTTTTCAAAGAGAATAAAAACGTAATGAGTGCATAGTATTGGCAAATGACAACGATATAAAGCAAGATGTCATAACTTTTGTCGTGACGGGCTATTGCTTCTTCAGCTTCAGTTAAGTTGCCGGCATTGGGCTTGAAGCAAAGTTCCAAAACAGGAATCAGCACCCAGGCAAAAAGCAAGGGTAGCCCAATTGTCCATCCGTTTGCATGAAAAGAGTTGATGGCTCCGATAAAAATGATAAAAGGGATTAAAAATTTTATAAAACGCAGCCGCATACTTTGTAGATTCTTTCAAAAATAGAAAATATGCAGGTTGTTTTTTCGTTTTACGTCTTTAAATTGAATGGCAGATTAAACTTATTAGTTGATAATCAGTCACAGTAACCATAAAATGTTTGCTACATGTCATTGAACAATCAGTTAAAAAATCAGCACCTGATGTGGCGTGCTGGTTTTGGCCCGGCTGTAGAGCAATTGGGCGATTTATCTAAATACACCCCCAGACAATTTTACAAAGCATTAGTTAAAGCATCTGAAAAAAAACCGGAGTACATCAATGCTGCCAGCAACTATCTGGATGGATTGTATAAAGGAATTGAAGATGCGGGAAGGATGCAGAAAAAGGAAATGAATGCAACGGATAGAAAGCGTTTTCAACAAGAGAACCGAGAAAGCATTCGCAACCTGAACATGTTGTGGTCGTATGAAATGGTGAACAGTGCTGCACAATTGCGAGAGAAGATGGCATTCTTCTGGCATGGTCATTTTGCCTGTCGCAATTTGAATATTTATTATCAACAAGGGTTGTTGGATGTATTAAGAAGAAATGCACTTGGAAATTTTGGAACCATGCTAAAAGAAGTTTCCAAAACGGCGGCAATGCTCAATTTTTTGAACAATCAACAAAACAAGAAAGATCATCCCAATGAGAATTTTGCAAGGGAAGTAATGGAATTGTTTACACTGGGAAGGGGCAATTATACCGAAGATGATATTAAAGAAGCTGCCAGAGCTTTTACCGGATGGTCATCAAATTTGAAAGGTGAGTTTGTATTCCGTCGTTTTCAACACGATGCTGGTTCTAAAACCGTTTTAGGAAAAACAGGCAATCTGGGAGGAGAGGATGTATTGGATATATTATTGCAACAAAAGCAAACTGCCCGATTTATCACCCAAAAAATTTACAAATATTTCGTAAATGAAAATATTGATAAAGAAAGAGTAGAAAAACTTGCTGATAAATTTTATAATGACGGTTATGATATTGGAAAACTGATGGAGGAAATTTTCACCAGTGAATGGTTTTATGACTCTAAAAATATCGGCGCAAAGATTAAATCTCCAATTGAACTGATGACCGGCATTCAAAGAATGTTGCCCATGAAGTTTCAACAAGATGAAGCTTTGATGCTGATGCAAAGAGCACTGGGGCAAATATTATTTTATCCGCCCAACGTAGCAGGCTGGCCGGGTGGCCGCACCTGGATTGACAGCAGTACACTGATGCTGCGTATGCGTTTGCCGCAAATGTTTGATGACAAAGATGAATTTAATGTAAATCCTAAAATGGATGACGATCAAATGATGGGTCAAAATATGAAACTGAATAAAGGCTTTGAAAAAGGGAAAGGAAATGCAAACGTAAACAGACCATTAATCGTAGATATTGACTGGAAGCTTTACAACAGAAACTTTGAATCGGTTCCCCGGGAATCCTTGATGAGCAGTATCAATAATACATTATTGCAAGTGAAAAGTCAGGTAAAGCCTGAAACTATAAAACAGTTTACTGATAATAGTGGCAGAGATAATTTTATTAAAACCGCTACGATTCAAATAATGAGTACACCCGAATATCAATTATGTTAAACTTCTGAATATGTTTATCAAAAGAAAAGAATTTATACAAATCGGATCGCTGGCTACAGCATCCATGATGTTGCCCAAATTTTTAAGAGCATTTGAAGGCAGAACAATGGTTCCGCCGGGCAATAAAGTAATGGTGATCTTACAACTGAGTGGTGGTAATGATGGCCTGAATACAGTGATACCTGTAAGAAATGATTTATACTACAAAGCCCGGCCCAAGTTGGGTATTGATAAATCAAAAGCTTTGCTATTGGGCGATGAAGCCGGATTGCATCCTGCGCTTAGTGGATTCAAGGAGTTGTATGATGATGGCAGCTTGGGAATATTAAGCAATGTAGGATATCCCAATCCCGATCGTTCGCATTTCCGCAGTATGGACATTTGGCATACTGCCAGCAATAGTAATGAGTACTGGAACAATGGCTGGGTGGGCAGATACCTTGATGCCCAGTGCAGTGGGTGTGATAAGCCGACACAGGCAATTGAAATAGATGATGTGCTCAGTTTATCAATGAAAGGAAACAACCTGAATGGCATTGCCGTAAGAGATCCAAAAAGATTGTATGGAACAGCCAATGAAAAATTCTTTAAGGAAGTCAACAGTAGCCATTTAAAAGATGGTAGCGAGGAGCCTGTTGATTATTTATATAAGACACTGGCAGAAACCATGTCGTCGGCAGATTATATTTTCAAACAAAGTAAACTACATCCTACCGGTGCCGAGTATCCTAAAACCGGATTGGGCAACAGTATGAAAACAATTGCTTCATTAATCTTTTCTGAAATCAATACCAAGGTATATTATGTTTCATTGGGAAGTTTTGATACACATGTGGGGCAAGAGGGCCGTCAGGAGAATTTGTTTAAAGAAATGAATGATGCCGTAAAAGCTTTTGTAAAAGATTTGAAAGCCAATGGCAGATTTGAGGATGTGATGTTGTTTACATTCTCCGAGTTTGGAAGAAGAGTAGCACAAAACGCCAGTGGTGGCACCGATCATGGTACAGCCAACAATATGTTCTTAATAAGCGGAGGGCTTAAACAAAAAGGATTGATCAATGAAATGCCTAACCTCAGTGATTTGGATGAAGGTGATTTAAAGTTTAAAGTTGACTTTAAAGATGTGTATGCAACTATGTTGAAAAAATGGCTCAATGCTGATGATAAATCTATCCTGGGGCGACAACATCAATACTTGAATTTTATATAAATAAAAAACGCTGCATTTTTTTTGCAGCGTTTTTTTTAACCTCTATTTGGTTTGATTATTTATCAAGATCAAATCTGTCGGCCTCCATCACTTTTACCCATGCATTTACAAAATCTCTTACAAATTTTTCTTTATTATCATCCTGTGCATAAACTTCGGAGTATGCTCTTAAAACAGAATTGGAGCCGAAAACAAGATCCAGTCTGGTTGCCGTCCATTTTGTTTTTTTGGTATTTCTGTCCACAATATTGTATAGGTTTTTTCCGGCAGGCTCCCATGCGTAATTCATGTCGGTAATATTTACAAAGAAATCATTACTCAGTACGCCTGGCTTTTCAGTCAGCACGCCATGACTTGTATTTCCAAAATTGGTTCCCAATACTCTCATACCACCAACCAGTACGGTCATTTCGGGTGCGGTTAAACCCATCAGACTTGTTCTGCTTAGCATGAGTTCTTCAGAAGCTATTTCAAAATCACTTTTCAAATAATTTCGGTATCCATCGTGCAATGGCTCTAGAACATCAAAAGTTGTTTCATCAGTCATTTCTTCGGATGCATCTCCACGTCCGGCATGAAAAGGTACCTGAACATTTACACCGGCTTCTTTTGCGGCTTGTTCAATTGCGGCACTGCCACCTAGAACAATTAAATCTGCCAGACTCATTTTCTTCTCCAAACCTTTTTGAATTGCTTCAAGTTTGTTCAACACTTTTTGAAGTCGTTCAGGTTCATTTGCCGCCCAATTTTTTTGTGGAGCCAATCGTATTCTTGCGCCATTGGCACCACCTCTAAAATCAGAAACACGGAAAGTGCGGGCACTATCCCATGCGGTATTGATTAATTCGGTACGAGAAAGGCCGGATTGCAGTAATAACTGTTTTATCTTTTCAATTTCTGTATCAGAAAATTGTTGTGTTGCAGCAGGAACAGGATCTTGCCAAATCAAATTTTCTTTGGGTACATCGCTTCCCAAATAGCGGTTTACAGGCCCCATATCTCTGTGTGTAAGTTTGAACCATGCCCTTGCAAAAGTTTCATTAAAGTATTGCGGGTCTTTATAAAATCGTTCAGAAATTTTTGCATAGATAGGATCTTCTTTCAAGGCCATGTCTGCATCTGTCATTACCGGGTTTACTTTTTTTCCGGGTATATGTGCATCGGCTGCTTTGTCTTCTTCTTTTATGTTTACCGGCTCCCATTGATTGGCACCTGCGGGGCTTAGGGTAAGCCGCCATTCATAATTCAATAGCAGATAAAAATATTCTTGATTCCATTTGTTTGGTGTGGTAGTCCAAGGGCCTTCCAGTCCGCTGTAAACGGTGTCTTCTGTATTGCCTTTACCATTGGGGTTTATCCAGCCCAGGCCTTGTGCCGTTACATCTGCACCTTCGGGGGCAGGTCCCAGCTTTCGGGCATCGCCATTGCCATGCATTTTACCTACGGTATGTCCGCCGGCAATTAATGCAACGGTTTCTTCGTCGTTCATCGACATTTCGGCAAATGTTTTTCTTACGTCAATGGCTGTACGTTGTGGGTTGGGTTTACCATCTACACCTTCGGGGTTTACATAAATCAATCCCATTTGTACAGCTGCCAATGGATTTTCAAGTGAAGATCTGTCTAGGTCGTCTTTATATCTGTTTTTTGTAGCCGCCAGCCATTCTTTTTCGGGTCCCCAGTAGGCATCAATTTCGGGTTGCCAAATGTCTTCACGTCCTGCTCCAAAGCCAAACATTTTTAATCCCATAGATTCATAAGCCATATTGCCGGCAAGTATGAATAAATCAGCCCATGAAATTTTGTTACCATATTTTTTCTTGATAGGCCACAGTATTCTTCTGGCTCTGTCAAGTCCGGCATTATCAGGCCAGCTGTTGATGGGTGCAAAGCGTTGATTGCCCGAGTTGGCACCGCCACGTCCATCGCTTTTGCGATAGGTGCCTGCACTATGCCAGGCCATTCTTATAAACATGGGGCCATAGTGCCCATAGTCGGCAGGCAGCCAGCTTTGTGGTGTAGTCATCAATTTTTTTAAATCGGATTTCAACTCTTCAAAATCCATTTTCTGAAATTCTTTTTTATAACTAAATCCATCGTCCATCGGATTTCTTTTTTTATCATTCTGTGCCAGAATATCCAGATTAAGTGCATTGGGCCACCAGTGCTGATGATTTTGTTCAGTTGTTGTATTGGTACCATGAAATACAGGGCATTTTCCTTTTTTAGTTTGTTCCATATTTTGAGTATTTAAGTGTGTTGTTTTTGGGAGTACAAAATTGAGAATTTATTTCTCATTTCTTAAAAAGATTCATCAACTGGACCTATGATTTATCTCAAAATGACTGTTCATTTTTTTGAATGAAATATCAGATTGATTTGAAATTAATCATTATACTTTACAGAATCTATTGTACAAAGCTTCATATTGCGGTACAATATTGTGAATATCATAGTTTCGGGCATAGACAGCCGCCCTGATTTTAAATTGTTTTAATACTGCGTCATCTTCAAGAATGCTGATGGCTTGCTTGCCCATGGTTTCAATATCGCCCACATCGGCCATAAAGCCGGTTTCGCCGGGAATATTTATTTCACTTAGTCCACCAACATTGGTTGTAATGATAGGCACTCCGGCTGCCATAGCTTCCAGTGCTGCCAGTCCAAAACTTTCTGTTTCTGAGGGCAATAAAAATAAATCGGCAATAGCCAGAATGTCTTCCATTTGTTCCTGCTTGCCTACAAATCTTACTTCATCGCAAAGGTTCAACTCTCTGCAAAGATCTTCGGCAGCAGGCCGTTCGGGGCCATCGCCAACGAGCATGAGGCGACTGGGAATTTTTTCATTTACAATTTTAAAAATGCGAATAATGTCGGGGATTCTTTTCAGTTTTCTGAAATTGGATGCATGCATCAACACTCTTTCTCCATTGGGCGCAATCATTTTTTTGAAGGCATCAATGGGTTTTCGGTTGAAGCGACTTACATCAACAAAATTCTTTATCACCTCTATTTCTTTGGTGATATTAAAATGTTTATATGTGTCGTCTCTCAGGCTTTGAGAAACCGCAGTAATGATATCGCTTTCGTTGATGGAAAAAGTAACAACGGGTGCATAGGTTTTATCTCGCCCCACCAGTGTAATATCGGTACCGTGAAGTGTCGTAATTACCGGAATGTCTTTTCCTTCTTTCTTCAAAATTTGTTTTGCCATATAGGCTGCCGAAGCATGCGGAATGGCATAATGAACATGGAGCAAATCCAATTGATTGTTTTTTATAACATCCACCATGGTGCTGGCCAGTGCCGTTTCATAAGGCGGAAAATCAAACAGCGGATATGTGGGCACCTGCACTTCGTGATAATAAATATTGGGAACAAACGCATCTAACCTGACCGGCTGGTTGTAGGTAATAAAATGAACATGATGTCCTTTTTGTGCCAGCGCTTTTCCTAATTCTGTAGCCAATACACCCGATCCACCAAAAGTGGGATAACAAGCAATGCCGATTTTCATAATTAATATCCTGTTGATTTTTGAGAACGACTAAGGTAAATATTTTCATCGGCATCTGTTTGCCGTTCATTTAAATCTTTGGAAAGCCTTCACAGTTTCCATTAACTTTATCCAAATTCGTAAATATGCGCAAATATTATTTCCTGCTGCTCATTTCCTTCATTTCGTTTTTTGCAAATGCTCAAAATACGGATTCCATTTTCATCAAAAAACTGTCAGATGAAATCATGGTGAATGGAAAGGCTTATGATAACTTACGGCAACTGTGTAAGCAAATCGGTAATCGATTGAGTGGCTCGCCACAAATGTATAAGGCCGAAGCTTGGGGCATGCAAACACTGGAAAAAAGCGGTGCTGATAAAGTGTGGAAGCAGCCATGCATGGTGCCCCATTGGGTGCGGGGTGGCAAAGACCAGTTGTGGACCTCGGTTTTTGTATCGGCAAACAATCCCAAAATGCTGGATGGCAGATTGGAAAATAAATATCTGGATGTCTTAGCAATCGGTAATTCGGAAGGTACAGGCAATAAAGTATTGACCGGTGAAGTGGTATTGGTAAATTCTTTTGATGAATTGGAAAACAAGAAAGAGCAGGTAAAAGACAAAATTGTTTTTTTTAACTATCCTTTCAATGAAACATTTGTAAGAACATTTGCTGCTTATGGAGATGCGGCAAAGTATCGTACTACTGGAGCCGGCCGTGCAGCTAAATATGGTGCAAAAGCAGTAATTGTAAGAAGCATGTCGCATGCTACCGATAATTTTCCGCACACAGGTGCCATGCGTTATGATACGGCTTATTCAAAAATTCCTGCAATGGCTATTGGCTTGCGAGATGCTGATTGGCTTTCAGCAAGAACTACAAAGGGAGATATACAGGTAAGTATGAAATCAAATGCTCATTTTTTACCTGATACGGTGGCACATAATATCATTGGTGAATTAAAAGGTTCGGTTTATCCCGATCAATATATTACCATAGGAGGACACTTAGATAGCTGGGATGTGGGTGAAGGTGCACATGATGATGGTGCAGGCATAGTGCAAACCATTGAAGTGATGCGGGCACTCAAGGCATTAGGGTATCAACCCCGATATACCATTCGCTTTGTTTTATTTGCCAACGAAGAAAACGGATTGAGAGGGGGTACAAAATATTTTGAAGA
>JAKIZK010000007.1:40787-50925 GCA_022708055.1 Bacteroidota bacterium
TGGAATTGACGCCAGCGATGATGTGCTTAAAAAAATAAAATCTTGGTCGGCTTTACTCAAGCCTTATGGTTGCGATAATTTGGAAAAAGGTGGCGGCGGTGCGGATATTGGTCAGTTGAAAAATGTGGGGGCAGTACTTTCAAGTCTGACGCCGGATTCTCAAAGATATTTTGACATACACCATGCCCGCAGCGATGTGTTTGAAGCGGTGAATAAAAGAGAACTGCATTTGGGTGCGGTAAATATGGCGGCTTTGATTTGTTTGGTTGATAAATATGGGTTGTAATGATGATAGCTTCACTCATATCTCTGTACAAGCGAGATCTTGAAAAACTGAAACAGGAGCTATCGCAATATGAACATGAAAATTGTATTTGGGAGACATCCGGTAATATTTCAAATTCTGCAGGCAATCTTTGTCTTCACCTCGTTGGCAACCTCAATACTTATATTGGAGCAGAGTTGGGAGGCACAAACTACGTAAGAAACCGGCCGCTTGAGTTTTCTCAGAAAAATATACCCAGAGCCGAATTAATAGAAATGGTAGAAGCTACTTCAAAATTGGTGATGGATACTTTGCAAAAACTGAAAGAAGTCGATTTATCAAAAGAGTATCCGCAAATTGTTTTTGAAACTAAAATGACTACGGGATATTTTTTAATGCATTTGGCAGTACATCTAGGGTATCATTTGGGGCAGATTAATTATCACCGAAGGATGTTGGATAAGTGCTAAATTATTTTATGCTAAAAGATTCTTAATAGCATTTTGTACAACATCAAACGGAAAGCTTTTATATAATTTCTCCATTTGCGAATTAATCTCTGCATTGCACAAATTGCCGATACTGCCTTCGTGTGTATGATGTACGGCTGGACTGTATGCAAAATTTCCTGCTTCAATATTAAGCCCCACTTTTTTATAAGCATCTCTAAAGGGCAATCCGGCATTTACTAATTTGTTTACTTCCTCTACACTGAAAAGGTATTTATATTTTTCATCTTTCAAAATGTCTTGTTTGACAGAAATGTGATTAATCATTAAAGCAGCCATTTCTATACATGTTTTCATCGTTTGAAGTGCAGGAAACAAACCTTCTTTTAAAAGTTGTAAATCTCTGTGATAGCCGGATGGAAGATTGGTGGTCATCAACATGATTTCATTGGGCAATGCTTTTATGCGGTTGCAATGACTGCGTATCAGCTCAAACACATCGGGGTTTTTTTTGTGCGGCATAATGCTGCTGCCCGTTGTAAGCTCGGCCGGGAAAGAAATAAAATTAAAATTCTGATTCAGGAATAAAGTGACATCCATACTCAATTTTGCCAATGTATCGGCTACATTAGCCAATGCCTGCGCTACAATTCTTTCGGCCTTGCCTCTTCCCATTTGTGCATACACCACATTGTAGTTCAAATCTTCAAAGCCCAAAAGCTTTGTTGTCATGCTGCGGTTGATGGGAAATGAGGAGCCATAGCCTGCTGCCGAGCCTAAAGGGTTTTTGTTTACTACATCATAAGCTGCTTTTAAAGTAAGCACATCATCTACCAAACTTTCGGCATAAGCGCCAAACCACAAACCGAAAGAGGATGGCATGGCTAATTGTAAATGTGTGTAACCGGGAAGTAGGTAATCTTTATATTTTTCGCTTTGCGATTGCAGCAGTTCAAAAAGTGAATGTACTGAAGTGACAATTGCTTCAAGTTCGTTTCTTAGAAATAATTTTACATCAACCAACACCTGATCGTTGCGACTGCGGGCAGCATGAATCTTTTTTCCCATATCACCCAGTTTTGCCGTCAGCAATATTTCAATTTGCGAATGAATGTCTTCCACATCATCTGCTAATATGAATTTTCCAACCAGAATATTTTTGAAAATATTTTTAAGCTCTGTTTGCAATTGCGACAACTCTTCTTTTGTCAACAGCCCGATTGATTCCAGCATCTGAATATGTGCCAGCGAACCTATGACATCAAAAGGAGCAAGGTATTTATCCATTTCACGATCATTGCCTACGGTGAACTGCTCCACTTCTTTTAATGATGCAATATCTTTTTGCCAAAGCTTCATAATAATTGTTCTAAAAGTTTTATAAATAAATCAATGCCTTCATTAATTTCATGAATATAAATATACTCATTCGCTGAATGACTTCTTGCCGAATCGCCGGGGCCCATTTTCAATGCAGGAAAAAACATCAATGCCTTGTCGGAAGTGGTAGGCGAGCCGTAGTAAGTTCTGTTGAGCTGTAGCCCCGCTTTTACCAATGGATGCTCCAGTGCAATAGAAGTGGAACGTAGTCGGCAACTTCTGGGAGTTGCATTGCTTGCAATATTCTTTTTGATGGTTTCCAACACTTCTTCAAAACTGTACAATTCATTTACCCGAATGTCCACTACAAATCTGCATTGAGCAGGTACCACATTGTGTGCTTTGTTTTCGGTTTCTATAACGGTAACAGTCATATTCACCGGGCCAAGCAGGTCTGATACTTTTGAAAACTGATAATTGTTGAACCATTCAATATCTTTTAATGCTTTATAAATGGCATTTTCACCTTCTTTTCGGGCTGCATGGCCTGCTTTTCCGCTTGTGATGCAATCCAGCACCATTAATCCTCTTTCTGCAACGGCCATTTGCATTTGTGTAGGCTCGCCTACAATAGCACAATCAATTTTTCCCAGCTTTGGCAATAAGGCTTCAATACCGTTTATGCCTGATATTTCTTCTTCTGCCGAAGCCGCAAAAAGTAAATTATATTTTAAATCTTTTCTTTCATAGAAGTTGCAGAAAGTTGCTAATAGTGAAACCAGACAGCCACCGGCGTCATTGCTACCCAGCCCAAAAAGTTTTCCGTCTTCAATAGCAGGTGCAAATGGGTCGAGGCTGTATTGCGAATTGGGTTTTACCGTATCATGATGCGAGTTGAGCAGGATGGTGGGTTTGCTTTCATCAAAATATTGAGTGACCGCCCACACATTGTTGAGATATTTTTTGGCAGGAATATTTTTGTTCAATAAAAAATTTTCAATTAATGCGGCAGTTTTATCTTCTTCTTTGCTGAAGGAAGGAATCGCTATCAGTTGTTGCAGTAGCTCAATGGCATTTTTCTGTAATATGGAAATGTCATTATTCATTTTTAATGCTTGTGCCTGATTTTCCGGAAATGAGTGTTGCTAAATTTTCTGCTTGTCCTATTATTACTTTGTTTACGCCTTGTTGCAAAGCTGCAAATGCATTATCTAATTTGGGAATCATACCCGCAAAAATTTTTCCTGCAGCTTTTAGTTCTTCGTATTTGCCCGGCGTTAATACCGAAATGACCGAATCTTCTTTTTCAGTATCAAGTAAAACGCCTGCTTTTTCAAAAGAATAAATCAAACTCACTTCATATTGGTTGCTCAACGCTTTTGCGATTTCCTGAGCTATCGTATCGGCATTGGTATTTAATAGCTGGCCCTTGCCATCGTGAGTAATGGGAGCCACTATCGGGCAAATATTATTTTCAATCAGGCTTTGCAAAAATGAGGTATTGACACGATCCACATCGCCTACAAATCCGTAGTCAATTGTTTCGTATTTTCTTTTGTGAGCTATAATCGCATTACCATCTGCTCCTGAAATACCAATGGCATTGCATTTTTCAGATTGTAATCGGGCAACAATATTTTTATTGATAGCACCGGCGTACACCATGGTTACAACCTTTAGTGTTTCCGCATCTGTGATTCTGCGGCCATCCACCATTTGCTGCTGAATGTTGAGTTGTGCGGCCAGCTGGGTAGCTAATTTTCCGCCGCCATGTATCAATATTTTTTTTCCGGTAATGGCCGCAAAGTTTTTGAGAAACAAATTAAGTTTTGCTTCATCATCAATAATATTGCCTCCTATTTTTATAACACTCAGCTTATCCATTGTTTTTTAATATTTCAGATATCACGGCCTGCGCCGCCCACACCCGGTTGCCGGCTTCCTGGGTGATGATGCTGTGTGGCCCATCCAAAATTTCATCGCTAAGTTCTACATTTCTTCTTACAGGCAGGCAATGCATTACTT
The DNA here is from genome assembly GCA_022708055.1 of Bacteroidota bacterium. Lineage (GTDB taxonomy): Bacteria > Bacteroidota > Bacteroidia > Chitinophagales > Chitinophagaceae > JJ008. Next base: position 44,847 of record JAKIZK010000007.1, read on the forward strand.
TGGCATTATTAGTCAGTGTCAGTTTTTTATTGGTCAGCATCCATTCGGGGTTGCTTTCATATATTTTTCCGTAATCTTTAAAAGTGCTCCAGTTTTTTACATAAACAAAATCTGCATCTTTCAGCGCTTCGTTTTGATTGTGTGTGATGGTTGTGCCTTTAGTGAATGCTTCACTCAGTTCATAGTCTTCCGGATGCGTGATTACAAAGTCTGCTTTATTCCATGCCGTCATCCATTGCGAGAAACTATTGGCCACGCACTGCGGTAGTGGTTTTACATGTGGTGCCCAGGTAAGTACAATCTTTGGTTTCGGCTTTTGGATGGGTGAAGTTTTTAAAGCTTCGCTGATGGTGATAACATCGGTAAGCGATTGTAAAGGATGCAGGGTAGCACTTTCAAGGCTTACCACCGGAATGCCGGCATACTTGATAAATTGATTAATGTAAAGTTCACTGTAATCATCTTCACGGTTTTTTAGAGAGGGGAATGTGCGAATAGCGAGTATATCAAAATATTTTCCAAAAATGGGTGCTGCATCTTTTACATGCTCTACCGTATTGCCACTCATGATGGCTTCTTCCTCAAACTCAAGTGCCCAGCCTTCGCTGCCAACATTAAAAATAATGGCTTCCATTCCCAGATTTTGAACAGCAATTTGTGTACTGAGGCGGGTACGCATACTGGGGTTGAGAAACAGGCAACCGATTCTTTTATTTGATCCCAAAGTTTTATCAACAAAGGGATTGGTTTTGTATTGCAATGCTTTTTGTACCAGTGCATCAATGGCTGCTCCGTTATCAGCAGTACCATTAGTAGCCAAATCATGAACCGAAGTGAAATTTTTCATTTATACTTAAACAGTTTGAAGTGAATGAATTTCTTCTTTTATGGATTCAATAAATTGTTCTGCATCTCTTTTTTTCAAAGCAAGGCTCGGAAGTAAACGAATCACATTGGGTTTGGCTTCGCCGGTAAATATTTTTTGATTGAGCAATAAATTCTTTTTCAAATCTTTTATTGCTTCAGGTACATCAAAACCAATCATCAATCCACGACCTCTGATGTTTTTTAGTTCGGGTATTTGTTGCAATTCATCTTTCAGATATTTTCCTGTCATGGTAGCATTGCCCATTAGTTTTTCTTCTTCTATTACTTCCAGTACGGCTAATGCTGCTGCACAGGCCAGATGATTGCCTCCAAAGGTGGTGCCCAGTTGAAAATGCTTGGGTTTGATATGAGGTGCTATGATGATGCCGGCAACCGGAAAGCCATTGCCCATTCCTTTTGCCATAGTATAAATATCGGCATTAACGCCTGCAAAATCGTGACTGAAAAATTTTCCGCTTCTGCAATAGCCGCATTGTACACTGTCGGCAATATAAACTGCGTTATATGTATCACAAAGGCTACGTATTTTTTTCAGGAAAGAAATTTCGGCAACATTGATGCCACCCACACCTTGTATGCCTTCAATAATTACAGATGAAACTTCTTTTCCGTTTTGTTCAAAACATTTTTCTAAAGCCTCTTCATCATTAAAAGGAAGAAAGATGATATTATCGTTTTCATTCACCGGTGCTACATAGTTTTTATTATCGGTGGCTGCTACTGCTAGCGAAGTTCTTCCATGAAATGATTTGCTAAAAGCAATAATTTTTTTTCTTCCATTGTAAAAGCTGGCAAGCTTCAAAGCATTTTCATTGGCTTCGGCACCACTGTTACAAAGAAAAAGCTGGTAATCTTCTTTACCACTAATCTGGCCCAGTTTTTTTGCAAGTTCCTGTTGCAGGGGAATTCGAATTGAGTTGGAATAAAAAGCAATTTTTTCCAATTGTTCTTCAATTCGCTTTACCCAATGTGGGTGTGTGTGACCGATGCTGATAACGGCATGGCCGCCATAGAGATCGAGATATTGTTCGCCTTTATCATCCCATACATAAGAGCCTTTGGCTTTTACGATGGTGATTTCATTTATGGGATAGACATCAAAGAGGTTCATGGGAGGTTGGGTTTTTAAAAAAATTCAAAAAGTTTTAAAAATTAAAACATGGATGCTTTCAATTTCAAACCGGTTGTTTCATCAAGTCCTAAAATCAGATTCATATTTTGTACGGCTTGTCCGCTGGCACCTTTCAATAAATTATCAGCAACAGAATGAACTACTAATAGTGATCCGGCTTTTTCTAATTGTATCAGGCATTTATTAGTGTTGACTACCTGTTTTAAAAATACCGGCTCTTTGGTTATATGTGTAAAAGGATGGCCTTCATAAAATGTTTCGTAAAGATTATTCAGTTCATGAAGACTGAGGTCGCAGGATATTTGAGAACTGATGAAAATGCCTCTTGTAAAATCGCCACGCCAGGGTACAAAGTTTACATTAATATCGGTTTTGCCCTGCAATTGTTGCAACGATTGAACTATTTCGCCCAGATGCTGATGTGTAAGTGTCTTATATGCCTGTATATTATTTTCACGCCAGCTAAAATGTGAGGTGGCAGATAAACTTTGGCCGGCCCCGGTGCTGCCGGTAATGCCGGTTGTATGTACATCTTTAAGCAATCCGGCTTTGGCCAGTGGTAGTAACCCTAACTGTATCGTAGTGGCAAAGCAACCGGGGTTGGCAATGTTCTTTGCTTTTTTTATTTGTTCACGATTAAGTTCGGGTAAGCCATAAACAAATTCACGATTTCCAATTTTTGAATCGGGGATAAGTCGAAAATCATTTGCCAGATCAATTATTTTTATGGAATCGGCAATTTTATTTTGTTCCAGAAATTTTTTTGACTCGCCATGACCCAGGCAAAGAAAAATAACATCAACAATATCTTTAATTTCATCAGAGAATTTTAAATCTGTTTCGCCCGATAAATCCTGATGAACTGAAGAAACGAGTTGACCTGCATTGCTGCGGCTATGTATAAAAGAGATGTTTACACCGGGGTGAATCAACAGCAAACGTATTAACTCACCTCCGGTGTAGCCTGCACCTCCAATAATTCCTGCATTAATTACCATTATTCTCTTTTTTTACAGCTTCGTAAATTGAAGTCTGGTTACCAAATATTTTGCTAAATCCTCTTACATCATCTCCGGTAAATCCGGTATTCATTTCGCCGTACTTTCCAAACTTGCTGCTCATTAAGTCGTAATTGCTTTCGATTCCTATTATCTGAAAACGATATGGCATCAGTTGCACAAATACGTAACCCGTTACCTGCTGCTGGCTATTTTCCAGAAAGGCTTCTATATCTCTCATCACCGGATCCAGTATTTGACCTTCGTGCATCCAGTTGCCATAAAACTGTGCCAGTGTATCTTTCCATTGCAACTGCCATTTGGTAAGCACATGTTTTTCCAATGCATGGTGAGCTTTTAAAATAATCATAGGTGCGGCTGCTTCAAAACCTACACGACCTTTAATGCCGATAATGGTGTCACCTACATGAACATCTCTGCCCACACCATAAGGCCCGGCTATAGATTGTAAATATTGAATAGCATCGGCAGGGTGTACAAAATTTTGGTCATTAATGCTTTTTAGTTCACCTTTTTCAAATCCAAGTTTCAATTCTTCAGTATCGGTTTTGCTTACCTGTGTAGGCCAGGCTTCTTCGGGCAACATACCTTTTGATGAAAGCGTTTCTTTTCCGCCAACGCTGGTGCCCCACAATCCCTTGTTGATGGAATACATCGCTTTTTCAAAATTCATTTCCACACCTTTTCCTTTCAGATATTCAATTTCTGCTTCGCGGCTTAGTTTCATATCACGGATAGGGGTGATGATTTCTACACCGGGAATCATAATATGAAAAATCATATCAAAACGTACCTGATCGTTTCCGGCACCTGTGCTGCCGTGTGCAACGGCATCTGCATTAAGTTTTTTTACATGCTCCGCAATGTGTAATGCCTGGCTTAGTCGTTCTGCCGAAACGGATAGCGGGTATGTATTATTTTTCAAACAGTTTCCATAAATGAGATATTTGATAATACGATTGTAATAATCATAGATGGCATTAATGGTTGTATGAGTTTTTACTCCCAACTTATAGGCGTGTTGTTCAATTTTTTCAAGCTCTTCATCATTAAAGCCACCGGTATTTACGATAATGCTGTGAACTTCATATCCTTTTTCTTCCGTCAGGTATTTTACACAAAAAGTGGTGTCCAATCCACCGCTAAAACCAAGTACTACTTTTTTGCTCATGATATTCTTTAATTAAAAAAATAGGTTAAGAAAGATTTGGGTTTGCCTCCATTTGCTGATTTATCTTTTTTTAAAAAAGGTTTTAGCAGTTTCCATTGTTTAAAACGAAGTAATCGTTCAAAGCCTTTTGCATTTTGCTTAAAGTATGCTTTGGTTTCTTCGGGTTCGTAATGGTCTTTGGGGTCGTAGAGCATAGCTGTACACATACAGTTTTTTCTGTCTTTGCTCATTAAGATTTCATAGTTCACACAGCTTTTACAACCTGCCCAAAAAGCTTCGTCCTGAGTCAACTCCGAATAAGTAACCGGCTCGTAGCCCAGGTCGCTGTTTATTTTCATAACAGCAAGACCGGTAGTGAGGCCGAATATTTTGGCTTCGGGGTATTTTTTTCTTGACAGATTGAAAATATGTTGTTTGATAGATTTTGCTACACCACTTTTTCTAAAAGCTGGGGCAACAATCAGTCCACTATTAGCTACATACTCGCCGTGGCTCCAGGTTTCAATATAGCAGAAGCCCACCCATTCGTTTAACCCTGTTAACGCGATTACTGCTTTGCCTTCATCAATTTTTTTTTCAATGTATTCAGGATTGCGTTTGGCAATGCCTGTGCCTCGGGCTGCCGCTGAGGCTTCCATTTCATCAGTAATCGTTTTGGCATATATTTTATCGGCAGCGGTTGCTACTCTGATAACGATATTTTGATTGTCCATTTATGATTTCTTGAAAAATAAGGGATCACCAGTCCAAATGTAATAACGGGGTAAGTTCACTGACAGGGACCGGGGTGAAGGGTTAGTCCTGTCAGAAATTAGGTGTACGTCGTGGACGGGAGAAAGTGAACACATCAAACCCAACGGAGTAAACGCCGCTGGTTATAGGGGCATGAAAAGCCATTTGTTTGGTATGTGTCAAAATGTTTATCATGTTTACAAACTAGTTGTAATTTCAGGGAACAAATGTATAATATTAGTTCAAGATAATTTACAATATTTTTGTTATAAATATCTATTGATGGAAGAAACACAATTACCGGAATCCGAACAAGTGTTGGCAGCAGCATCTGCCAATCAGCCCTTTGCTGCGGAAGCACCCAAGAAGTCCAAAAGATTCAAGAAATTTATGAGAAGGTTTTTATTGTTACTGATTTTGGGTTTGGGCATATTTATTTACTTCAAATATTTTTATGTTTTTGGTGATGGGGTAAAAAGTGGGCATTTGAATTACGCTGTGAAAAAGGGAAATATCTTTAAAACCTATGAAGGCAAATTGATACAGGAAGGATATAGAACCAAGACTACTGGAACCATTCAATCTTACGAGTTTGAATTTTCCATCAAGAGTAAAAAAATATATGATATACTATCTGCCAATAGTGGAAAACAATTTGATCTTCACTACAAAGAGTATCATGGCGTAGTGCCCTGGCGTGGCAATACTAAATATGTAGTGGATAGTATCATTTCTATGAAGGATGAATAATATTAATTTCCGGCATACAGTAGGAAGATTGCAGGAATCTTATGTATCTCCGGCTTTGTTTTTTGCCATTCACTAACAGGCATTGTTTTAATCCATTCATTTTTTCCGGTTATGTCAACAGCTATGCATATTCGGGTATCCGATTTACAGGTTTTGCAAATGGCTTCCAGTAATTGAGTATTTCTATATGGTGTTTCAATAAAAATCTGTGTACAATTTTGTTGTGCTGAAGCGGCTTCCAGTTCTTTAATGGTTTTTGTTCTTTGATGGTTTTCTATTGGCAAATAGCCATGAAAATGAAACTGCTGACCACTCATGCCGCTGGCCATCAATGCCAGTAAAATGGAGCTGGGTCCTACTAATGGTGTTACAACGATACCCATTTCC
>JAKIZK010000080.1 GCA_022708055.1 Bacteroidota bacterium
CGGAGTATTTTTTGTAGAAGTTTTGAGTGTAATGATGCAGGTAGGGTATTTTAAATATACCAGAAAAAAGTATGGAGAGGGAAGAAGAGTGTTTTTGAAAGCTCCCTTGCATCATCATTTTCAGGTAAAGGGAATGCATGAAGTGAAGATTGTAACAAGATTTTGGATTGTAACGGTTTTGCTGGTGGTGCTAAGTATTGTAACGCTGAAGATGAGATAGCATTAAAGTTGAATAAGAGTTTTAATGGCTTACTGAAAAACCCAAAACTGGCAAGAACAAGTGTCAGTATGAATCCAGATCATTTGAAAACAGAAAACAGAACTGTGATGGTTGAAACACCGAATTGTGGTGCAGTTGTATTGGAAACTAATACTTATGAAAAACCAAACTCCGTACAACCAGCCCTTCACAAAAGAAGAAGGTGGCGAACATTATGAGTAAAAGATTTGTCATACTCGGTGGTGGTGAAAGCGGTGTAGGTGCGGCTTTACTGGCTAAGAAAAAAGGGTATGATGTTTTTCTTTCCGACGAAAGCTCTTTGAAAGATGGTTATCGTAACGAGTTGCTCAATGCAGGAATTGACTTTGAAGAAGGTAAACATTCAGTTGAAAAAATATTGAATGCAGATGAAGTAATGAAAAGTCCCGGCATTCCCGAAAAGGCAGCAATGGTAAAGAAAATCAGAAGTGCAGGCATTGCAGTGGTGAGTGAAATTGAATTTGCATTTCGTTTCAAGGGTGATAGCAAAATAATTGCCATCACCGGAAGCAATGGCAAAACCACTACAACCGCATTAACCTTTCATCTGTGCAGCACTGCCGGTCTTGATGCAGCAATGGTGGGAAACATTGGAGCCTCATTTGCAAGACAGGTTGCAGTACATCCAAAAGATCTATATGTAGTGGAGGTCAGCAGCTTTCAATTGGATGATATAAAACATTTCAAACCGGATGTGGCCATACTTACCAATATTACTGAAGATCACCTGGATCGTTACGATTACCAGTTTGAAAATTATATACGGAGCAAATTCCGTATTGTGATGAACCAGCAGCAAGATGATTTTTTCATCTTCTGCGCCGATGATGAAATAACTATGAAATACCTGAACAAAGAAAATTTTTTTGGATTCAATATTCAATCAAAACAACTGCCAATAAGTATGAAAAGAGAACTACCCAATGGAGCATTTATAAAGGACGGAGATATGTATGTAAGAACAGGACAAGAGTTTACCCGAATGAGTGTCTTTGATTTTGCTTTGAAAGGAAAGCACAATCAATATAACACAATGGCTGCTTGCGTAGCGGCCACTACGTTGGACATTCGTAAAGAAAAAATAAGGGAGGCGGTTCAAACCTTTCAAAATTTTGAACATCGCATGGAGCATGTAGCTACTGTACGAGGCGTAGAATTTATAAACGACAGCAAGGCAACCAACGTTAACTCTGTTTGGTACGCATTGGAGAGTATGACCAAGCCCACCATCTTAATATTAGGTGGGGTGGATAAGGGAAACGATTATTCGCTGATAGAAGAGCTGGTGAAAGAAAAAGTAAAGGCCATCATTTGTTTGGGTACTGATAATAAAAAGATTCATGAGGCTTTTGGAAAAGTGGCGGAAACAATTGTAGATGCAGGAACGGCAAATGAAGCAGTGCATATTGCTTTTCACTTTGCAACGAAAGGAGATGTGGTTTTGTTGAGTCCGGCTTGTGCAAGTTTCGATTTGTTTAAAAACTATGAAGATAGAGGACAACAATTTAAAAAAGCAGTGAAAGAACTATAATGGATGCAGTAAAAGATATAAGAAATGGGTTGAAAAATACTTTCAATACTGATCATCTGATCAGTAAGACGAAAGGCGACAGAGTGATATGGGCACTCGTGGTACTGCTTACGCTGGTTTCATTGTTGGCGGTGTACAGTGCTACAGGATCATTAGCGTATAAAAATTATCAGGGCAATACCGAAGTGTATTTGCTGAAGCAAATCATTTTTATAGTGGTGGGTATTGCCGTTATTTACTTTGCGCATCTTGTAAACTATATCAATTATTCAAAAGTTGCAAAAATTGCATTTCTAATATCCATTCCATTATTGGTATATACTTTGTTTTTTGGAGTAAAGATGAATGAAGGTAGTCGCTGGATTCGGTTGCCTATACTCAATATGACTTTGCAAACTTCTGATTTTGCCCGATTGGCTTTGTTTATGTATCTGGCAAGGCTCATCAGTAAAAAGCAGCATGTTATAAAAGATTTTAGGAAAGGATTTCTTCCAATTATCACTCCGGTAGTTATTGTGTGTGTGTTAATTGCACCGGCAAATCTTTCTACAGCCTTGTTGCTGGGTGCCTGTTGTATGTTGCTCATGTTTATTGGAAGAGTAAATACAAAACATTTATTAATCACTATTGGTGCGGCTCTTGTACCTGTTATTTTTCTCATCATGGCGGCAGTGGTTCGTCATGGTAAGGAAAGCCCTGATACAGTGGCAACACCTGTGAAGAAAAGCTCCACCTTGTTTGGACGGGTAGATACATGGATTGGACGAATGGAAAGTTTTATTTATGGTAGCAAAGACAATCCGGAAGATGATGCTTATCAGGTAAATCAGGCAAAGATTGCTATTTCAAATGGCGGACTTTTTGGAAAAGGCCCCGGCAACAGTACGACAAGAGATTATTTGCCGCAAGCCTACAACGATTTTATTTATGCAATTATAATTGAAGAATATGGTTTAGCGGGAGGCGCATTCATCATGTTTATTTATCTGGTGTTTTTATACAGATGTATCAGAATTTATAAAAAATGTCCCTATGCCTTTGGAGCATTTCTGGCATTGGGACTCAGTTTTACGCTGGCTATACAGGCAGTGGCAAATATGGCGGTTACGGTTAATTTATTTCCGGTAACCGGTGTTACACTTCCCTTGATAAGCATGGGAGGCACCAGTTTCATATTTACTTGTCTGGCCGTGGGTATCATTTTAAGTGTAGCCAGAAATGTAGAAAGCCTGGAAGGAAAACAAGAGAACGGAAAAACAGTTGCAATTGATTAGTGATCGCAAAAGAAAATGATTGTGCATGAGCAAAAGAATAATAATTGCAGGAGGGGGAACGGGAGGTCATATTTTTCCGGCGATAGCGATAGCAAATGCATTAAAACAGTTGGATGCTGAAATTGAAATACTGTTTGTAGGTGCAAAAGGTAAAATGGAAATGGAAAAAGTGCCGCAAGCAGGTTATAGCATAGAAGGATTGGATATAGCTGGACTCAACAGAAGTTCTTTGATAAAAAATATCGGATTACCCTTAAAGCTGGTAAAAAGTTTTTTTCAGGTGCGCAGCATCTTTAAAAAATTTAAACCGGATGCTGCCATTGGTGTGGGTGGATATTCAAGCTTTCCCGTATTGAGGTATGCACAGGCAAAAGGAATAAAGACCTTTATTCATGAGTCAAATTCTTTTGCCGGCAAATCCAATATCATACTGGGGAAGAAGGCCACCAAAATTTTTACGGGTACCGATGGTATGGAGAAATTTTTTCCGGCAGCAAAAATTATGGTAACCGGTAATCCTGTTCGAAATGCCATTTCAAGTGCAACGGTAACAAGAGCAGATGGTGTTCGTTTTTTTTCGCTGGATGAAAAAAAGAAAGTGATACTTGTAGTGGGTGGTAGCCTGGGTGCAAAATCGATTAATGAAGCCATTGATGCCGGATTGGACCTACTAACCGGAAAGGATGTGCAATTGATTTGGCAAACTGGCAAACCGTATGCGGAGAAAGCACAGAACCGTGCAGCCGGCAATAGGATGGTGTGGGCAAATGAGTTTATTCCAAAAATGGAATACGCTTATGCGGCAGCTGATGTGGTAGTGGCCAGGTCGGGTGCAATAACGGTAGCCGAATTGTGTGTGGCAAAGAAGCCGGTGATATTTGTTCCCTATCCATTTGCGGCAGAAGACCATCAAACCGTAAATGCATTGCAACTGGTAAATAAAAAAGCTGCAATGATGATCAAAGACAGTGAAGCAGGAAAAAAATTAGTGATAATGGCACTGGAACTGATAAAAGATGAAGCCATGCAGCAGGAGCTAGTAAAAAATATTTCGCCATTGGGAATTACACAAGCAGATGAAAAAGTGGCAGAGGAAATTTTGAAATTGATTTAGATGGAAGCAGGTGAAAGGTAAAGGAAATAGGTGAATGGGAAAGAGTGAAGAGTAGTTTCAAAATAAAATCTAAGACTGTCCTTATGAAACTCCCCTTTTTGGGGAATGAAAAAAAATTGAAATGAACAAGAAGTTGAATGATATAAAGACCGTTTATTTCATAGGCATTGGAGGTATAGGCATGAGTGCGATTGCGAGGTTCTTTAAAAGCAGGGGCGTTCAGGTGAGCGGTTATGATAAAACAGTAACAGTACTCACTCGTGAACTGGAGGCGGCAGGAATACCGGTGCATTATTATGAAGATGTATCTCAGATTCCTAAGTATCCGGATTGTGTGGTATATACTCCGGCAATTCCGGCAACGCATCAGGAGTTGTTGTATTATCAAACCAATGGATTTGATGTGGTGAAAAGGAGCGATGTATTGCAACTGATAACGGAAAGTTCTTTTAATATCTGTATAGCCGGTACACATGGCAAAACGACCATCACTACCATGGTGGCGCATATACTGCGAGATAGTGGTTATGGTTGTAATGCTTTTCTGGGTGGTATAGCTGTTAATTATGGTACTAATTTTTGGGCAAGCGATAATAATGTATGTGTGGTGGAAGCAGATGAGTACGACAGAAGTTTTTTGAAATTGAATCCGGATGTGGCCATCATCACGGCTATGGATGCCGATCATCTGGATATCTACGGCACAGCAAATGCAATGGAACAGGCATTTATTGATTTTAGCGGTAAGATAAAACCAAATGGTTTGCTGGTAAGCCGGTTTGGATTGAAAAGAGCAGGAGCATTAAAAGGCGATAGACAAGCAACCTATAGTTTGCAAAACGAAAGTGCCGATGTATATGCCGAAAATATTAAGATGATGAACGGCAGTTATGAGTTTGATGTAGTGTGGGGTGAAGAGCGGATTGAAAACATAAGACTGAATATGGGCGGTATGCACAATGTAGAAAATGCAGTAGCGGCCATTGCCGTTGCAAGTTCTTTGGAAATAGATACTGAAAAAATTAAAGCAGCCGTTGCAAGTTTTCAGGGTGTGAAACGGAGGTTTGAGTATATCATTAAAAATGACCGTTTGGTTTTTATTGACGACTATGCGCATCACCCCGAAGAGTTGAAGGCTTTAATAACCGGTGCTAAAACTTTGTTTAGAGAAAAAAAGTGTACGATCATTTTTCAGCCACATCTCTATACAAGAACAAGAGATTTGGCCGATGGATTTGCTGCTGTGCTTGATCTTGCAGATGAGGTGATCTTGCTGCCCATTTATCCGGCAAGAGAATTACCAATTGATGGTGTAAGCAGCGAAATGATACTGGACAAGATGAATCATGCACATAAAACAGTATTAAGCAAGGAAGCATTGATGCAGTGGATTGAAAATGGATTTTCAAAAAAGCTGAATAAAGAATTTGGAGAAATATTGATAACAGCGGGTGCAGGAGATATAGATATGATGGTGGAACCGATAAAAAAAATATTGAAAGAAATATAAAGTGGGAGCCAAACAAACGATAAGAAAAATATTATTCATAAGCCTGTGGCTTTGCATTGGCGGCGGCATGCTTACCTTATTGTTGGCTGCAATCAACAATAAAAAGAAAGGGCTTTGCAAAGGATATTCCATTTCAATCAAGGGTGGCGATAAAAACCGATTTATTGATGAAAAGGATATTGAAAAGCTCATGTTGAAGAATGCCGGAGGCACCATAAAAGGTCAGCCGGTTGAAACGGTAAACCTGAACAAGCTGGAGCAGGAGCTGAGAAAAAATGTTTGGGTGAGCCGTGCAGAGCTATACTTTGACAATCAGGATTATTTGCATGTAGCCGTTATAGAAAAGGAACCTGTAGCCAGAGTGTTTACACAAGATGGAAATTCATTTTATATAGATAGTGCAGCCAATAGATTACCACTATCGGATAAACTGAGTGCAAGAGTGCCCGTATTTACAGGGTTTACCAATGCTGCAAAGCTTGCGAAAGCAGATAGCGCCATACTTAATGATATTAAAAACGTAGCAACATTTATACTTCATGATGATTTTTGGATGGCGCAGGTGGCACAAATAGAATTGACAGAAACCGGCAATATGGAAATGGTGCCTGTAGTGGGCAATCATCTGATAAAGCTGGGAACAGCAGAAAACATTGATCAAAAATTCAGACGACTGATGATTTTTTATCAACAGATATTAAGTAAAACAGGATTTGAAAAATATAAAGTGATAGATGTACAGTACGAAGGGCAAGTAGTGGTTTCAAAGTTTGCTCAAGATGCTAAAATTGATTCAGTACAACTGAAAAAGAATGTTGAAAAAATTTTGCAGGAAGCAAAACAGGCACAGGCGGACAATGTAGAAAAGCCAATAGAGATTAAGGGCAGATATGAGATACCGGTAGATACAGCACGAGAAGAAAAGCCGGAACTGCCTGCAGAAGAAATAAGAACAGAGGAAAAGAAGCAGGATAAACCGGATGAAGAGCGAAAGCCTAAAACACTGATGCCAAAGAAAAATGTAAACAACTAAACAAGGTTTCAATAAAACAACTAAAAACTACAACTATGAACAACGAAAAACCCATTATCGTCGGTCTTGACATTGGGACTACCAAAATTGCTGTAATTGCCGGTCGCAAAAACGAATTTGGCAAACTGGAAATTTTAGGTTTTGGTAAAGCCAGTTCCAGTGGTGTAAAGCATGGTCAGGTGCTCAACATTGACGAAACCATAAAAGCGGTAAGAACAGCACTTGACAATTGCTTTGCTTCTAATCCAAATTTGGATATAAAAGAAGTATATGTAGGCGTTGCCGGTCATCACATTAAAAGTTTGCAAACAAGAGGTGATATTGTAAGACAAGATACCGATGGCGAAATCACGCAAAAAGAAATAGACCAACTGGTGGCCGATCAGTACAAAACTTATATTCCTGCAGGCGATCAAATCATTGATGTGATTCCACAGGAATTTACAGTAGATAATTTTCAAAATATACCCAACCCCATTGGTTATGGAGGTGTAAAAGTGGGCGCCAATTTTCATATCATCACAGGTGATAAAAATGCAATAAAAAATATCAACCGCAGTGTGGGCAAAGCCGGATTGCAAACCAAAGACCTCGTGTTGCAACCTCTAGCATCATCAGCTGCTGTAATGGGTCAGGAAGACCTTGAAGCAGGTGTGGCCATTGTTGATATTGGCGGAGGTACTACCGACCTTGCTGTATTTTATGAAGGCATCTTAAAACATACTGCCGTCATTCCTTTCGCCGGCGAAAATATTACCAATGATATAAAAACCGGATTGGGTGTTTTGAAAACACAGGCAGAACAAATGAAAGTACAGTTTGGTTCAGCATTGGCCAATGAAGCAAAATCAAATGCATTTATCACCATTCCAGGCTTACGTGGAATGCCCGCAAAAGAAATCAGTGTAAAAAATCTTGCCAATATCATTCAGGCGAGAATAAGTGAAATCATGGATTTTGTAACCTATCATTTAAAGCAGGTAGGATTGGATAATCGCATGCTGAATGGTGGTATCATTTTAACTGGCGGCGGCTCGCAGTTAAAGCATCTTATTCAGTTGACGGAGTATGCAACCGGTTTGCCTGCACGCATTGGTTATCCCAATGAGCATTTGGCAGCCGGCCATATTGATGAATTGGCAAAACCCACTTACTCCACTTGTATCGGTCTTATACTAAAGGGATATGATGACTATGAGCATGACCGCAAGCAGTTTGAAATGGATTTTAAAAATGTAGAAGTACCGGAGTTGTTAAAGAATAAAGATGAAGAAGTAACGGAAGTAAAACCGGAAGAAACGGTAAGTGAAAAGGAAATGGTAAGAAGAAAAAACCTTACCGGTTTCTGGGGCAAGTTTAAAGACAGGATCATTGATTTGTTCAAAGAAGAAGAAGATAAAACGCTTTAATCACATTTAGAAATTTTTAATAAACTGTTTAAAGAAAATACTACTAACCCAATCAACAACAATCCCGAAAATTCAAAAATTAAAAATGAAGTAAAGGGATATTAAATTCTAAGCTTATGATACATTTTGATTTGCCCAAGGAAAAATCATCCATCTTAAAAGTAATAGGTGTAGGTGGCGGTGGCGGCAATGCGGTAAACCACATGCACAGCCAAAATATAGATGGCGTGAATTTTATAATTTGTAATACAGATGCACAAGCATTACAATCCAGCAATATTCCCAATAAAATACAGCTGGGACCACACCTAACGCAGGGGCTTGGTGCAGGTGCCAATCCTGAAATTGGAAGACAGGCAACCGAGGAATCCTTGGAAGAGATAAAAAACATTTTGGAAGTAAATACCAAGATGGCTTTCATTACTGCCGGAATGGGTGGTGGTACCGGTACGGGTGGTGCGCCCATCATTTCCAAAATATGTAAAGACCTTGGCATACTTACCGTTGGCATTGTTACTACTCCTTTTGCTTATGAAGGAAAGAAAAGACAACTGCAAGCTGAAGAAGGTATCAAAACCATGAAGCAGTATGTGGATACATTACTTGTAATCAGCAATGATAAACTACGCAGTCAGTTTGGAAATTTGAAAATGCGTGAAGCATTTGAAAAAGCTGATAATGTACTGGCCACTGCTGCAAAATGTATAACAGATGTTATAAACAGCAAGGGGCAAATCAATGTGGACTTTGCTGATGTATGTACCGTAATGAGAAATGGCGGTGTAGCCATATTGGGCAATTCGGCAGCTGAAGGAGAAAACAGAGCTCAGAAAGCAATTGAAGAAGCCCTGAACTCACCGTTGTTGAACGACAATGATATTCGCGGTGCAAAATGGATTCTGATCAACATCAACTCAGCACAAGGTGAACATGAGCATACAATGGATGAAGTAGAAGTGATACAACAATATCTTTTGGAACAGGCAGGCGATAATACCGATGTTATTTTAGGTCTGGGTTATGATGATACTTTAGGTTCTCAAATCAGCATTACGCTGATTGCAACTGGATTTGAAAATAAAGACCCTTTTGCAAAGGCAGTACCTAAAAAAGAAGAACCAAAGCCCGAAGAAAAGATTGTAATGGTATTGGATACTTCAAAAGAAGAATCAAAACCTGTTTGTCTGGTAAAACAAACGGAGGAAATCGTTGATGCAAATGTAGCAATAGAAAAAAATGAAATTTTAACACAAGAAGTAGCTGTTAAAGAAATGGAAGTGATGGAAGCAGCTTTGCAAACTGAGCAGCAAGAAGATTATCTGGCCCCCCGGTTGGTAGAGGTAGTTGCTGTAAATGATATACCGGTAATGCAGGCTCCTGTTATTGATATTACCGACATCAGAGAAGAAGCAAATGAAGTTGTGCATTATGAACTGAAACCTGAACTGGAAAATATACTTAGTAATTCTACTGATGAAATAGCAGGTAATTCTACTGTTGATAAAAATGAAACAATAGAAGAAACGGTTAGTATAAATTCGGTGGATGAACAACCACTGCCTGCTATAAAAGAAACGGATGCTGAGTTAATCCTCAGCTATAAAGATAATAGCCAAACCGTGTCTGCAGCATCGGGTGGCTATTTGGCCAGGCCATCCAATATCTACGCAGCGTCCAACGCAGAGGAAAAAACCTCAGTCGTTGCTGCTGAAAAGCCGGTCCCTGTACAAGACGCTGCCAGCAATGAACAGGAAGAACTTCTGGAATTGCAAATGCAGATTGTAGAAAGGGATGACATTCCAGCGGCGGATATGTCGAATGCCCATCAGGCTCAACCACCTTTGTCCACCAAGGCTGAGGATCCTGCTATGCAGGACGAAGCAGAGGAGCAAAAACGTAGGGCAGCGGAGCGTTTGCACAAGTTGAGAAACTTGTCATTCAAT
>JAKIZK010000081.1 GCA_022708055.1 Bacteroidota bacterium
CTCGGTACTGCTGAAATTATCGTAGTCGTTTTGATTATAGCTTAGCGTAACACTCAGCAAATTATTTTTATTTATATCATAATTCAGATTAAGCCTGAAATTGGGTTTCAGCCCTTTGTTTTCAAACCGGTTATGCGTATTAAAAAAATTAGATGAATCAGCATATATATTATTGCGGATAGAATAACCATTGCCCAACAAGCGACTATAACCTGCACCTGCATTGATACTTAGAGAAAGCCCTTGTTTGCGATAGTTAAAATTGCCGTTTAAGCTGCCCTCTCCTCTTGTACCTGCAGAAAAATTAATGCGTCCGCTTCTGCCTACCTTACCTTTCTTGGTTACAATATTGATAACTCCACCTTGTTCATTAGCATACTGTGGTGGCGGATTGGTCATCACTTCTATTTTTTCAATAGAACTGCCCGGCATTGATTCCAGTAAATCCTGTAACTGCTGCAGATTTAATTCCACAGGTTTATCATCAATTAAAACCTTTGGCTCCTTTCCCCTCACAGTTATTTTTCCGGAAGCATCTTTGGAAACCAGAGGGACACTTTCGAGCAAGTCGCTTGCATTGCTTCCGGCGGCTAAAGCAGATTCTCCGGCATTAAAAGTAATATTGCCCTCTTTAGATTCTATCAATGGCTTTTCAGCATAAACAATAATTTCATCCAGGCTTTCGCTCTTCTTTAATTTCATGATCAGGTCATTCAAATTGAAATCAAACCGCTCGGTACGAAAAAAAATACTATCCAGCGTTATGGTTTGCATACCAACATAGGAAAGCCGCAACCTGTAATAACCAAAAGGAATTTCAGTAATTGTAAAACTACCTTCCTTATCTGTAACCGTATTTTTAAAGGTTACACTATCTTTCATAGAAATAAGCTGAACCGAAACTCCATTCAATGCTTTTTTGGTACTGTCAAAAACATTGGCTGTTATGATTCCGGATTCTTTGGGTTGCGCAAAAGCAAACTGATGCGTAACACAAAAAATTAATAGTATATATAATGCTTTGCTCACTTCAATGCTTTGACGACAAAGATAGCTTCAACCTGCTAAGACATTGATATTTAATAGCTATGAAAAGAAAACTGCAAAAAACCGCAGTTCAAATTGCTGCCATCCTGTCAGCACTCAGGATAGTTCATTATATTTGTAACCCTATTTTTTTCTACTATGATTGACTTGATGACAGATAAAAAACATGATGAGTTGAGGCAGGGAGAGGCTTATGCTCCATTTGCAAACGACCCCAATCATTACCATAAACGTTTTTACATAGAAAGTTATGGTTGCCAGATGAATTTTTCGGATAGTGAGATTGTGGCGTCTATATTAAACAAAGAAGGATTTGGCGCTACACGAAACGTAGAAGAAGCTGATTTAATTTTTTTGAATACCTGCTCCATCAGAGAAAAAGCTGAGCAAACGGTACGCAAGCGGCTTACAGAATTTAAGAAACTTAAACAGCAAAAAAAAGGGATGCTGGTGGGTGTGCTGGGTTGTATGGCCGAACGTTTGAAATCAAAATTTATAGAAGAAGAAAAACTGGTAGATATCGTGGTAGGCCCCGATGCTTATCGTTCCTTACCCGAATTGGTAAATGAAGCTGAACAGGGACAGAAAGCCGTGAATGTATTATTAAGCAGAGAAGAAACTTATGCAGATATCTCTCCCGTTCGGTTAGACAGTAATGGTGTTACTGCTTTTGTAAGCATTATGCGTGGTTGCAACAATATGTGTACTTTTTGTGTAGTCCCTTTTACCAGAGGAAGAGAAAGAAGCAGAGATGCTGCCAGTATTATTGCAGAGTGTAAAGATTTATTTGACAGGGGTTTTAAAGAAGTAACCTTGCTGGGACAAAATGTGGATAGCTATCATTATGCATTAGAAACAAATGAGGGCGAACCCACCGGAAGTTTTTTCACTTTCGCCATGCTGTTGGAAGCGGTAGCAAAAATTTCACCATTGCTGCGTGTACGTTTTTCCACTTCTCACCCCAAAGACATTACGGATGATGTACTGCACACCATGGCGAAATATGAAAACATTTGTAAATACATTCACCTGCCCGTACAAAGTGGATCATCCAGAATTCTTCAATTGATGAACCGTACTTATACCAAAGAGTGGTATCTGGCAAAAGTGGATCGCATCCGGCAAATCATACCCGACTGTGGTATCAGTTCCGACATCATCACCGGATTTTGTACCGAAGAAGAAAAAGACCATCAGGAAACGCTGGAGGTAATGGAATACAGCCGGTATGATATGAGCTATATGTGTGCCTACAGCGAAAGACCCGGTACACTGGCCGAAAGAAGGTATAAAGATGATGTACCCGATGCTGACAAAAAAAGAAGACTTACTGAAATTGTAGAAACACAAAACAGACTGTCGCTTGAAAGTAATCAAAGGGATATTGGAAAATCATTTACTATATTAATAGAAGGCGATAGTAAAAAAAGTGCAGATGACTGGATGGGTCGCAGCTCGCAAAACAAAGTGATTGTGTTTCCCAAAGAAAAAATTGAATTAAAGAAAGGCGATTATGTAACTGTAAAGGTTACGGATTGCACACAGGCAACATTAATAGGAAAAATGATTCAATAATCATTTCCTTGTTACCATTGAAATAAAAAAAATAATGGACCTTCAATCAATTAAAAACAGGTTTGGCATTATTGGCAATGCACCGGCACTCAATTATGCATTGCAGGTAGCTGCACAGGTGGCCAATACCGATCTTACGGTTTTGATAAACGGAGAAAGTGGCGTTGGTAAAGAAGTATTCTCGCAAATTATTCATACGCTATCTGCCCGCAAGCATAATCCTTTTATTGCCGTAAACTGTGGCGCTATTCCGGAAGGCACTATTGATTCGGAATTATTTGGACACGAAAAAGGTTCATTTACAGGTGCCGCCGATGCCCGCAAAGGATATTTTGAAACCGTAAATGGCGGTACTATTTTTCTGGATGAAATTGGTGAACTGCCCTTAGGCACACAGGCCCGTCTGCTGCGTGTTTTGGAAAGTGGCGAGTACATTCGTGTAGGCTCTTCGAAAGTACAGAAGACGGACGTAAGAGTAGTAGCAGCTACCAATAAGGATTTGCTGCAATTAGTACAGATAGGAAAATTCAGAGAAGACCTCTATTATCGTTTGAGTACAGTGCCCATCAGGGTTCCTGCCTTGCACGATCGGCCCGAAGATATTCACCTGCTCTTCAGAAAATTTGCAGCCGATTTTGCTACCAAGTATAAAACAGGATCAGTGCAATTGGATGAAGAAGCAAAACAACTTTTAATTAACTACCCCTGGCCGGGCAATGTGCGGGAATTAAAGAATATTGCAGAGCAGATTTCCGTTTTATCTACCGATAAAAATATTTCTGCAAAAGAACTGAACAAATACTTGCAGCCATTTTCCAATAATCGTATGCCGATACTGGCAGCAGCCAATAATGGCGGCAGTACTGAGTTTTCAAGCGAAAGGGAAATTCTGTACAAGCTTTTCTTTGACATGAAGAGAGATGTAACGGAACTCAAAAAAATGTTTCTGGAGGTATTGCAAAACCCCGGAATGGTTGCACAAAACCAACATTTTATTAATGAATTGAAAGAAATAAGAACTAATGATTTGATGGCGCCGGTTTTGGTACAGCCTGCATCTCCCGCAAATGGATCATCGCAGGTAGCCATTACACCTGCAAATGAAATACATGAGCATGTTGAAGTTGAAGAAAGTTTGAATATCATTGATAAAGAAAGAGAGTTGATAATCAAAGCGCTGAAAAAACATAAGAATAAAAGAAAAGACGCAGCACTAGACCTGGGCATCAGTGAAAGAACATTGTATCGCAAGTTAAAAGAATACGATATTGAAGATTAATATGACATTAGCGAATTATATAAAACCAATTGCAGCAAAAAAAACAATAACAAGCCGCAGCATTTTAAAGACAATGGGGTTTTGCCTCCTGCTTTTTTTATGCATGAGCTGTGGTATTTATAAATTCAAAGACGTATCTATTCCGGCCGAAATAAAAACGGTAAGAATAAAATTTGTTGAAAATAAAGCCAGGTACATTAACCCGCAGATTAGTCCGAAGCTGACAGATAAACTGAAACAAAAAGTAGTAGGACAAACAAGGCTTCGGCAAACCAATAATGATGATGCAGACTGGGACATCAGTTCCACAATTACGGATTATAGTTTTTCTACATCAGCCATTACGGGTCAGCAGGTAGCCAATAACCGGCTTACGGTAGGCGTGCATGTAACGTTGTATGATCAAAAGAATGATGATACCAAAGATTTTGACATCAGCCGGAGTTTTGAATTTAAGGGCGACCTTAGTTTTCAACAGGCAGAAGCAGGCTTGATGGATGAAATGATAAGAACATTAACAGACGAAATTTTTAATAAGCTTTTCTCTAATTGGTAAGCACAATCTATATTGAAGTATGAACCAGCAGATAAACCAGCTTGTAAAATCAATATTTCAAAAAGAAAATCTGGAGCAATGCTCGCTACAGGAGTTGCAACGCTATGCCGAAAGACACCCTTATTTTGGCGCAGCCCAATTACTGCTCACCAAAAAAATGCAGGTAGAACATAACGATAACTATAACGATCAGTTGCAAAAAACATTTCTTTTCTTTAATAATCCACTTTGGGTAAAACAATTGCTTGACGAAAGCGGCAACGCAACCATACAACCTGCCGAAAAAGAAAAACCGGTAGCCATAAATGAGGCCGCCGTTTTAGAAGCTATCCTACCACCTGTGGCCTCCACTGAAGTCGTATCACAAATTGAGGAACAAACAAATTTGCCCGAAATCCAACTTCAAATAAAGAAATCACAGGAGATGGCTCTTAAAGACGAATTGGTTTTTGAACCCTATCATACGGTAGATTATTTTGCCTCTCAGGGAATCAAAATAAAAGAGGAGGAAAAACCAGTCGATAAATTTGGTAAACAATTAAAAAGCTTTACCGACTGGCTCAAAACCATGAAAAGGCTGCCTATAACCGATTTGAAAAATACCCCGGTTACACAGGCTGAACAAAAAGTGGAGGTACTGGCTGAAAATTCGCTGGCAGACAGACATGTAATTACAGAATCCATGGCAGCCGTGTGGGAAAAACAGGGAAATACCCAAAAAGCAATAGAGATTTACGAGAAATTAAGTTTGCTTGAACCCACAAAATCCGCTTACTTTGCAGCCCGCATTGAGAAATTAAAAAAGCAGTAAAATGACACTAATTTTTATCATATTAATCATTTTAGCATCAGTAATTCTTGGATTTATTGTATTGGTACAAAACCCAAAAGGTGGTGGACTTACAGGCAGCATGGCTGGTCTTAGCAACCAATTTATGGGTGTAAAACAAACCACTGATGTTTTAGAAAAAGGAACCTGGTTATTTGCTGGCATTATTGGCCTGTTGTGCCTTACTTCCTCATTCTTTATATCCGGAAAAACCACCAGTACAACAATTGATGCCACTGCTCCAGCTACGCAGCAAACGGCTCCGGTAAATACTTTACCTACTGCGCCACCTGCTAATACACCGGCACCGGCAACCAACACTCCTAAATAAAAAATTTTCATAGAATAGTAAACCCCGGCTTTCAGGTCGGGGTTTTTGTTTATTTTGTAATGAATATGAAAAAGAAAATAATCATCGCTGTACTTATTTTGATTGTGGCAGTTGCCGGTTTTCTGGGATTTCAATTAGTACAATCTTCCGTTTCAAATCCAAAAAAAGAATACTTCTATGTGCATACCGGCGATAATATTGAAACGGTGAAAGCCAATTTGAAAAAACAATTCTCCATTAAACCAAATGGATTTGAGCTTGCCTGTAAAATATTAAGATTCAAAAATCCAAAACCCGGTCGTTATAAATTACCGGATGGAATGAGTAATTATAAATTGGTAAGGCTGCTGCGAAGCGGCAATCAAGACTTGGTGAAAATGACCATCAATAAAGAACGTATCCCCGAACTGTTTGCAAGCAAAATGGGAAAAAAGTTTGATTTTGATTTCGACTCTATTCAAATGATTCATTTTTTAAAGAACAATGATGCCTTAAAAAAGTACAATGTAGATACCAATACCGTAATGGCCATAGTAATGCCCAACACTTACTTTGCCAAATGGAATAGCTCACCCGAAAATATTATGGATCAGCTTTATGCATCTTATAAAAAATTTTGGAATGAGGAAAGAAAAGTAAAAGCAGACAGCTTGCATTTAACACCACTGCAAGTCGTTACGCTGGCTTCCATTGTAGATGAAGAAACGCTAAAAAAATCGGATAAAGGAAATATTGCAAGCACTTATTTAAATCGCATAAAAATCGGTATGCCGCTGCAGGCCGACCCTACCGTAAAATATGCCATGAAAGATTTTGCATTAAAGAGAATTCTTTCTGTTCATTTGAAAACAGTATCGCCTTACAATACTTATATGAACCGGGGATTGCCACCCGGCCCCATTTGTACGCCACAGGCAGAAACCATTGATGCCGTATTGAATGCACCAAAAACAGATTATTTGTACTTTGTAGCCAGCAGCAAATTTGACGGCAGCAGTATATTTACAACCAACTATAATGATCATTTAAAATATGCTCGCTTATACCAGCAGGAGTTGACCCGTAGAATGGACTCTTCCAAAAAAGCCAATGCACAAAAAAATGTCCCTGTTCAGTAAAATAGGAAATAGAATTTCAACATCGGAGCCGGCAAAATTTATTGTTGACAAAAGCAAACACACTTCATTGCCCGGGTTTGGTGGCATTGCATTGTTTGATGTGGTAAAGTTTTTCTTTCAACAGGTGCGCACGGTAGGAATGACGGAAAGGGCTTCTGCTATTTCATTTAACCTGGTAATGGCCATACCTCCGGCCTTAATATTTCTCTTTACATTATTGCCCTTTCTTCCTATTCCAAAAGATTTTCAACTGGGTTTGTATGAGCTCATCAGAGATGTAATACCAGGTGAAAAAAACAATGCGAATCTTATTCATTTTCTTCAGGATTTTATTAATAAGCCACGAACGGGTTTGCTTTCCTTCAGTTTTATTTTGTCCATGTTTTTTTCTTCCAATGCCATGATGGGCATTCAACGTTCATTTGACAAGGGCTACATAGGTTTTAAAAAAAGGAAAGGCTTGCAAATGCGTGGTGTTGCGCTGAAAATTACTTTTTTCATTTTTATCTTAGTATTTGCATCTGTTTTATTGATGATAGCAAGAGGTCGTGTACTTGAATTTTTTGGAATTCAAAACAGCACTATCATTACCATCATCGCCAATGCCAGATGGGTTGTAATTGTACTTTTGTTTTTTACTTGTATCTCTTTTATCTATCGGTTTGCTCCAGCTGTTGACAAAAAATGGCCGATGATAAATCCCGGCTCTATTCTGGCTACCATATTGATGCTGTTGACCACATTAGGTTTTTCGTGGTGGGTGGGTCGCTTTGGTCATTACAATGAAGTGTATGGCTCAATCGGTACAGTTATTATAATGATGGCCTTGGTATTTATCAATTCACTGGTATTGCTAATCGGGTTTGAACTGAATGTGAGCATCAATTCACTAAGAAAAATTGCGGATGAACGCAAAATAAAAGAATCAGAAGGAAATGGTTAATGACATTCGCTACTCAGGATGATTGAGGTTAAAACTCAACAAATGAAAAATCAAAAAAAGGAAATCCTGGCAAACCTTTGCTATACCGAACGGGTTTATGAACGTATCAATAAAAAACTAGATACAACACTTTCTAAAGGTGAAATTGAAACCCTTATTTCAACCATTTTAAAAGAAACTGACCATTCAAATTTTTCAAAAACCGGAAAGAATTTTTACATAACAAATCAGAAAAGAAATATCAGACTCACCATAAATGCAAATACATTTCGCATCATTACGGTTGACCTTTTGAGTAAGTTATTTTCCAAATAGTGTTGTGAAGGCCGGCTCTCAAAAAAACTTCGCTTCCATTTATGGAAATATTAAATAATTGCTTCTTACCAAGAAGTAAATCTGCTTTTTCAACCCAAAAACACCGCTTATGTTATCCAACACACTCATCACCCGAATTATCCTTTTTACTTTTCTGGTATTAGTTGGCTTTGCAATTGCAATGGGAATTTATTACCAAAGTTTCTGGGGTATAGTGCTTGCTTTCATTGCATTAGGTGCCGGCATTTATTTCATCTCCATCATTGCAAAAGCAAAAAAAGCTTTGGCCGAAGCCGAAATAAGAGAAGAATAATCTCAGTCCGACTCTTTAAACCCCCAATTAGTTAAAAGCGACTGATAGTAATCGGGCGGTAAGCCCGGCTTATTATAATGTCCTGCCACATGCTTTTGCCTATAAGCTTCATATAGCGTAACTGCACAGGCCACACTGATGTTGAGCGATTGAATAATGCCCACCTGAGGAATAATAAAATTTCCGTTGGCCAATGCCCGTATTTCATCACTTACACCACTGTGCTCGTTACCAAATACCAATGCGATGCTTTCGGTAAAATCAATTTGATGTAATTCAATTGCATCACTACTGAGATGTGTCGTTAAAATCTTTGAATATTTTTTTCTTAGTTCTGTAAAACATAAAGCTGCATCTTCGTATTGATGAACCGTAAGCCACTTTGCAGCGCTGGATGAGCTTTTGGCTCCCCATTTTTTATGGCGTGGAATTTTGGTATTGAGAATATAAATATCCTGCAAACCCACCGCATCGCAGGTACGCATCACTGCGGAAATATTATGCGGGTCAAACACATTCTCCAACACCACTGTTATATTGCCCTGACGCTTGTTTAAAACGGATATCAGTCTTTGCTTTCTTTCAGGTGTCATTTGTCTAAATGTGTTTTAGCTTTCAATTTTGAGCAAAATAAGTATATTTATGTTTGTCTTCTATTAGATTTATAAAACGACAAAACATTTCACTGAAAAGCCGCATATCCCTTGCAGTGGCATGTAAAATTATTATCAACTTATATTAAAAAAAATAAAAACATGAAATACACTCACGTAGAAAATTATATCAATGGAAAATTTGTGGCAGCATCTACTTCAAAAAAACTGGCAGTCATTTCTCCTGTAGACGGGTCGCATTTATCAGATGTGCCACTATCAACATCGCAGGATTTAGATACGGCTGTAAAGGCAGCAAAAGCAGCATTCCCTGCCTGGAGCAAGACTCCGATCAAAGAAAGAGTGCAAGTGTTTTTCAAATACAAAACATTATTGGAGCGAGATATAAAAGAGCTGGCAGCACTATGTAGCGAAGAAAACGGGAAAACCTACAGCGAGTCTATTGCCGAAATAGAAAAAAGTATTGAGCTTACGGAGTTTGCCACTTCCCTGCCCCAACTCGTTGCCGGTGAAATTCTGGAAGTAAGCAAAGGTGTAGAATGTAGAACCGAGCATGTACCGCTGGGTGTAGTAGCCTCTATTGTTCCTTTCAATTTTCCAAGCATGGTGCCCAACTGGACTATTCCGAATGCCATAGCACTGGGCAATTGCATGGTAATAAAGCCATCAGAAAAAGTTCCGCTTAGCTGCGCAAAGCTGGCCACGTTGTTACAAGAAGCGGGACTGCCGGCCGGTGTGTTTAATATCGTAAACGGTGATAGCGAAATTGTAACTGCCATTTGCGATCATCCCGGCATAGAAGCGGTTTCGTTTGTAGGCTCTACCAAGGTGGCAAAAATTGTATATCAGCGTGCCACTTCAAATTTCAAAAGAGCATTGGCACTGGGTGGCGCAAAAAATCACCTCATGGTATTGCCCGATGCCAAAGCAGATATGACGGCACAAAATGTAGCAGCCAGTATGAGCGGATGCGCCGGACAGCGATGTATGGCTGCTTCGGCAATGGTAGCCGTTGGCAATGTGGATCATATTATTGAAAAAATATGTGAAGAAGCCAGAAAAATTGTTCCCGGAGAAAAT
>JAKIZK010000082.1 GCA_022708055.1 Bacteroidota bacterium
GGAACTAAAAGCCCGGTTTGATGAAGCCAATAACCTGAAATGGAGCAAGAAAATGAAGGCAGCCGGAATTAAAATCATCAACAGCATACCCGGTTTAAAAGTACATGCAAAAGCAGCCCTGGTAAAAAGGGAAGAAGATAAACACATAAAGCATTATTCTTTTTTGGCCACCGGAAATTTTAATGAAGCTACCGGCCGCTTTTATACCGATCATGTATTCTTTACTACAAAAAAGGAATTTGGTAAAGAACTAGATTGGGTGTTTGATTATCTGCAAAGCAGAAAACAGCCGGCTGAATACATGAAGATTCCATTTGAGCATTTGCTGGTTTCGCAGTTCAATATGATACGAAGGTTTGAAAAAATGATTGACCGTGAAATTAAAAATGCATCCAAAGGAAGACCTGCAGGCATCATCATCAAGCTAAACAATTTGCAAGAAAGATTTATGATTGAGAAGTTATATGAAGCCAGCAGGGCAGGTGTAAAAGTTGAGTTGATTGTTAGAAGTATATGTGCACTGGCTCCCGGTATAGCAGGACAAAGTGAAAATATAACAGTTCATCGTTTGGTAGATCGATATCTGGAACACGCCAGGGTTTTTGTATTTCATAATAATGGGGCACCTCGCTATTATATGGGCAGTGCCGACTGGATGAACCGTAACTTACATAGCAGAGTTGAAATCGTTTTTCCGGTGTATGAGGCTAACCTCACCAAAGAACTGGAAGATATTTTGCAGATGCAATTAAGCGATAATACAAAAGCGGTTTATGTAACCAAAGAGCTGGATAACCCAAGAATTAAAAACCGGAAAGCAAAACTATGTGCACAACAAAGTATTTACGATTATGTAAAAAATCTTAAATAATAAACTATAATATGAACTTTGAATGGAAGGGCGTATTTCCTGCATTGCTTACTCCTTTTACTCAGGATGATCAATTAGATATTTTGCTTTTTGAAAAGAACCTGCAGGCACAGCTGGATGCCGGTGTTAGCGGTGTCATCATTGGTGGCTCGCTGGGCGAAGCCAGTACCATAACCAGTGATGAGAAAGAGAAGCTGGTGAAAGCAGCCGTAAACTATGTAAAAGGCCGCATACCTGTGTTGATGAACATTGCAGAATGTACAACAAAGGATGCAGTAGCTCAGGCAAAACTTGCGGAAAACTGGGGCGCAACGGGCCTCATGTTGCTGCCGCCCATGCGTTACAAAAGTGATGAAAGGGAAACCGTTACTTATTTTAAGGCGGTTGCGCAAGTCACACATTTGCCTATTATGATATACAACAATCCGGTGGATTATAAAATTGAAACAACACTGGATATGTTTGAAGAACTGATTGTGCTTCCAAACATTCAGTCGGTAAAAGAAAGCACCCGCGATGTTACCAATGTCAGCCGCATGAAAAACCGTTTTGGTGATCGCATCAAAATTCTTTGTGGAGTAGATACACTGGCTATGGAAGAACTTTGCCTGGGTGCTGATGGATGGGTGGCAGGATTGGTGGATGCTTTTCCGGCAGAAACGGTAGCTATTTATAAATTAGTGAAAGCCGGAAAAATAGAGGCGGCTGCTAAAATTTACAGATGGTTTATGCCCGTGCTGGAATTAGACATACATCCCAAGCTAGTACAATACATAAAACTGGCAGCTATGCAAACCGGAATCGGCAGTGAATATGTAAGAGCGCCTCGACTACAATTGGAAGGAACGGAAAGACAAAATGTTTTACAAACTATTGATGAAGCCATTTCAAATAGACCAAAACTGGTTTTTTAATTTATTATATACTTATACGTGATGTTTAAGGATGCTACAACCGATGAAATAGATTCTGCTCTCAGAAAAGCCTGGCAGGCGTTTCATTTATACCGAAAATTTTCTTTGAAGCAAAGAGCGGATTTTATGAAGGCAATTGCTGTTGAGCTTGATAATACCGGCGACAGCTTAATATCAACCGCAATGAGGGAAACAAATTTGCCGGAAGCAAGATTGAGGGGCGAAAGAGCAAGAACCATTTTTCAACTCAACAGTTATGCAGAAGCCTGTGTCAAGGGAGATTGGCTTGAAGCGAGAA
Organism: Bacteroidota bacterium; assembly: GCA_022708055.1. Lineage (GTDB taxonomy): Bacteria > Bacteroidota > Bacteroidia > Chitinophagales > Chitinophagaceae > JJ008. The sequence goes on from JAKIZK010000082.1 coordinate 2,084, forward strand.
TAGATACTGCAATAGAAACTAAAATACCGCCAAAGCCTGATATCAGAAAAATGCTGGTGCCATTGGGGCCTGTTGTGGTATTTGGTGCTTCCAATTTTCCTTTAGCATATTCCACTGCCGGTGGCGATACGGCTTGTGCATTTGCAGCCGGATGTCCGGTAATCGTAAAAGCACACCCGGCGCACCCCGATACTTCTGAACAGGTAGCTCATGCAATAAAAAATGCAGTTCAAAAATGTAATATGCCTGATGGAGTTTTTCAGCATATTCAAGGCAATTCATTTGAAGTGGGTAAAGCTTTAGTCATGCATCCATTTACAAAAGCAGTTGGCTTTACCGGTTCTTATACTGGCGGCAAACAGCTTTATGACTGGGCACAGCAAAGAAAAGAACCTATTCCCGTTTTTGCAGAAATGGGAAGTGTAAATCCTGTTTTTTTACTACCGGAGAAATTGAGCAATGAAGCAGATACGATTGCCAAATTGTATGCACAATCCATTACGGTTGGTGTGGGTCAGTTTTGTACCAATCCGGGTCTGTTGATTGGCGTTGATAGCGAATCATTGGATCAATTTATAATTAGACTCGGGAAAGCTATTGAATTAATAGCACCGACTCCCATGCTCCATCAAGGAATTGCAAAATCATTTAATGAAAAAAGAGCAACAGCTTTGTCGCAACAAGGAGTAAAACTGATCGCCAGTTCCGACTCACCCGCAAATGAAAATGAAGGGCTACCCACTATTGCTGCCACTGATGCTGAACATTTCTTAAACAATCCACGTTTGCATCAGGAAGTGTTTGGACCTTATTCGTTAGTGGTTCGTTGTAAAGATTTGCAACAAATGAATGAAGTGGCTGCAAAACTTGAAGGGCAGCTAACGGCCACCCTGATGGCGACGGATGATGAAGTCATCAATAATCATGCACTGGTAGAAAAGATAAAAAACTGTTGCGGCCGGCTCATCTTAAACGGCATACCTACGGGAGTAGAAGTATGTTTGAGCATGCAGCACGGTGGCCCTTTTCCGGCTACTACCGATTCAAGATTTACTTCTGTAGGAGCTGATGGGATTAAACGATTTGCAAGACCATTGGCTTTTCAAAACTGGCCAAATCAATTATTGCCTGATGAGTTAAGGAATGACAACCCGCTTGGAATTTGGAGAACGGTGAATAATGAATTTACAAAAAATAAAATTAATAACGGAGATTCAAAATAAGGTTTGAACACCATAAGCAATTTTGGCCTCATGCTCCAGCAACCATTTTTTTCTCCATAATCCGCCTGCATAGCCGGTGAGCTCTCCATTGCTGCCAATGACCCGATGACAGGGTACAATGATGGCGATATTATTTTTCCCATTCGCATTTGCAACAGCTCGAGTGGCTTTTGAATCGCCGGTTCTACGAGCCAGTTCCAGATAGCTTATTGTTTTTGCAAAAGGAATCTGGGTCAGTTCATTCCACACCTCTTTTTGAAAAACAGTGCCCGGCTGATTTAAAGGCAATTGAAAGCGTTGTAATTGTCCATTGAAATATTGAATGAGTTGTTCAATACATTGAATCAGCAATGGCGTCATATTTTTCTTTCTTACAGCAGGCTTCTGTGAAGTATCATGAAAAGAAACTTCTACAATGCAGTCTTCCGTTCCGCTTATTTTTAATAAGCCCACCGGCGATTGATAATATGTTGTAAATACTTCAGCCAATTTTTAATCCGTTTGCTGCTGCTTTATCAGGTTTCAATAAAATTACATCTTTGTTTTCATCATAAATACCTAAAACCAGACATTCGCTCATAAATCCGGCAATATTTTTGGGCTCAAAATTTACAACAGCAATGACTTGCCTGTTAATCAAATCTTGTTTTGAATAATGTACTGTTATTTGGGCCGACGATTTTTTAATTCCAATTTTTTCCCCAAAGTCAATTTCAAGTTGAAATGCTGGCTTTTTGGCCCGTTCAAAGTCATGAACACTTAAAATGGTTCCAACTCTGATGTCCAACTTTTCAAAATCATCCCAATCAATATTCATATAAAAATTTTAATGTAAACTTGATGAAAATTTTTCAAACATGAGTCCACTAAAAAAAGGCAGCAATATTTCGAGAAAGAATTTTTTAAAGAATACAGCTATCGTTGGCGGCGCATTTTTTATTGTGCCACGACACGTTTTGGGTCGTGGTTATATTGCACCAAGCGATAAATTGAACATAGCCGGCATAGGTGCAGGTGGCAAGGGTGCAAGTGATTTAGCCGAGTTTGCAAAAAGTCCAAGGGTTAATATTGTGGCGCTCTGCGATGTAGATGACCGAGAAGCCGCAGCTACCATAAAAAAATATCCGAATGCACCTTACTATCATGATTTCAGAGAGATGCTCGACAAAGAAAAAAATAATATTGACGCCTGCAGCATATCCACACCCGATCATACTCATGCGGTAGCCACATTGGCGGCTATGCAATTGGGCAAACATGTGTACACACAGAAGCCACTTACACACGATATATATGAAGCCAGGATACTGGCACAGGCAGCAAAAAAATATAAAGTAATAACACAAATGGGCAATCAAGGCGGATCGGGTGATGGAGTACGAAAAGCAAAAGAAATGGTAGATGCAGGCATGATAGGCAAAGTGTATGAAGCACATGCATGGACCAACAGACCTGTGTGGCCACAGGGGCAGGCAACGCCTACGGGAAAGTTTGATATACCAAAAGAGTTGAACTGGGATTTATGGTTGGGCACCGCAAAACATATTGATTACAATCCGGCTTATCTTCCATTTAACTGGCGCGGTTGGTGGGCATTTGGTACGGGTGCACTGGGCGATATGGCTTGTCATATTCTGGATCCCGTTTTCAGAATATTGCCAATTGATTATCCTGAATCTGCCGAATGTAGTGTAGGAACTGTGTGGAAAGAAATGTGGAATGATACACAAAATATTGATGCATGTCCTCCCGCTTCAATCATTCATCTTGTATATCCAAGAAAAAATGATAAGGGGAAAATAAAACTATCCTGGTATGATGGCGGATTGTTACCGGCAAGACCCGATGAGTTGCAGCCCGGTGAAGCATTTGGAAACTGGGATGGCGGTTTATTGTTCATAGGCACGAAAGGAAAAATGCTTTTTGACTGCTATGGTTCAAATCCCAGATTATTGCCTACCAGATTGATGGATGAAAAGCGAATGCCAAAGCAAAAAATAAAAAGAGTACCCGAAGGCCATTATCTGCAATGGGTAAATGCTTGTATAGCCGGCTATGGAAATGCAACTACCAGTTCACCATTCGAATATGCGGGACCATTTACCGAAAGTGTATTGATGGGAAATCTGGCAATCAGAAGCTGGCTGATGAAAAATCCTAAACTGAAAGGTTGGGATGATAAATATCTGGGGCGAAAAAAACTTTTGTGGGATGCAGAAAATATGAAGGTGACCAATTTCGACGAAGCCAATCAATTTGTAAAACGTGATTATCGTGAAGGTTGGTCGCTAAGTTTGTAATAAGTGAGGAGAAAAAAATAAATTGTGTTTTCAAATCATTCTTCTCAAAGCCCCATCAGGGCGACATATTGTTAGACCTAGTAGCGTCGTAGGTGAAAAATTTTGTAAGGCCCATCGGGGCGACATTCTGGTAGCGACATCGGAGCGACATTCTGATTGTAGCAATAAAAGTCATTTATCACAAAGCCCTGTAGGGGCGATATTTTGGTAGCCCCATCGGGGCGACACATATTTTATTTATACAAGATTTATTAATCCAGCAATTTTACAAGTGCATTCAATTCTGTTTTTTTATAAGCATCTTTATCAGTAGAAAAACATTTTGAAAATTCCTCTAACAGGGTTTGTATTACCTGTTTATTTTTCTGTGGCTTAAAATAAGCTCCCACAGGTGGAACGGCAATTCTTTTAAAATAATTTTCAACATCCTGATAGGTAAATACCTGACCCGATGTGGGATCAATAAAAAATTCAATTTTATTTAATGGGTTGGGAAGATTTTCATCTGAATAACCCGGTTTAAAATAGGCAATGATAAACTGCTTGGGTACACGAATTGCACGTACCGGAATATCCAGCATTTCACAAAGCACTAAATAAATAATGCCATTGCTCAGCTGATTGCCGCGTTTGGCTTCCAGCGTTTTATGTATCAAAAAATCATTTGGTTCTTTGTAAGTTGTTTCATTTCCTTTTAATCCATAATAACTGTAAAGAATACTGGTAACGATATTGATTTGTTCCAGTGGGGTTAGGTAGTTATTCAGCTCGAGCCAGATGTTGCGTCTTACTTTTTCAATTTCCTGTAAGGCTGTAGTAGTGGCAACATCCGGATATTGAAATTTGGAAACCAGCATAGCGCCCAGCAGCAAATCATGATGACCGGATATTGACCATTGCCTGAAATCTTCTGTAAGATCATTATAATGCAGCCGGTGAATCAGCATTTCAATGCGGTTTTGAATTTCCTCATTGGGAGTCGTTTCCCACAGGTGTTCCAGATTGGGAATAATATTACTGCCGTAGTCAACAATTTTGTTACTAACGGCCCCATACACTTCTTCATCGGGGTCGTCTATAAGTGTAAACAAAGCTGATATTTCCTTTGTGGTTTCCATGGTAGCGTTTCGGCACAATTTCAAGAATAGCAGTGAAATAGTGATACTAAACTTTTCCACAGGTGGTAAGAAATGTTTTCCATTCAGCTTTTCCTGTAATGAATTAAGTTTGATAAATGAAAACTATCATTTGCGTCTCTTTATTTTTTTTGGTGCAGCATTTCACCTTTGCACAGCAAAGCTATTTTACAATAAAGAAAGATAGCTCTGGGTTTTCATTAACAGATAAAGGAGTTGCCTATTTATCATCACTGCCGCTCAAATGTATTTTGCAAGAATTTCCTTATAAAACAAGTCATACATCCGTTACCGATAGTGATCATGTGCTTTTGCCAAAGCAACTGCATCCCGCATTTTATGGTTGTTTCGACTGGCATTCATCAGTGCATGGCCACTGGATGCTCATCAGGCTCTTAAAACTATATCCACAAATGAATGAAGCCTCTTTGATTAGAAGCACATTAAGCAAAACACTCACACAAGAGAATATCCTCAACGAAGTAAAATATTTCAGTCTACCGCTCACATCATCCTGGGAGCGTACTTATGGCTGGGCATGGATTTTAAAACTGGATGAAGAACTGATGAACTGGGATGATGCAGATGGTAAAAGATGGCACGAAGCATTGCAACCGCTTACCCAAAAAATTGAAGAACTGTGGATGAAATATTTGCCAAAACAAACCTATGCCAATCGTACGGGTGTGCATCCCAATACGGCATTTGGGCTCGTGTTTGCTTTGGATTTTGCCCGCAAAAAAAATGATTTGGCTTTTGAAAAAGCAATTATAGAATCGGCCAAAAAAATTTACCTGAAAGATAAAAACGCACCGGCATTGTGGGAACCCAATGGCTCCGATTTTCTTTCACCCAGTCTTGAAGAAGCAGATTTGATGAGGAGAGTTTTGCCTCAGAAAGAATTTATGAGTTGGTTCAATCGTTTTATGCCCATACAAAGTCTTAAACATCTTACGATCCTTCCTGTAGTTTCCGACAGGTCTGATTTGCAAATTGTACACCTTGATGGGTTGTCTTTTAGTCGCAGTTGGTGTATGAAGGGAATTGCGGCAGCTTTACCTAAAAATGATCACCGAAGGAAAATGCTGATGCAATCTGCATTTCATCATCTCTCCAGTGCGTTGCCACATGTAGTAAGCGGCGAATATGGAGGCGAGCACTGGCTGGCAAGTTTTGCGGTGTATGCCATCACAGATTAAAAATTCAAATTCAATAGCTGTTTATTTTTTCTTTGCGACCACCATCCAGTCCCAGGGTCTGGGTTCTTTCAGCCATTTCGGTGGTTTAATAAATTCAGTATTCCAGTTGTATTCAATTTTTTGAAAAGTCTCGGCTACAAATCCGGCAGTTGATAGCAAAAGTTGTAATTCTTCTTTCAAATAATGTTTGTGTGGTACATCATCTATATCAACATTGCCTTTACGTATATTATTCCATTTGCGAAGGGCTTCTTTTGCATTTTTTGTTGGAGGAAATAATGGTTGATCAATTTGATACTCCTGCTGAATCATGCTGGTCAGCATCCACGATTCTAAGGAAGGGATGGTAAGCACGATGTATCCGCCTTTTTTTACACAGGCTGAAAGCGATTGAAAAAAGAGTTGACGGTCCTTTACATGAGGTGTTAATATGGCATTGATGCAGATGGCAAAATCGCAACGGGGAACTTTTGTTTTCTTCCCACTCATGTCAGCCCTTACATATTGCACATTTTTATATTGTGGGTAAAGTTGTTGAGCAATCTCCAGGTTTTTGGCAGAAATATCAACGGCCACTACTTTTTTAAAAGCCGGCGACAACACCGGCAGCCATTTGCCTATAGCACAACCAATATCCATCACCGTTTTTTGAGCAGAAGCGTGTTGGTTGATTACTTTTCTAATCAGCGCTTTTTTATCATTTTGAAGTACATCAAAAATTTCTACTCCGTAGGAGGGAGCCATTTTTTCCCAATAGGATCGCTTCATAAGATAAAAAATTTATGCAAACTAAATTTTGAACAATACAGCAAATTAAACTCAACTCACATATCAAAAATAAATGCGCCGGTTATTTTTTCTTAGCAGCTTTTTTCTTTACTGCTTTCTTTTTTGCAGGTGCTTTTTTGGTTGCTGTTTTCTTTGCAGCTGCTTTTGTCTTTTTGGAGAACGCACCGGGTATTTGTGTTTCTATAAATTCTTTTACCTGTTCTAGTGTAAAGGCTGCTGCTTCTTCGGCAGTGTATCGGGTTTCATCTTTCTTTTTGGGGAGATAAATTTTCTTTTTACCAAATTTTATAATAGGAGCCCAGCGGTCGTTTTCAACTGTTATATTTTCATCGGGCCAGCGATGGATGTAACGGTTCTCTTCTTTTTTTACTTTTGCTTCTATCAATTCATTCATTTCGTCTTGCGTCAGTTTCGCAAAATTATAACGTCGTGGTACATTGATAAACATGCCATCCCATTTTATAAACGGACCAAAGCGGCCGGTACCTTTTGTTATAGGTTTTTCATCAAAATGACCTACGGGTAAATCTGCTTTCTGTTTTGCCTTGATGGTTTCAATCGCTTTTTCAAGTGTTACGGTTCCCAGGTCAGTGCCCTTGGGTAGAGAAATAAAATCATCGCCCCATTTTACATAAGGCCCAAATCGACCTACGTTTACCGAAACATCTTTTCCTTCATATTGTCCCATGGTACCCTGTGCGCCAAACAAAGCCATAGCTTCTTCAAAACTGATGGTTTCAATACTTTGACCGGTAGGAATTTTTGCAAAGCGGGGTTTTTCATCTTCGTTGTTCGATTCTCCAATCTGAATCATGGGTCCATATCGACCCATACGAGCTATTACCTGTTTGCCCGATTCAGGATCAACTCCCAATTCTCTTTCGCCGGTTGCCCGTTCTGCTTTCTCTATTGTTTTTTC
>JAKIZK010000083.1 GCA_022708055.1 Bacteroidota bacterium
ACAAAGCAGTAAAAGCAGCCCGCAATGCGTATGAAAAAGTATGGAAAAAAATGCCGGCAAAAGAAAGGGCTAAGTACATATTTCGAATTTCCAGAATGATTCAGGAAAAGGCGAGAGAACTTGCCATCATAGAATCGCTGGATGGTGGTAAACCTATTAGAGAAAGCAGAGATTTTGATGTGCCTACTGCAGCCAATCACTTCTTTTACTATGCAGGATGGGCCGATAAGTTGGAATATGCTTTCCCCAACCGTACAACGGCCCCACTTGGCGTAGCCGGACAAATCATTCCATGGAACTTCCCATTGCTGATGGCGGCCTGGAAGATTGCACCCGCTCTTGCCACCGGCAATACGGTTGTACTAAAGCCTGCAGAAACCACACCTATCACAGCATTAAAACTTGCTGAAATTATTCAGGAATCAGATTTACCTCCTGGTGTAGTAAACATCATCACCGGCGCCGGGGCTACCGGTGCTGCTATTGTCAATCATCCTGATATAAATAAAATTGCATTTACGGGTTCTACTGATGTTGGAAAAATCATTCAAAGAGCCATTGCCGGAACTGATAAAAAAGCAACACTTGAACTGGGCGGAAAAGCTGCCAATATTATTTTTGATGATGCGCCGATTGATCAGGCGGTTGAAGGCGTTATCAATGGAATTTATTTTAATCAGGGGCATGTATGCTGTGCAGGTTCCCGATTGTATGTGCAAGAATCAGTAGCAAAACAGGTGATCAGAAAATTAAAAGACAGAATTGAATCATTGATTGTTGGCGATCCTTTGGATAAGAACACAGATATTGGTGCTATCAATTCAAGACAGCAGTTGGATACCATTCATAAATATTTAAAAATAGGTAAACAGGAAGGTGCTGAAATGTATGAAAGCAGTTGCCCGCTTCCCAAGAAAGGCTTTTGGTGTCGACCTACTATTTTTACCAATGTTGCACAAAGTAATCGTATTGCTCAGGAAGAAATTTTTGGGCCCGTGCTTTCGGTGCTTACATTCAGAACAGATGATGAAGTGATTGAAAAAGCAAATAATAGCCCTTATGGATTGAGTGCCGGCGTATGGACAGATAAAGGCTCTAAAATATTTAATATGACTAAGCGAATGAGAGCAGGTGTTATTTGGGCCAATACTTTCAACAAGTTTGACCCTACTTCTCCATTTGGCGGATATAAAGAAAGCGGTTTTGGAAGAGAAGGCGGATTGCATGGGCTGCTGCCATATTTAAACCTTGTAAATTAATTCAGAAAAAGAAAATTATTGATATGGATACGACTGTAAAAAAATCAACACTCTCAATTTCCGAAAACGGGATTGAAAAAAAGTCTTCTGAAAAAAGACTGGAAGTGTTGAAGACATATAAAATTTATATTGGTGGTCAGTTTCCAAGAACTGAATCAGGAAGATACTATCAACCGGAAAATGCATCAGGAAAAAAAATGGGTAACCTTTGTCTAAGTTCCAGAAAAGATTTCAGAGATGCTGTTGTTTCAGCAAGGGGTGCATTTGGCAGCTGGAGTACAAGAGCGGCTTTTAATCGCGGACAAATTCTATACCGAATGGCAGAAATGCTGGAAGGAAGAAAAGCACAGTTTGTAGATGAACTTATACAACAAGGCTCTTCAAAAGCCAAAGCAGAGAAAGAAGTCAATCAATCTATTGATCGGTTGATTTATTATGCAGGCTGGTGCGATAAATTTCAACAGATATACAGCGCTGTGAATCCGGTGGCATCCTCGCATTTCAATTTTTCGGTACCGGAGCCAATGGGTGTAGTGGCTATTGTGGCGCCGCAAGCTGATTCTTTACTTGGATTAGTTTCAGTAATTGCCCCGGTAATTGCAGGAGGTAATACTTGCGTAGTACTAGCTTCCGAAACCAAACCGCTTTGTGCTGTAACTTTTGCAGAAGTATTAAATTCATCTGATTTACCCGGTGGAGTAGTAAATATTTTAACAGGCAAAACCAAAGAACTGAACGAATGGTTTGTAAATCACATGGATGTAAATGCAACCGTTTATTGTGAAAATGATTCTACTGTAAAAGCTATGATGAGAGAAAAAAGTGCGCTAAACCTGAAACGAATATTTTTTTACGACCAAATAAAATGGGAAACTGAGTCAGGTCAATCACCCTATTTTATTATAGACACACAAGAAATTAAAACCACCTGGCACCCGGTTGAAAATATTGCGGGTGCAGGAAGCGGTTACTAAAATTTATCTTTTTATTAAACGAATATTATAGAAGCTTTGCAATATTGAAACGAATTTTAAAAATTAAGCGTAAAATTTAATCCAACAGTCAATTATAGTTTTTTATTGCAAAAAAATCTGCCAAAAACATAAAACAAATATTTATCAATGAAATCGGTTTTCACTTTGCTTTGCTTTATAGTTGTTTTGAATGTAAATGCCCAGAATGGTAATCCTGATACCATTTCGGATACAGCCAATGCTGTGATCATTCATAAAGACCCACGCCTTGATTTGTTGGTAAAAAAGCAAGCTGAAGTAAATAAGGTGACCGGTGTTGACAATCGCAAAACAGATAAAGGCTATCGCATTCTGGTAATCAGTACCAATAACCGTGAGGAAGCGTTAAAAGCAAAAACAAAAATTTACACGTACTTCCCCGATTTGAAAGCCTATCTATGGTATCAGTCACCCTATTTCAGGGTAAAAGCCGGAAATTTTAAAGACAAACAAACAGCTGACAAATACAAAAACAGACTAAGTGTGTATTTTCCAAATGGCGTTTTTGTAATGAAAGACATCATAGAACAAAAAAAGGGCAAAGGCCTGAATGATGAAAAAGAAGATTAAATCAGCCTCTCTCTTTAGCTGCTATCCCTTTCATTTTCTACATTTGCTATATGCAGGAACAAATCAAAGCATTGGCAAAAAAGTATGCACCCGACTTTATTAAAATCAGGCGCCACTTACATGCTCACCCCGAACTCAGTTATCAGGAATTTGAAACCTCCAAATTTGTACAACAACAATTAAAAGAGCTAAACATTCCTTTTCAGGTAATGGCCACTACAGGCGTAGTTGGGTTAATAAAAGGAAAAAATCCGGAAAGCCGCATCATTGCGCTTCGGGCAGATATGGACGCCTTGCCCATTCTTGAAGAAAATGAAGTGGATTATAAATCAAAAAACGAAGGCGTCATGCATGCCTGTGGGCATGATGTACATACTACATGCCTTTTAGGCGCAGCCAAAATATTAAAAGAATTAAAAGATAGCTGGGAAGGAACCGTAAAATTGATTTTTCAACCGGGTGAAGAAAAAAATCCGGGCGGCGCATCGCTGATGATAAAAGATGGCGTATTGGAAAATCCAAAACCACAAGGAATACTTGCGCTTCATGTAAATACAATTTTAGAAGTAGGTCAACTTAGTTTTAGAAGCGGAAAAGTAATGGCAAGTGCCGATGAGTTGTATTTTACTATCAAAGGAAAAGGAGGTCATGCTGCATCTCCTCACCTCACTGTTGATCCTATTCTCATTGCTTCACATTTGATTATAGCTTTGCAGCAAATTATCAGCAGAAATAATAATCCCTTTAATCCATCAGTTTTATCCATTACCGCAATTAATGGAGGAACGACTACCAATGTAATTCCTGAAAATGTAAAACTAATGGGCACCTTCAGGGCAATGGATGAACAATGGCGTTTTAAAGCACATGAATTGATTCGTGAAACCGCTACAAATATTTGCCGCTCCATGGGCGGCGATGTGGAGTTGCATATTGATGTTGGCTATCCTTGTGTGCTGAATAATGAAAACCTTACAGCCAATGCATTTCAACTAGCTAAAGAATTTATGGGTGCTGATAAAGTAAGCGAAACCGAGCTACGTATGGGTGCCGAAGATTTTGGCTATTATGCACAACAGATACCCGCCTGTTTTTATCGATTGGGTACTATGAATGCAGCTAAAGGCATAACAGCAGGTGTGCATACACCCCGATTTAATATTGACGAAAATGCAATTGAAATAGGTATGGGTATGATGGCTTGGCTGGGCAGCAGCGTAAAATGATAAAAAAAGAAAACCCTGCAAATGAGTGCTTTCATTTCTAATTTGCAAGGAAAGTTCATTTGTAACATCTTCATATTATTCCGAATGAATATTTTGTACATTGCACCCCCTGTTTTTTTGGAAACCCGGCCATTGGGTGTGCAGAAAGGAAGACACTAAAAAATATATATGTCAAACGAGCTTCGCAAACAGCAGGCGCTGGAATACCACGCCAAAGGAAGACCCGGCAAGATAGAAGTAGTGCCTACCAAAGAGGCAAAAACGCAAAGAGACTTATCGCTCGCCTACAGCCCCGGTGTAGCAGAGCCTTGTAAAGAAATAGCCGCAAACAAAGAGAGTGTTTATAAATACACCGCCAAAGGAAATCTGGTAGCCGTTATCAGCAATGGTACGGCCGTATTAGGCCTTGGCGACATAGGCCCTGAGGCCGGTAAGCCTGTGATGGAGGGTAAGGGTGTTTTGTTTAAAATATTTGCCGACATTGATGTTTTTGATATTGAAATCAATGAAAAAGATCCTGAAAAATTTGTACAAATAGTAAAAGCACTGGAGCCCACTTTTGGCGGCATCAATCTGGAAGACATAAAAGCGCCGGAATGTTTCTACATAGAAACTGAGCTGAAAAAGCAAATGAATATTCCGGTGATGCACGACGATCAGCATGGCACGGCCATCATCAGTGCTGCTGCATTATTGAATGCATTAGAAATACAAAAGAAAAAAATTGACAAAGTAAAATTTGTGGTGAACGGTGCCGGTGCGGCTGCTATATCCTGTAGCAAACTTTATGTAGCATTGGGTGCTAGACCCGAAAATTTTTTAATGTTTGACCGTAAAGGTGTGTTACACAAAGGCCGTAATGATATTGATGAATTAAAACAATTATTTGCCAATGGCAAAGAAGGCATCACATTAACAGCTGCCATGAAGGATGCAGATGTTTTTATAGGACTAAGTGCCGGCAATTGTGTAACGGCAGAGATGGTAAAGTCGATGGCCAAAAATCCAATCGTGTTTGCAATGGCCAATCCCGATCCTGAAATTAGCTGGGAAGAAGCTACATCAGCCAGAAAAGACATCATTATGGCAACCGGCCGCAGCGATTTTCCCAATCAGGTAAATAATGTGTTGGGCTTCCCATATATTTTTCGTGGCGCTTTAGATGTAAGAGCCACACAAATAAATGAAGCCATGAAACTGGCCGCAGTACATGCACTGGCAGAACTGACCAAGACCCCGGTGCCGGATATTGTGAATATGGCTTATGGCGAAAAAAATATTTCTTTCGGCGAAAACTATATTATTCCCAAGCCATTGGATCCCCGATTGCTGGCAACAGTAGCACCTGCCGTTGCCAAAGCAGCAATGGAAAGTGGCGTAGCTGCACAGCCTATTACCAATTGGGATGTTTATGTCAACAATCTGAATAAACGACTTGGTCTGGATAATCAGGTAATGCGCATACTGGGCAACAAAGCAAGACGAGATCCTAAACGTATAGTATTTGCCGAAGCCGATAATATTAAAATTTTAAAAGCGGCTCAAATTGTTTTTGATGAAGGCGTAGGCTATCCTATTTTATTGGGCGATGAAAATAAAATAAAATCAATTGCTGATAGCAACGGTATTGACCTTTCCGATATTCCCATATTTGACCCTCGCAGCGAAAAAACCGAAGAACGCAGATTGCGCTATGCAGAAATATTTTTTGAAAAACGTGGACGCAAGGGCTTCAATGCTTATGAAGCAAAAAAGGTAATGAAAGACCGCAACCATTATGGTTGTATGATGGTGGAATGTGGAGATGCGGATTGTATGATCTCGGGACTTGCAAAAAACTATCCCGATACTATACGCCCTGCCTTGCAGATCATAGGAACAGAGGAAGGCGTAAAGAAAATTGCCGGCATGTACCTGATGCTTACCAAACGAGGCCCACTCTTCCTTGCCGATACTACAGTAAATTTTAATCCTACAGCAGAAGAACTTGCCGATATTACGCTTATGGTGGCTAAGGAAATCCGCAGCTTCAACATCACGCCGCGTATTGCCATGTTGAGTTATTCAAATTTTGGCAGCAGCAATTCACCGGAAGCCGGCTTGGTAGCAAAAGCAAGAAAAATTGTAAAACAAAAAATGCCTGCTTTAATTGTTGATGGAGAAATGCAGGCAAGTGTAGCATTTAATAAGGAATTGATGAAGGAGAACTATCCTTTTAGTGAACTTGCCGATAAAGATGTCAATACGTTAATATTCCCCAATCTGTCCGCAGGAAATATTGCATACAATCTTTTAAAAGAAATTGGCACTGCCGATGCAGTAGGTCCTATTTTACTGGGCTTAAACAAACCCGTTCATATTTTGCAATTAGGCAGCTCCGTCAGAAGTATTTTAAATATGGCTACCATTGCAGTTGTAGATGCACAGCAAAAAAGTAAAGCAGCAACTGCCGAAATTGTCAAAAAATCAAAATGGTGGAAAAGATTCAGAAAAGTTTCAAAGGAAAATTAAAAAGAATACGATGGTTTATTGATTACCGTTTTCTGCTCTCAGTTTTCCTTTGTATTTTACAGGCTCAATGACTATTTTCTCAGACATAGGCCGCTACCTGCTCATGATCAAGGGTATGTTTTCACGACCCGAGAACAAAAAAATGTATGGTAAAGAATTAATTCACCAATGTGTTGAAATAGGTATTGGCTCGCTGGGCATAGTAACAATTATTTCAATTTTTATTGGAGCCGTATCAACAATTCAAACGGCTTATCAACTGGTAAGCCCCCTGATACCCAAATCTACCATTGCACAGGTTGTAAGAGATACCATTATTTTGGAATTTGCTCCTACCCTGGTATGTATTGTATTGGCCGGTGTAGCAGGCAGCAGAATAGCAAGCGAGCTGGGCAATATGCGTGTAAGCGAGCAAATAGATGCACTTGAAATAATGGGTGTGAAAACTAAAACCTATCTCATACTTCCCAAAATCCTCGCAGCATTATTAATGATCCCTTTATTGGTTGTTATTGCGATGACGTTGGGTATTTGGGGTGGCCGCCTGGCAGGTGTATCATCGGGTATTATCTCTGGTCAGGAGTTTGATGCAGGTTTAAAATTATTTTTTGATCCATTCACCGTCAAATTTGCATTGATAAAAAGTTATGTTTTTGCATTTATCATTTCCAGCATAGCTGCTTTTTATGGATACTATGTAAAAGGCGGCGCTTTGGAAATTGGACGTGCCAGTACAAAAGCCGTAGTCGTAAGTTGCATATTAATATTATTTGCCGACTATGTATTGTCTGCACTCTTACTTAAAGCCAACTGATGATTGAAGTAAAAAATATTAAAAAGGGATTTGGAGATAAAACCGTCATTCAGGATGTAAGTGCTGTAATGAAGGCAGGACAGTGCAACCTCATCATTGGTGCAAGCGGCAGTGGCAAAACGGTTTTGATGAAATGTATGGTAGGCCTGTTTCAGCCCGATGAAGGTGAAATTTTATACAATGGAAATGATTTTATAAAAATGGGGCGAGCCGATAAAACTGAAATCAGAAAACAAATAGGTATGCTATTTCAAGGCTCTGCGCTTTTTGATAGTTTGAACGTAGAACAAAACATCATGTTCCCATTGAGTATGTTTACCAAATGGGATTATAAACAAAAACTCAACCGGGTAAATGAAGTATTGGAAAGAGTGAACCTGCCCGATGTAAACAAAAAATTTCCGTCTGAACTCAGTGGCGGTATGAAAAAAAGAGTAGCACTTGCCCGTGCCGTAGTACTCAATCCCAAGTATCTCTTTTGTGATGAACCCAACTCGGGCCTCGATCCTCAAACTTCATTAGTTATTGATAAACTCATTAAAGACCTTACGATTGAATACAATATAACCACGGTCATCAATACACATGATATGAACAGTGTAATGGAAATTGGCGATTATATATTGTATATGTATAAAGGTAATAAAGAATGGGAAGGAAATAAAAAGGATATTATCTTCAGTAAGAACAAACGGCTCAACGATTTTATTTTCGCTTCCGAGTTTTTGCAGGATGCAAAGGATATGCGTATGCTGGAAAGAGCCGGAAAAATTTCGGACGACAGAAATATGGATGAACTGTTGAATAAAGATGCACCATCCATTATGCCCCCTTCAGATAGTGAATGACAAGTGTTTAACAAACGATTTTATTCGTAAACATTCCGTTGGTATCATTTCTGATTATCATTTATCTCAAAACAACATTATGAGAAAATTTTTACACTTTCTGATTGTCATTTCCTTTTCTTCCTGCCACATTACCAAATTAGAATACGTTGGATCGCAAAATCCAACCACCGATAAAGTAGCTGTATTTGTAGATGAGGCTGCCATTTTAAAGCCCTACTTCATTGTAGGAAAGGGTTATGAAAAATCATCTTGGATGCAAAAAATCAACAAAGAAAAGATTGTAAAACTGGCTGTTCAAAAAGCAAAATCAAACGGAGCCGATGCAGTATTTTTTAAAGAAACCTTTATACAACTTCCCAGTACCAATATTCAAGGCTATAGTCGTTCAGATTCTTTGCCATATCCGTTCACTAAAGGTACAGAAACAAGAACCTCAACAACTATTTCACAAATCCCGGGTTATTGGCAAAAAGAAATCCTGTTTTTAAAATACAAATAGCATCAAAACCTTGTTTCAGTTATCTTTGCCGAAATCGAAAAAATCAGGGTTTATGAGCATTCTTGTCAATAAAAATTCTAAAGTTTTAGTACAGGGCTTTACAGGTACCGAAGGCAGTTTTCATGCCACACAGATGATTGAGTACGGAACACAGGTAGTAGGTGGTGTTACTCCGGGAAAAGGTGGTAGCACACATTTAGAAAGACCTGTTTTTAATACGGTGGCCGACTGTGTAAAAGCTACAGGAGCCGATGTAAGTATCATATTTGTACCACCCGCATTTGCTGCTGATGCCGTGATGGAAGCTGCTGAAGCCGGTGTCAAATTAGTTGTGTGTATTACGGAAGGCATTCCGGTGCAGGATATGGTAAGGGTAAAAAATTATTTACAGGGAAAATCAACACGGCTCATTGGGCCCAATTGCCCCGGCATCATTACTTCTGAAGAATGTAAAGTAGGCATCATGCCCGGTTTTATCTTTAAGGAAGGAAGAGTAGGTATTGTATCAAAATCAGGTACGCTTACTTATGAGGCAGCCGACCAAGTTGCAAAAGCCGGATTGGGAATTTCAACTGCCATAGGCATTGGCGGCGACCCCATTATTGGCACTACTACAAAAGAAGCCGTTGAACTTTTTATGAATGATGCCGATACGGATGCTATTGTAATGATAGGTGAAATAGGTGGTGGTATGGAAGCTGAAGCCGCAAACTGGATTAAAGCAAATGGAAATAAAAAACCGGTTGTCGGTTTTATTGCAGGACAAACAGCGCCTCCCGGTCGCCGTATGGGCCATG
>JAKIZK010000084.1 GCA_022708055.1 Bacteroidota bacterium
TTTAACGTAAACGGTGCCGACCCCAATAATGAGTTTGAGACTGTGCCGGCATTTATCCGCCGCAAAATGGAATTGCACAGCAACACAACTCCCGTTGAAAATTTCTACAGCAATATTGAAGTAAAGGCGGGCGATAACAAGCAGGCAAACCTCAGCACACTCAATACTTTTTTGGACGGTAAAAAACCAGACTAAACATAGTTCGTTCCAATGAAACCTAAGCGTTAAGCTAGTGTTTTTTAGTTGTTCCCCCCGATTTCCATCGGGGGGTTTATTTTATAAGAATTTTCCCGAACGATTTATAAATAACTTTTACAAGTCGTCATACTTGTATTTCCTCACCGTAAGAAAAGCATATAATCCACCAAATGCCATAGCGGCCAATAGCATAACTGTTTCTGATGGAAGTCCTATATAAAAATCTCTTAATCGTGGAAAAGGGGTAAGTGAATCGGCTACTTGTAATGGCATAAAATGTTGCAAACCCGGACTAATTTTTCCGGCAATCCACATAAACAAAAACTCCAGCAACAAGCCATAAATAAAAAATACAATAATGGCAACTCCACTACGTCTGAAAAAAGTGGCTAACAATAGTGCAAATAATAAATAAACCATTGCTTGTACAAATGAAAATCCAACCATTTTTAAAGCATCGGCCGACAGCGTAACGCCTACTACGTTGGACATAATAAATCCTGCAAGCAAATTCATAATCGCAATAACGGCAGCCATGCACACAATCAATCCTATTTTACTATAGATAAATGTTTCCCGCTTCCAGCCATCAATTATATTTTGTCTGTTGGTTTTAAAATTTACTTCGTTAATAAATAAACTAATAATAATCATACCGGGTAGATAAAGCAAAAACCCGGTCCAGAAGCAAACCGTTTGCATTAAAAATTCTGAAGAAAAAAGATTCAACACATCGGAGCCCTTGCCCTGTGTTCCGGTTACGGTTTGTTGCACACTTCCTACCACATTCAGATATACTTTATAAAAAATATATACGACCAGTAACAACCCCATTAGATAAAGAGCCGAGAAGACCTGAAACACCCGGTAGTTCTTTATCTTCATCCATTCAATTTTCAAGTTTTTTAGCATATAATAATTTTAGCGGTCACTTTGATTTCCGGTGATTTCAAGAAATCTTTTTTCCAGCGATTTACGTTTAATGTTTAGTTGACTTAATACCACACCTTGTTCAAAACAAAATTTGTTTAAGGTATCGGGTTTTATTTCTTCTGCACATTCAATTAAAAATCCGGTTTCAGATTTTTGAACGAGTTGAATGCCTGAAAATTTCAATAATGCTGCTTCTAGCATTTGAAGATTTGCAGCTGCAATTTCAATCTCTATAGTATGAGCACGGGTAGTAACAGCGCTGCCCGATAAAAGCTCCTGTACGGTACCCGTTGTTTTTAAAACACCTTTTTGAATAATGGCAACATGGGTACATACTTTTTCTACCTCATCCAGTATATGGCTGGCCATGATGATGGTTTTGCCCTGGCGATTCAGTTCTTTTATCAATTGTCTTATTTCGGCAATGCCGGCAGGGTCCAATCCATTGGTGGGTTCATCAAAAACCAAAATATCAGGATTGCCTAGCAGGGTAGCGGCTATGGCCAGTCTTTGTTTCATACCCAATGAGTAGGTACTGAACTTTGAATCTTTTCTTTGATACAGATTTACCTTTTGTAAAACAGTTGGAATATCATCAACTCCTCTTTCTTTAATGGCTGCAGAAATTTTTAAATTTTTTTCGCCGGATAGATAATGGTAAAAATTGGGTGTTTCCAACAAAGTGCCAATTTGTTTTCGTTGCACTTCACTTCCCGGTGCGCCATTCCACAAAAAGTTTCCGCTATTAGCTTTCAATACATCCATTACAATACCCAGCAGTGTGGTTTTGCCACTACCATTGGGTCCCAAGATGCCAAATACGGAACCGGCAGGCACATCAAATGAAACATTGTTTAATGCATGAACGGGGCCGTAGTGTTTGTTTAAGTTTTTTACCGAAAGAACTGGTGTCATATAAATTATTGCGGATAAAAGTAGTAAGGAATACAGTTAACACAAAACTAAATTCAGGGCATATCGCCCGGTTGAAGTGATGCATGATCGGGATGCCAGAAATTAGTAAACTCGCCGATGATGGTTTTTCCGTTTTCATATTTTCTGCGATGCAGTTTTAATGCAAGAACATCTGCTGTCAACACTTTGCGATACATGGGATGCATAGTGCCGCCTGTTACACCGGCAGGTTTTGCCGGGTCGTATTGATAGGGTGGATCTACCAGTGTGCCGCGGGGGTACATAATGCCCGGTACTCCTTTGCCCCGCAGGTCCAGGTCTTCGGGATGATCGAGCCCCAGTGTGTGGCCATACTCATGCGCCGCAGTAGTAGAGCCTTTATACAGGTTTTCCATTTTAAAGTAGCCACTGTTGCAACCCAGCCCATCCACAAAGGAAATATTGCCTCTTACAAATTCTTCAAGTCTGAAATAATTATTTCGTGGATCCAGGTTCTGATAAATATCAATATCTGCAAGCTGTGGCATACAAGCAGCCGTAATATTGAAAACGACACGATATTTTTTTTCTTCTAGCGGTATCATTGTACGGGGTTCATTCCACATGGTTTCTATTTCCTCTCTTATTTGTTCCGTTATTTGTGGATTGGCCGCATGGCCATAGGTAATGATGTGCGAATAAATGATGATGTTTTGAAGTTCTATTTCTGCTGTGCCCATGTTGTTGTAGTTGTGAACAAAGATAGGAGAGGGATGGAAAATGGGTTGAGGGGGGGATGGTGTTCGATTATTTTATACTTGACCCTTTAAAAGTATAAATTCTATCGGTATACTGAATCCAAAAAAAGTGCACTCTAAATGTTTTTATTGTATTTATTGGCAATATGATTTAATGAAAAAAGTTATTATGTGGGGCTATCTAGTAACTCAAATTTTGGATAATTCAAACCCTATCAATCCAAAAAATACAGAAATTACGATGAAGGCTATTGAAGACTTTAAAGTAAACAATTCTTTAATTTGTTCAGCAGTAAGTCCGTTATTCGCCCTGAGAACTATAGATAACCACAAGCCAATAGTACAATCATATAATCCAAGAATAGCATTTGTAAGAAGTACATTTGTTAGAATATATTCTTTGGAAACAAAAAAGGCAACGAGTATATAAATTGCAATTGAAATGAAGCTTAAATAAATATATTTAAAATTCATTTTTCTGGATGCAACTGCTCCCAAAGTATCTACAAGCGTAATTGAAAATATTCCGATGATTAAGTATTTTATAAGGTTTGTATATGCCATTTTTGTCTTTAAGTAAATAATTCATTGATAAAACTGTCAGATGCTTTCAACGGAAAGTGGCTTGAAAAATTATTTTGTAAATAATGCCATCTTTTTTTGATATATTATTGAAATTTGAAGTCACAGAAGATATTTTTAATTTTTTTCATCAAAACTTAATTGACATTTGCCCAAGTTTCCCTATTTTTTTTTAAAATGTAATTTAGGGAAAGGCAAGGATTGTCTAAATACCTGCCATTGGCAGAAATAGCTAATTTGACAGTAAAGGCTAAAAATAAATATTTCATTATTCTAAACTGTATGCCCGGCCTTAGCAAAATTTGTAATTCAGAAAATTTTATATTGGTTATTTGGTTTACTGTCGGCCCATTGGAATTATTTTTTTCAAATTGATCCAGTTTCCCGTTTAAATATTGAAAACCTACACCTGCATTAATTCTGAGTTTTTTTGACGAATCTCTTAAAAGATAGTTTACGGAAATTGGGATTTGATATCCTTTTAAGATGTAATAATGCTCATTATTATTTACTTTCAATTTTGTATCTTTCCCATTAAAAATGGAAATGCTAAAGTCGGCAAACAGATTATTGATTATATACATACCTGCTCCCAGTTCTATTCCATAGCCTGTAAATGTTTTTCCTGTTTTAAAATTGATCCCAAAGATTTGTGCAGTAGGTTCCTTTGCCTCTTTAAATACAATGTTAGTTGTACTGAATCCTATTTTACCCAAAATAATTTTATTGGTCTTTTGACCAAATAAATTGTATGTAATCAAGTTTAGAACTAAGAGAAATAAAATGTAATTCTTCAATGCAATTAGTTTGCGTTCTACCCAAAATTAAAGTACTCTAAACTGTAAAGAAAATTTCATATATCCTGTATAAAACCCAAATTGGAAAACATTTTTTTATTTTCAAATGCTAACTTCCTATATACAATTTAAATGCTTCCGTCAGTCTTGCAAATTCTTTTTTTACTTGGTTCATACCTATCAGGCCACCCGACATACCCGAAGAATCCTTTTGCAGCAATAAAGAAAACAAATCACCCTGATGCTTTATTGTTACTGCTTGTTTATTATATTTTACAAATGCACCAAAGAGAATGCGCATTACCCGGTTCCCCTTTTCGTAGGTCTTTACTTCACCTTCGGTCGATTTTAATTTATAACCTTCCGAGCTAAAAAAGAGATTGAGCTTATTGTCCAGCTCCTCAGCGGTACACCCGGTAATATTATAGATTACCCTGTCTTTGGCAAAATCTACCAGCGTGGCTTGCATAAATTAATTTTTTATAAATGTACTGGATTTGTAAGTAAGAATATTTGCCAAAAATTCAAATGTTTCCATATTAGAATTGCGTATATTTACGCATATCTAACCTATTATAAACTAACTGTAAAACCAATTGTATGACCGACCAGCAAATACGTGTGGCAATTGCTGATGACCACAAAATCTTTCGAGATGGCATTCGCATGGCGCTGAAGGATAAAGAATTTCTGAAAATTGTTTGGGAAGCTGAAGATGGAAAAGATTTGATGCACAAGCTAAAAATCAAACTCCCCGATGTGATTTTAATGGACATTCGTATGCCGGAAATTGACGGCATCAATGCCATCAGCATCATTCGCAAAGAATTTGAATCCATCAAAATCATTATTCTCACTATGTATGATGATCAGGAGATGATTACCAAAATGATGGAAATGGGGGCCAACGCATATCTTACCAAAACAACTGACCCCGAAGAAATTTATCAGGCCATTCTTACCTGTATGAATGATGATTTTTATTTTAACGACCTGGTGAATAAAGCTGTATTGCTAAAGTTGCAACACAAGAAAACGGTAAAGCAGTTTTATCCCAACCCGGTAAAGTTTTCTGATAAGGAATTGAAAATTTTAAAACTGATAGCCGAAGACAAAACGACTGAAGAAATTTCTAAAGAAGTTTTTTTGAGTCCGCGTACAATAGAAACAATCCGCCAAAACATGAAACAAAAAGTGGGAGCAAAAACAATTGCCGGATTGGTAATGTATGGCATGAGAAATAAAATGCTGGAATAAAACTTTTTACAGAAGGCTTTGTATTTTTTAATTGGAATGACTATGTCAAACATCAATGATACTTTTTTTGACGGATATTATAAAGACATCTGGAAAGCCATCATTCCGGAAGAACTGACAAATCGAGAATCAGATTTTTTGATAAATTATTTCAACTTGAAAGCGGGCAACAGGGTTTTAGACCTTATGTGTGGATATGGCCGCCATGCACTTGCGCTGGGCAGAAAAGGAATAGCCATTACTGCGGTTGATAATCTGGCAGCATATATTTCAGAAATTGATCTGTTGGCACAAAAGGAAAATCTTCCGATAAAAGCAATTCAACAAGGTGTACTGCATTTTGTATGCGATGAAGATATTGATTTGGCAATATGTATGGGTAATAGTCTTAATTTTTTTAATGCTGCCGATACATTATCGATTTTATCTAACACCTGCAAGTCGTTAAAGCCGGGCGGGCATTTACTTATAAATGGCTGGTCGTTGGCCGAAATCGTTTATAAAAACTTTTCAAGTCGCACCTGGTCCGAAATTAATGGCATCAAATTTTTAACAGAAAGCCGTTTGCTTTTCTTTCCATCCAGATTGGAATCAGACAGTACTACGATAGCTGCCGATGGCAGCATGGAACAAAAAGCGGGAGTCGATTTTATTTATTCTTTGAATGAAATGGAAAACCTGCTGCTTGCTACCGGTTATAAGATTGAAGAAGTATTTAGCATTCCCGGAAAAAAGAAATTTACACTGGGTGACCCTCGTGTGTATATCATCGCTAAAAAATTGTAACCACTTTGAAAGACTGTTACAAAAAATAACCCCGGCGTTATGAGGACCGGGGCATTACACGTTACTGTTATGAAAAGAGAAAATTTAAATCAGTTTGCGTTTCATAAGGACAAATTGTTTTCAATTCTAAAATGAAAAAGAGAAAGTTGATTGTCGGTGAAGTGCTCCCGGTGAAGACCGGGTTCGGTTTTTCAATGGATTTGGAAATTCTTTTTTTCTGGACGGTTTGGACATTGGACGAGAGTGTAAACAGATCATCCGTGTCAATCAACTTTCTGAAACAAAAATATATGCACAAGCTTATGTTAACAAGAGGATAACTGCCCTATTTATCGCACCCTATTTTTACGCACACATTCGTAATAATCTCTTTTACCTATCGGAAAGTTGCGAGGACGATAACAGTAAATTCTGCAAAACAAAAATGAGGTAGTACTACCATAGTATTTGTAACAGAAATTTCCCATCTTGCATTAAGATTTTTTACTGTCTTTATTAATTTATTTAAATATCCAAAATCATGAAAAGCCCAGACACTAACACTGTTATTAAAGTAGCGATTGCTGACGACCACACATTGTTTCGTACAGGAGTTAAAACTTCCCTTTCACAGCGCAAAGACATTCAAATGGTAGCTGAAGCCGAAAACGGTATGCAGTTGATGAATCTATTGCGTCACATTCAGCCCGATGTAGTATTATTAGATATACAAATGCCGATAATGGATGGCCTTACTGCTTTGCCGGAGATTAAGAAGCTTTATCCGAACGTAAAGGTGATTATGTTGTCATTCTTAAATGATCATTCCGTAATTTCTAAAATGATGGAACTGGGCGCCAATTCTTATATTACTAAAGAATCGGGTGCCGATATGATTTATGATGCCATAAAAGCAGTGTATCAAAATGATTTTTACTTCAACGACCTTACCAATAAAGCGTTGTTGAGTGGTTTGCGTACAAAGAGAACAGCCGAATCATCAATGCCACAAGATGTACATTTGAATGAAAAAGAAATTACCATTTTGAAATTGATGTGTGAAGAGAAAAGTACAAAAGAAATTGCAGATATGGTTGACCTTAGTCCACGTACCGTTGAAGCTATTCGTGATAAGTTAAAAACCAAAACCGGAACAAAATCCATGGCAGGCCTGGTATTGTATGCAGTAAAGGCAGGCATTGTAGAACAAGCCTAATGCTTTTTGAATATTTTTTTTGAAAGCCATTCTCAAGAGTGGCTTTTTTTATTACTTTCATTTTATGACATATATCTGTTACAATGGAAATATGATGGAAGCGAGTCAACCGGTAATCCATGCATCTAACAGAGGATTTAGATATGGTGATGGATTGTTTGAAACCATGAAGATTGAAAATGCTAAGATTCAGTTAGCAACTTTGCATTTTGATAGGCTGTTTGCCGGAATAAAATTGTTGAAATTTCAACTACCCGTTTTTATTACACCGCAACATCTTACCGAAACGGTATTACAACTTTGCGAAAAGAATAATTGTTTGGCATCAGCTCGGGTTAGGCTTTCCGTATTTCGGGGCAATGGTAGCTTGTTTGATGCTGATACACCTGCGGAATATATTATGGAATGCTGGCCATTGGAGCAGGCGTTAGTATCTTTTAATGAACAAGGGCTGCTTTTAGATTTTTTTCCTGATGTAAAAAAGTCTTGTGATGAATTTGCAAATTTAAAATCGACCAGTCATTTGCCTTATGTAATGGCAGCGGCATATGCTCAGGAAAAAGGTCTTGATGATTGTTTAGTGCTCAATCATTTTGGCAGAGTAGCCGATACCTCAATCGCCAATATTTTTTTGATAAAAAATAAAACCATTTACACACCTTCACTTGCCGAAGGATGTATAGCCGGAGTAATGCGACAGCATTTGATTTCGCTTTTGAAAGCGAAGGAGATGGAAGTATGTGAAACGGCAATATCTCTTAATGATGTAATGGAAGCAGATGAATTGTTTGTAACCAATGCTATTCGTGGTATTAAATGGGTGTATCATTGTAATGAAAAAGTATTTTCAAATAATGTGTTGAAGCTGCTGATGCAGGAATTGAATTATCTGTTATCATGATGATTTTCCAATTCTTCCATATTAAGGTGTTCGCCACAATTGGGGCAACGGTGTGTTTTTTTTACACGATTGGCTCTAAACTCATCAATAAATCCGGCAGTAATGATGCCTGCCGGTAATGCAAAAAGTGCGACACCGGAGAGCATAATAATCATACCTACTGCTTTGCCAACATCGGTTAAAGGATACATATCGCCATAGCCTGTTGTGGTAAGCGATACTACAGCCCACCATAGTGTAGCGGGAATACTGGTAAACTTGCTTTCTTCTACACTGGGATATCTGTGTTCAATAAAATACATGATGCAGGAAGCAATGATGATTAAAAATATGGTAAGTATAAAACTTAGTCCCAGTTCATTTTTCCTTTTTCTAAATACATTCAATATCATTTGAGCTGAATGTGTGTAGGCCGTTAATCTGAATAAACGGAGTATGCGCAACAATCTTAATATTCTGATTTCTCTTAAATCAATACTTACTCCTATCATTCGGCTGATGTAAAAAGGTAGAAACGCAATCAAATCTATAAGCGCAGCAGGGGAAATCATATATTTGAGCCTTCCCCAAAATGGGTGGCTATATTTTTTTTCATGATTACTGCTCCATACTCTTAATATATATTCTAATGTAAATATGATAACAGAAACCAGATCAAAATAGTAAAAGAATTCTTTAAACTCTTTATGAATGGGTTCTATCGTTTCTACGATTACGGCTATAACATTGAGTACAATGAGCGTTACAATAAAAATATTGATGATTTTGTCCCAATGCTTATCGCCAACTATTTCGGGGTGCAGCAGGCCATGAACTTTTTCTTTGGTCTTGTAGTACATCTACCCTTGATTTTGGTTGCCTAAGTTAATGAATATATTTTTTGGATTCAATTTTACAAAAAAAATCCCCTCATGGCGAGGGGACTGTATAATAAATAAAATTCATTATTTGGTAGCAGGCATCAATTCCTGAGAAATTTTCATTGCCCAGTCGGCCCATGCTTTAGCTTCTTCTGGCTTTGAAGCAAGCTTCATACCAATTTCTTGTGATTTCTTGCTCCACTCTGTCAATGACTTGCTCAACTCTACAAGTTTTGCAGGATCCTTCATACCTGCTTTATA
>JAKIZK010000085.1 GCA_022708055.1 Bacteroidota bacterium
GAGTCCTGCGGATATGTCATCGCTTGTTGTGTCATTCACTTGAACTTTCTGTTCGCTATTCAACATTATTGAACCCCTACGGGGTTCTGAAAACTTTCTTCTTTTCATTTCCACCCGATAAATCGGGGAGCTACCCATATTTCGCCCCTACGGGGCAATTACTTCTGAACGTTTTTTTCTTTTTTTTAATTTAAAAATACGTTCAGTCAGGTACATTGAGAAAAGAAAAATTTGCACCCACCTGTGCCATTTCTTTTCAGGAGCCTCCTCCCAAAATTTATAGTAAATCATGAGAACAATAACAACTGTCATTACAGCTATTTCTATGTACAAGCCATATGTTCTCCAAAATTTTTTCATTTTAAACTATTTCAAATAAATCCGAATATTTCAATCTTTTAGGTTCTATAGGCACTCCTTCGGACGATTTTGGGGTCGGCGACCTTTAATCAACACTAAAATAATTCGCCGCTTGATACACACCGGTTTTTAATTTGGCCAGCTGCATCAGCACATCGTTGGCCAGGCTGCTGGCTCCAAAACGGAACCATTCATTGTTCAACCAGTCTTCGCCCAGCACTTCTTTTACCATAACTAAATAATGCAAAGCAAGTTTTGATTTAGAAATACCTCCTGCAGGTTTCATACCTATCATTTTGCCTGTAGCATAATAAAAATCACGAATGGCTTCCAGCATTACCAGCGTTACAGGCATGGTAGCGGCAGGTTGTATTTTTCCGGTAGATGTTTTAATGAAATCGGCTCCGGCATGCATAGCAATATCACTGGCCCTTCGTACTTTATCGTAAGTGCCTAGTTCACCGGTTTCTAGTATTACTTTCAGTCGGGCATCGCCACAGGCTTCTTTTATTGCAGCTATTTCATCAAACACAAAATTGTATTCTCCTGCATGAAATTTTCCACGACTGATGACCATGTCCACTTCATCAGCCCCTTCATTAACCGCATATTTTGTATCACGAATCTTTATGTCTTTGGGTGCTTGTCCGCTTGGAAAAGCGGTAGCTACCGATGCTACTTTTATTCCTGAATCGCCCAAGGCTTTCTTTGCCACTTTAACCATGCTGGGATAAACACACACTGCCGCTACTGTGGGTATGCCCACAAGTGCATCGTGCGGATGCATGGCTTTATAACAAAGTTGTTTCACCTTGCCATCGGTATCTTTTCCTTCCAGTGTGGTAAGGTCAATCATATTGAGTACCAACTTCAGACCGTTTTCTTTGGCTTCGTTTTTTATACTGCGTTTAGTAAATCGGGAAGCCCTTTCTTCTACACCTACCTGGTCAATGTGTGGTGATAGCGAAAAATCGGGTAAATAAATTGTTGATTTGGCAATTGCCATAGTCCTTATTTTAATGGATTTCAAAGATAACCAAAGTTCCGGTGAAAGCTAATTTGCGGCTTTGAGTCTAATTAAATACCTTTTATCATTTTGTTCAAAATGATTAATCGGATTATACTACATTCGGCATCATTATAAAACCACACAGATTATGAGAAAAACCGGCTTCGGGTTAGCCATGCTTTGCAGTTTTTTTAGCTACATGACTGCATCGGCGCAACCCACATTTCCGCAAAACGGCGTAGCCGATCCACGCCACGGCTATTACGCATTTACACATGCCACCATTTTAAAAGATGGTGTTACTGCTTTGAACGATGCTACACTGATCATCAAAGATGGACGTGTAGTAGCAACAGGTACGGCATTGGCTGTACCGGCAGGTGCTGTAGCAATAGATTGTAAAGGAAAATTTATTTATCCTTCCTTTATTGATATCTATACTGATTATGGCACACCGCAGGCGCAACAAACAGCCGGCGGGTTTAATTTTTTTAATCAACCTATTCAGACAGAAACCAACACCAAAGGCCCCTTTGGATGGAATCAAGCCATTAAATCTGAAACAGATGTTTACAAAGTTTTTTCTGTGAATGAAACAAATGCAAAATCAATGCGTGAAGCAGGATTTGGCACTGTACTTACACATATAAAAGATGGCGTGGCCAGAGGTACGGGTGCTGTGGTTTCACTGGCAAATGAAAAAGAAAACTTAGTAATTCTAAAAGAAAAAGCATCAGCAAATTATTCTTTTAGCAAAGGAACATCCAGACAGGCTTATCCAAGTTCATTGATGGGTTATATTGCGCTATTGCGTCAAACTTTTTTGGATGCGCAATGGTACAAAACCAAACCCTGGCAAGAAGGCTTTAACGCTACATTACAGGCATGGAATGACAATCTCAGTCTCCCGCAAATTTTTGAAGCCAATGATAAGTGGAACGATTTAAGAGCCGATAAAATTGGTGATGAATTTGGCGTGCAATACGTTTTAAAAGCAGGCCAGAATGAATACCAGCGTATTCAAGAAATGAAGGCATCAAATGCAACTTTTATTTTGCCACTCAACTATCCGGCAGCGCAAGATGTAGAAGACCCCAATGATGCTAAATTGGTTTCGCTGGAAGATATGAAGCATTGGGAACTGGCCCCTACGCAGTGTGCAGTTTTTGAAAAAGCCGGTATTCCTTTTTGTCTTACTACGGCTGATTTAAGAAGCATTTCAAGCTTCTGGACCAATCTGCGTAAAGCAATTGATTATGGACTTTCTGAAAATAAAGCAATAGAAGCGTTGACCAAAACGCCAGCCATTACATTGGGCATTTATGATAAAGTGGGAAGTTTGGATGCAGGTAAGTTTGCCAATTTCATTATTACAAACGGCCCCATCTTTAATGAGAAAACAACCATACTGTATAATTACATTCAAGGAATAAAGTATAATGTAAAACCGGAAAATAATATTGCCGGTGTATATAATATTACCGTAAATACGCCGGTAGGAACAGAAAGCTTTACACTGGATGTAAAAAGTAGTACAACAGCAACCTTATGGGGAAAGGATACTTTAAATTCAAAATTTAGTTTTGACGGCAAGCAAATAAAAATAGCTTATGCCGCTAAGTCAAAAGATACAAAACCTGCTATGCCCGGTGGTTTTAGCAGAGGAGGCGGTTCTGTGGAGCTTCCGGCATCTGCAATAAGACTGGGAGGCATCAGTAACGGTACAGAGTGGAATGGTACGGGACTTGACTCATTGGGCAATGAATTAACATGGTCGGCTGTTTTTGTAAAAGAAACAAATACGGTTGCAAACAAGCAGGATAACGTAAAGAAAAAAGAGGCTCCTGAAGTTGGCAATGTTATTTATCCATTTATGGCTTTTGGAAATGATGCACAGCATATACCCAAACAAGAAACTATTCTTATCAAAAACGCAACGGTATGGACCAGCGAAAAAGAAGGGATATTGAAGAATACCGATGTATTACTGAAGAAAGGAAAAATTGCTTCCATTGGAAAAAACCTGAACGAAACCGGCGCAAGAGTGATCGACGGTACGGGTAAACATGTATCTGCCGGTATCATTGATGAACATTCGCACATTGCTGCTGCTTCTATTAATGAGGGAGCACAGTCGGTATCGTCAGAAGTAAGAATAGGCGACAATATGAATCCTGAAGATGTAAACATCTATCGTCAGTTGAGTGGCGGTGTTACCACATCACAAATATTGCATGGCTGCTAACCCAATAGGAGGCCAATCGCAATTGATAAAACTGCGCTGGGGTGCTAATGCCGAAGATTTAAAATTTAATGGCGCAGACGGCTTTATCAAATTTGCACTAGGTGAAAATGTAAAGCGTTCCAATTTTAATATTCCGGGAGGTAATACTCGCTATCCCGATACCAGAATGGGAGTGGAGCAGGTTTTTGTAGATGCTTTTACAAGAGCAAAAGATTATCAAAAAGAATGGGATGCTTACAATAGCGAAAAAGAAAAACTGGTAAAAGCAAAAAAGCCATTAACCGGATTGAATGCACCCAGAAAAGATTTGGAGTTGGAAGCTTTAGTTGAAATTTTAAATAATAAACGCTTTATTACTTGTCACTCTTATGTGCAAAGTGAAATTACGGGATTGATAGAAGTAGCCGACAGAATGGGTTTTAAAGTAAACACCTTTACGCATATACTGGAAGGATATAAAGTAGCAGATAAAATGCTGAAGCATGGTGCTAATGCATCTACCTTCAGCGACTGGTGGGCTTATAAAGTAGAAGTAGAAGATGCCATACCTTATAATGCTGCCATATTGCATAAAACTGGTTTAAATGTTGCCATCAACTCCGATGATGCTGAAATGGCCCGAAGATTAAATCAGGAAGCCGCAAAAACAATGAAGTACGGTGGCTTATCTGCTGAAGAAGCTTTGAATTTGGTTACCATCAATCCCGCAAAAATGTTGCATGTGGCAGATAAAGTGGGCAGCATCAAAGTGGGAAAAGATGCAGATGTAGTGGTGTGGAGCGACAGCCCGGTGAGTATTTATGCTAAATCTTTATTTACCATTGTGGATGGTACGGTTTACTTTGATCGTGAAAAAGATGAACAGATGCAAAAAGAAGTGGCATTGGAAAAGGCAAGACTGATTAAAAAACTGATTGGTGAAAAAAGATCGGGCAGTTTTACGGTACCACCTATGCCTACTTATTCTATTATGCATACTTGCAGTGAGCATGGTCATAGTCACGGTATGCTCGTCATTGATACAGATGATGCTAACTATTAAAACAAAAAAAATGAAAAAAATATTTTTTATAATCATAACGGTTGCATTTGCCGCTACTTGTTTTAGCCAGGCCAATGTACTGCCTGCTCCTGCACAAAAAGGAGTAATGTATGTTACCCATGCCACCATACACGTTGGCAATGGTAAAGTAATTGAAAATGGAACCATTGTTGTAAGAGATGGTAAAATTGAAAAGGTAGGAAACGACATAAACATTCCATCGGGTGATGCGAATGTGATTGATGCAAAAGGAAAACAAATTTATCCCGGATTGATTTTACCTACCAGTGCTTTGGGTCTTATTGAAATGAGTTCAATAAAAGCAACAACCGATGCCCGTGAAATGGGTGACATGAATCCGGAAGTTCGATCTATTGTTGCTTATAATACTGATTCAAAAGTTATCAATACACTTCGTTCCAATGGAATCTTAGCTGCGAATATTGTACCACAAGGAAGTTTTCTGGCAGGTTCTTCATCTGTTGTACAGTTGGATGCCTGGACATGGACGGATGCTTCCTTGCAAACGGATGCAGGCATGCATTTGTATATGCCCTCCATGATTTCCCGTCCTTCATTTGGAAGATTTGGAGGTTTTGGTGGCCCCAGCGCCGGTGGGCCTGCAAGCGATCCTGTAAAAGAAGGAATGGAAAAAATTGATAAACTGAAAACTTTTTTCAGAGAAGCGAAAGCATACAATGCACAATCAACTCATGAAGAAACCAATTTGAAATATGCTGCTGTAAAAAATCTTTTGGAAGGAAAACAAAAATTTTATGTGCATGCAAACCAGGTAAAACAAATGCTGGTAGCCATTGATTTTGTAAAAGAATTTGGATTGGATGTGGTTATTGTGGGTGCGAGCGAAAGCTGGCAAATTGCAGATTTATTAAAAAAGCATAATGTGTCAGTAATTTTGCAGCAGATGCATAGTTTACCAACCAGTAATGATGATGCGGTAGATCAGCCTTATAAATCGGCAGCAGCGTTGCAAAAAGCCGGCGTTACTTTCGCAATATCTGATGATGATACACAGACAAGAGGCAGAAACCTTGCCTTTAATGCAGGCACTGCTGTTACTTATGGGTTAACAAAAGAAGAAGCGTTGGCAGCCATTACACTCAATGCTGCAAAAGTGATGGGTGTGGCCGATAAAACGGGAAGCATTGAAGTGGGAAAAGAAGCAAACTTCATCATCAGCAGTGGAGATATTCTGGATATGAGCACCAGCAATGTAACTGATGCATTTATTCAAGGGCGAAAAATTAATCTTGATGATAAGCAAAAGCAATTGACTAACCGGTATGAGGAAAAGTATAACCTGAAAAAAGAAAAAGAGAAAAAACCATTTTAACGATTGACTAAAAAGATTTCAAAGCCGGATTCATCGTCCGGCTTTTTTATTTCAAGGATTTTGCAAAAACATTTCAGGCAATCATTTCCACTTTAAAAGCAAGGTTGAAATATTTGAAAAAATAACCTTTACCACTGTCAACATCACCTTTCCACTCCTGGCCGGTAGCAAATGGCTTATGTGCATTGCTGGCCGCTTCTCCTATTCCAATCAAAGCTGTGTCGCTATGTAAACGAAAAGCATAGGATGCATTTTTTTTAAGCGAAACAGGTTGCAGGTAAAAACGTATCCATCTGGCCACATCTCCTTTCTGTAAAAATACATTTGCATGGGCTATGGCAGGCCCCCAGGTTTTATTTTCGGAATCAAATTCATGTAGTGATAGCGAAACATCTCCCGGGTTTTGTACCAGCGTTGAATAAACCTGAATATTATTTATAGTTCCATCGCCGGGTGCAGTAAATGTTTGACCCGCATCGTGATCTTTGGAGTCTGTTTGTAAATGCCCAATCCATAAGGTTGTGTTTTTTTCAGTTTGGGAAATAACAGGCTGAATGTTGTGCGCTGTAGTTTGCATAAAAATAGATTTTGAAAGTTTAGAATAATAACTATCCGGCAGTTAGTAGGGGCAGTAGTAAGATAACTCAACCTAAATATTATTTATTGTTTTCCGGGTGTTAATTTTTCCATTATCGTAAAAAAACATTTGCAGGTATGTGAAAAAGTGCAATTTTCTGTGATAGGGTTTTTTGGTAAATTGACAAAGACTTTTGGCTAAAACTTTTGTGGATAACTGCAAATTTTGAGTGGATAGAAGGTGCGGAAAGAAATATTCTTGTTGGTCAGAGCTTCCATTCATTCTGCCCCTTATATTCGCTGCTGACTGAACGGAACAATCCACTACATCGTATTCAACTTCAAAATCGGATACGATTTCAAAAAATAAGACTGGAGTAAAGCCTGAAGTCATTGAAGAAAATCAATGAATAACTTGTTATCCCTTTAACCGAACAATGGACCTTACTAACTTGAATAAAGAAAGAGAAAGAAAGCAGCGAAGAAAATCATCACTCGACCTGGGCACTATGGTATATGGTAAAGTGCCACCACAGGCCAAAGACTTGGAAGAAGCTGTGCTGGGCGCTGTCATGCTTGAAAAAACGGCATTTGATACCGTAGTTGAAATATTAAAACCCGAATGTTTTTATGTTGAGGCGCATCAGCGCATTTTTAAAGCCATGCAGAGCCTGAGTGGCAAAAGCCAACCCATTGATATTTTAACGGTAGCTGAAGAATTAAGGTTTAAAGAAGAACTGGAAATGGTGGGCGGCGCATACTATGTTACCAAACTTACCAATGCGGTTGTATCTGCCGCACATATTGAGGCGCATGCTCGCATTATTTTGCAAAAGTTTATTCAACGTGAACTGATACGCATCAGCGGCGAAATTATTGGCGATGCGTATGAAGATACTACGGATGTTTTTGACTTGCTGGATGATGCCGAAAGCAAATTATTTGAAATTACCAATAACCACCTGAGAAAGAATTTTGAAACACTTGACTCCGTGCTTGTAAACACCATCAAGCGGATTGAGGACATGCGTAATAAAAATGAAGAAGTAACCGGAGTGCCCAGCGGTTTCCCTTCATTGGACAGAGTAACCTATGGCTGGCAAAATACAGATTTAATCATCTTAGCCGCACGTCCTGCAGTAGGTAAAACAGCTTTTGCATTAAACCTGGCACGAAATGCAGTGATGCATGCTACAAAACCTACACCGGTTGCGCTTTTCTCACTGGAAATGAGTGCAGGGCAATTGGTACAACGTATTCTTTCTGCCGAAAGCGAAATATGGCTTGAAAAAATTGCCAGAGGTCGTCTGGAAGAACATGAAATGAAACAATTGTACGCTAAAGGTATTCAACGTCTTTCCAAAGCGCCATTGTTTATTGACGATACGCCGGCTCTTAATATTTTTGAACTCAGGGCGAAATGCCGTCGTTTGAAAAACAAACATGATATTGGCATGATCATCATTGACTACTTGCAATTGATGAGTGGAACCGGTGAAAACAGAAACTCCAATCGTGAACAAGAAATCAGCAATATCTCTCGCAATTTGAAAGGATTGGCCAAAGAACTTAATGTCCCAATAATTGCCTTATCTCAATTAAGTCGTGCTGTAGAAACCAGAAGCGCAGGTAAAGAAGGCGTAAAAATGCCGCAACTGAGTGACCTGCGTGAATCGGGCGCAATAGAACAAGATGCAGATATGGTAATGTTCCTTTACCGGCCCGAATATTATGACATTACTCATAATGAAATGGGCGAACAAAACAGAGGCGAAACCCATGTAAGAATTGCAAAGCACAGAAATGGTTCTTTGGAAACAATTAAACTAACGGCTTTGCTTCACATTCAAAAATTTGTGGAAGATGAAGGTGGGGGCTTTGGCACATCCGGACTGCCCGAAAACTGGAAACCCGTAAGGGATGTGGATGGAGATGGCGGTGCAAAAGTATTTATTCAGACCGGTAGTAAAATGAATGATTTACAAGATGAAGAAGAAACACCATTTTAAATTTTTTTATTTGAATTAAGATTTTAGATTTATGTCTCGCAGTGCGAGACATTTTATTTTATGCAAATTCCATTTTTTTACATAGCATCTTATAAAGCTGAAAAGCATTTAGAACTGGACGAAAATACAGGCAGACACATCGTTCAGGTATTGAGAATGAAGAAAGGCGATATCATACATCTTACAGATGGAAAAGGTCAACTGCTCACTTGTGAGATTGCTGAAACGGGTAAAAAGAATTGTCTGGTAGCAATTAAAGATGTCATGAGCCAAAAGGCGAAAACAAAATCTGTTTCTATCGGAATTTCGCTTTTAAAAAATCCATCACGTTTTGAATGGTTTTTAGAAAAAGCAACAGAAATAGGTGTTGCAGAAATCATTCCGCTTGTTTGCGACAGAACAGAAAAAGAAAAATTCAGATGGGAACGGTTTCAAAACATTTGCATCAGCGCTATGTTGCAAAGCAGGCAATATTGGTTGCCCAAATTGTACGAGCCAAAAATTTTTCATGATGCGGTTATGAATACTAATGCTGTGACAAAGCTGATTGCCCATTGTGAAGACACCAATAAAAATGAATTGAAAGATTTTGTAAATATGGAAGCAA
>JAKIZK010000086.1 GCA_022708055.1 Bacteroidota bacterium
GTTTTATGGTTTGTAATCGGTTTGATGATTTTTTGGGTGCAGCCATACTCAAATTAAAGATTGAAATTAACAGTTTGATTGCTCTCTTTCTTTTAGTAATTCAGTTTTCTTCGGCTCCGGTACATTTTCATAATGATAGGGACAGTGCAGGCAACCATTACCACAGCAATACCCTTTTTCTAAATGATATTGAGCACTAAAAACAAACAACCCTTCTTCATTTATATAGTAATGGATATTTTCAATCAGGTTGCTCATATTCTTTTAGATAGTTTTTGAGTTCTTCATCCGCTTCCGGCCCCGGTAACTGTGCGGGTAATGAGAAACATACATAGTGAATACGATTGCTGCCGGCTATATCCAGCGATTCATAATGTGTTTTTATCTTCAATTCATCTTTTACATTTTCCTGTGCAAACACATCATCAATGTCTTCATGCAAAGTACAATTGTATTTTTCTATTACTGTTTTGGTAAAGCTGTATAATTGTGGGCTATCTGTTTTTAAATGAATCAATCCACCGGGTTGTAAAAAATGCTGATATTTTCTTAAAAATTTCGGATGTGTCAATCTTTTTTTTGCTTTTGAAGTACGCAATTGCGGGTCGGGAAAGGTAATCCAGATTTCCTGTACTTCATTTGCAGCAAAATAATCGGTTATCTGATCTATCTGCGCTCTCAAGAAAGATACATTATCAAGTTTATCCTGCAATGCTTTTTTAGCACCCACCCAAATCCGGTTTCCTTTTAAATCAACGCCAATAAAATTTTTGTGTGGAAACAAACGACCTAAGCCAACAGCATACTCCCCTTTGCCACAGGCCAGCTCAAGTATTATCGTATTCGTATTTTGAAAATGCTTGTTCCAATTGCCGGCAATATCATTTGGAAATTGCAAAACATTTTTAAATGTATTAAGTTCTGCAAAGCGTTCCAGTTTGTTCTGTCCCATGAAGCAAAGATAAAGAAGCTGAAACCCTGCTTTAAAACTTTACCTGAAAACCAATACCTACTAATGATTTTAATTGTAATGACGGCGATGTTTTATTTAGGCCAAACAGCCTTACATCATCATCATAAATCATATCTACACTCCAGGTGATGGCAAATAATTTACCCAGTTTTGCATTCAGCGTATTGGAAAGAAAAACATCTACGTTTTGCGGATTCTTATTATAATTTGAGAACAAGTCCAGCCTTCCTTTATATGAAACAAACTTGTTGAATTCTTTTAAATAATTGACAGTGGCAAAGCCCCCGAATTCCAATTTTGATTTCTTGCCCGGTGTCACACCATACAAGCCTTTATTTGCCAAAGCTGTATCGTTTACAATCACCCAGCGGGCACTGGCCGGAGAAAAATAAATGGACAGGTTTTTCGTTGGCTTATAATCCAAACCGGCACTCAGCAACAAATAACCGGGAGCCAAGAAATTGGAAGCATAGGTTTTTGCATTATTTGAAAAAGTATAGCCTTTAAAAATTTGTGATCGGAAATTAAGTAATTCAGCGAGGCTTAGTTTTGGACTTATTGCGTGTCCTACTTTGGATAGAAAATCAAATCGGTCATCATTTTTTCTACCACCAATGCTTGTTGTATTCACATAGCCGAGATTAAAGTCAAAAGTATTATCCCAACTTAGCTTGCCATTTTTATAAAAAGCATAAGTATTAAGAATTGAATTTACAGAGAGTGAAAAATTATCTCCTCCGGCGGCCCAGTTACTTAAGGAGCCTTGCGAAATGTTGATGCCATACAATCCGCCTTTTTTCCAAATCTTGTTTGAAGTATCCGTCGGCTTTTTAATGGTACGCTGTGTTTCTAGTCTTATTTTTTGAATACTTGCATCTTGAGCCGTAACTGTGCTGCATATAAATGAAAAAACAAAAAATATCAATTGCTTCATGCTACGAAATTTTTGCAAAAGTATTTTAATAGTAGTAAAGTGCCAATGAAAAAAAAGTTAATGAACATTCAATGCTAACGGTTGTTCACTTTGTACAAGTAGGTTAAAACGATTTTGATTTAGAAAGAAATTAAGATTAAAATATATATTGAATAGCAATTCAGATTTTTGTTCAGAATTGCTGTTGCAAATAAACCATATCAAAAAATGACGACTGGCTGAAAATAAAAAAACCATCGCTTGCACGATGGTTTATTGCTGTAGGGGGAGGGTTCGAACCTCCACGAGGTAGTTAGCTGTAAGGCACTGCATGCATTAGTGGTCAACCCATTACCTTACGTTTATCCTATTATCCTCACCCCCGAGACAAGAGGGCATGTCTGCCAGGCATTCGCCATTTCATCACCCCACAATCTTTAATAAGAACTTTGATAGCACAAATATAGACGCTATGGTCAATTTGTTCCAAATTATTCAATAATTATTTTAAATATTTAGACAATATCTAATAAAGTTAAATTATATTTGAAAATATCAAAATTCAATTAATAAAATGGCATCAACATTAAATCTTGACAAATTGGATCACCAGATCATTCATCACATGATGAGCGATGCAAATATTTCTTATGCCGAACTGGGGAAAAAATTTTTTGTCTCTGCCGGCACCATTCATGTTCGTATAAAAAAATTACAAGATGCAGGCATTGTAAAAGGAACCCGGTTCAATGTGGATTTCAAAAAATTAGGGTTTGATGTAATTGCATTTATCGGAATCTATCTGAAAGAAAGCTCATTGTATGATACTGCAGCTAAAGAACTTCAGAAAATTCCACAAATTGTTCGGCTAAACTATACAACCGGCAACTACAGCATGTTTGCAGAAATCGTGTGCAAGGATATTACAGAACTACGCCATGTATTACACGATGAGCTGCAAAAAGTAAAAGGTATTGAAAGAACTGAAACCTTAATTTCACTGGAAGAAAGCCTGAATCGCTCCGTTAAAATTTTATAATAAATCAAAAGAAGGGGTTTGAGTATATTCGACTATCTAAATTTATTCATCATAAAAATAATTTATGCCCGATCTGGTAGATTTATTTGTCCGTTGGTGGAAAAAAATTTTATTTATTGTTATTGCATCTCTGCTCCTGGCAGCAATTGTTGTTTTAAAAAAGTCCAAAAAATATTTATCGGTGGCGACCGCTGTGCCTGCCAGCACATTTGCAAGCGATAAGGGAAAAATTTTCAATGAAAATATTCAGGAGCTTTATTCAACATTGGGTACACCCGATGACCTAGATGCAGTAAGCGGACTGGGTACTTTGGATACACTTTACCTTACCATCTGCGACAAACTTTCACTCCCGCAATATTACCATACAAATGGAACTGCTTCCCGGCAAGATGCAGCCGACCGCTTGAAAAAAAATTCTAAAATATATAAAAGCGAATATGGCAACCTGAAAGTAAAAGTATGGGATAAGGAAAAAGATATGGCGGCGAAAATGGCCAATGAATTAATGTCGCAGTTGCAAAAAATGTTTCAACAAATTCAAAGTGCCGGAAATATTGCAATATTAGATGGCTTGCTGACTAAGAAAAAAGAAATGCTTAACAAAGTTGATAGCTTGAACCTTGCACCTGATGAAAGCAGAACGTCACAAATACTGCAATACGATAAGCTGATAAATGAATACCAGCTAATGGTAGAGAACAAACCACCGGCATTGATTATTGTAGAAAATGCCAGACCGGCCCAATATTATGATCAGCCAAAAATCCTGCTTACTCTGGTCGCTACAGCAGTATTATCTTTTGTATTTGCATTACTGACTGCTGTTGTTATTGATAGCAAGAAAACACACTAAGGTGACAAATGAAATAAAATACAACAGAAATTTATTTTCATTTTTTTGCCTGCTCTTTGCTTGCACGGAAGCCTTAGCCCTTTATACCCAAACATATCTGATAGCCATCATTCCTTTCATTGTACTGGCTTGCTATACTGCCTGGCAATACAGATCTGCAGCCTTTTTGATACTGCTTTTCTCCATTTCATTTTCAATTGAATACCAGTTTTCTTCTTCACTGGGCACCGATATTCCCGATGAACCATTGATGCTTCTAGTGTCTTTTATT
The DNA here is from genome assembly GCA_022708055.1 of Bacteroidota bacterium. Taxonomy (GTDB): domain Bacteria; phylum Bacteroidota; class Bacteroidia; order Chitinophagales; family Chitinophagaceae; genus JJ008. The sequence goes on from JAKIZK010000086.1 coordinate 4,053, forward strand.
TTTCTGGCTTACTGGCTTTATCAACCTTCAGTTCTTTCAAAAAAAATGTGGCAACATCCTATTTTGCTATTGCTCCTGCTATGTATTGGCTGGTCAGTTATTGCTACTTTGTTTTCATCACATACATTAATCTCTTTTAAATACTTACTTGCAAAATCATGGTACATCGGAGCATTTTTGATGGCACCATTCATCTTATTTAAAAATGAAAAAAATATACGAAGGGCAACAGCCAGTTTAACAGTCGGTATTGTGGCTGCCGCTTTTATTGCATTGGCAAGACATTATCCATATCAATTTCGTTTTGCATATATCAATGATGCATTGCAGCCATTCTTTAGAAATCATGTAAACTATGCAGCCTTACTGGTATGTGCAGCGCCTTTATTGCTGGGATGTTTTCAACTCTCAAAAACAAAAAAACAAAAGTCATTGATTTGTATTGGGTTTGTTATTGTATTTGCCGCTTTGTTTTTTTCTTATTCAAGAGGGGCCTGGCTGGCTTTGCTGTTCGGTGTAATCAGCTATGGGCTAATCAAAAAAAAATTATTGTTTGCCGCCTATATTACAGCCATACTTATTGTTCTGGCTTCTGTTTTCTGGCTTCGCCAAAATGATCATTATCTGAAATTTTCAAATGATTTTAAAACAACCATTTTTCATAAAAATTTTTCTGAGCACCTTATTGCCACCTACAAACTGAAAGATGTTTCTACAGCCGAACGTTTTTACCGCTGGGTGGCCGGGGCAAGAATGATTAAAGACAATGCCGCAGTGGGTTTTGGTCCCGGTACTTTTTATTACCATTACAAAAGTTATGGCCTGCCGGCTTTTAAAACCTGGGTAAGCGATAATGAAGATCATTCTACTGTACACAATTATTTTTTGCTTACAGCTATTGAACAGGGCATTCCGGGATTAATATTTTTGTTGCTCCTGTTTGGATGTTTGTTGTACTATGCACAGTATTTATATCACCGAACAAATATTTTGTTTTATAAAACAACTTCGCTCATTACCGGAATATTAGTGGTAATGATACTCACCTTAAATCTCCTTAGCGATTTAATAGAAACAGATAAAATAGGAAGTATTTTCTTTTTAAGTATGGCTGTGCTGATGGCAACAGATATCAACACCCAAAAACAACCAACCTCAGATTTTTCCCCTCACATGTAATGCATCTCGTAGTCCATTCCCCAATAAATTAAATGCAAGCACCAAAAGCATAATAGCAAAACCGGGTGCAAGAGCCAGCATGGGGTTATTAGTAATAATAAAATTGTAATTATCTCTTATCATCAACCCCCAGCTGGGTTGTGGAGGTTGTACACCAATGCCTATAAAACTTAATCCCGCTTCAATTACTATTGCTGATGCAAAATTAGCTGCAGCTATTACCAAAACCGGACCCATAATATTGGGCCAAATATGTTTTACAATTGTTCGATAACCGGAATAGCCCAATGCCCTTGTGGCCTCCACATATTCTTTTTCTCTTTCCACCAGTATTTGCCCTCGCACTGTTCTGGCTACATTCACCCACATGGTAAGACCTACAGCAACAAATACCTGCCAGAAGCCTTTGCCTAATGCCAGCGTAATGGCAAATACTAATAAAAGTGTAGGAATACTCCATACCACATTAATAAACCACATAATAATATTATCTGTTCTTCCACGATAATATCCTGCCAACGAACCCAGCATTAATCCAATAGTAAGTGATATAAATACCGTGATGAACCCCACACCCAGACTTACTCGGGTACCTAAAATTATTCGGCTGTAAATATCTCTTCCGTATTTATCTGTGCCCAATAAAAAAGATTGCTTTCGAATATTATTCTTTTCAAAATTGGCTATCGAAGTATTTGTTGCTACTACAATACTATCTTCAACCGATTCGTCTATAAAGCGGATGAGCAGCACACTATCTTTTCCAACAAACCGATAACGATTGACCGGAATATAATCATAGTTATCCGGTTTGCCATTGATCAACCTATTAAAAAAACCGGGAGCAGGTGTTTGTATTGCTTTGGGCAGTCGAACAAATGTTTTTGTATAACCGGGCTTTTCTCCTCCTATTTCCAGAATGATACGATTGGCATGTGGAGAAGGATCGGGTGCAATTAAATATGCAAACACTGCAACCAAAACAGCAATGGCAATAATAACCAAGCCAAATATTGCGCCTTTGTTTTTTTTAAGACGGCTCCAGGCGGCATTTGCAAAAGAAGGTGATGAAGATGCTGACATCAATACAAATATATTCCTATCCGTCTTACTGTATTTTGAAAATAATAAAGCATTGAATTTATTATTTCTTTATTGAACCTTCCTGCCCTTCCACTCGTACCTGCCCAGCTGACCCATAAAACCGGAACAAACCGTATAAAAAATATGTAGGGGCTGAAACAGTATAAAAGATATTATAAGTTGTGTTTGTTTAAAAAATTTTGCAACAGATATAAAAAAAGGGATTTCAATTAATGCTTTTATAAACAACATGGCTAACAATGCAATCCAATATTCAAAACTCCAAAAACCGGCTGCCAATAGAACAAAAAAAGAAACATTAAAAAGATAAACCATTAATAAAATAGGGAATAGTTTCTTATCCTGATATTTTCTGGCCTTGCTGGCCCAGCGTATTCTTTGGCTAAAAAAAGATTTCCATGTTTTTTCAGCTTCGGTACACACAATAGCTTGTGGTGATTTCAGATAGCTTATGCCTTCCGGATATTTCAAACGCATTTTATGCACCAGCAGCATATCATCGCCGGAAGCAATTTGATCAATACCCGAAAAGCCTCCTACTTCATTAAATATTTTTTTCTGATAGGCCAGGTTGGCACCATTGCCCATGCTGTGCATTTTATGATGAATTGCTGCTCCGGTAATTCCCTGCAATATCAAAAAATCAAACGACTGAAAAATTTGAAGTGCCTTATTTTGATAACGCATAAACACCGGACCGGCCACCATTACCGGTTTTTTCTCTTCAATAAATGACGATAAAATGGAAAGCCACTGTGGCGAAACCCTGCAATCCGCATCTGTGGTTACAATCCACTCATTGGCGGCAACAGATATGCCGGTTTCAATTGCCTTTTTCTTGTAAGAATTTATTTGCAATCCGCTTAGTTGAACAAGCTTAATACCGGGATAGCTTTTTACAATCGTAGCCGTATGGTCGGTTGAATGATCATCAACAATAATTAATTCAAACAGATGAGCAGGATAATTTTGCTTTTGAATATCCTCAATAAGCGCAGCTATATTTTGTTCTTCATTTCGGGCCGGTATTACTATTGAAAAACTGATAGCAGGCTGAGGAATGATTGCTTCAAATACAGGAATTTGTTTCCAGCTCATCCAGTAGTTGAGTATAACAAAGCAATACAGAATGCTTAAAAAGACAACAACATAAAAAAGAATCATTGAGCCAAAACTAAATGAAATCCAATTAATTTATTATTTTGAAAAATGAATTTCCGAAATTGTTGTTTCTGTTTATGGATTTTTACTTTTACAAGCAATTATGCACTTTCTCAAAGTGAAAATTTTACTGATATTTTTTCTTACGCCGGTTTTATTTTAGGAAAAAACAAAACAGAATTAAAGGATTCATTTATTTGTAACACCTTTGATAATAAGGTAAAAGTTCCGGATTCTCTTTGCAGGGCAGGTTCAATTTTTCTTTCTAATAAGCAATTATATTCAGTTAACAATGTTCCATTTCGAGATCTGATCTTAAGTACAGATTCTTCAGGTAAAATGATTTCTTTGGTGCTGCTCTTGTCCAGTAGTTTGAAAGATAATAAAGCTGAACTGAAATCTATTAATAAAAGCTTTAGTGAAACAAAAAGATATTTACAGGAACGCTTCAATTTTACGGGGAAAAAAGAGCTTTACTATGAAGACAAATACACTGAAGTTACTTCGATGAGCTGGTATCAACCCTTATATTATATTCGTCTCTCAAAAAACAATTTTCCAAAAACTGAATCTCGGAAGCAAATGACTGTTATCCTGTTAGCAATTGAATTAAGGAGTTCAATCAAGAATTAAATTCAATATTTCCGCTACATGCTTTTCATGCAGCACCTGATGCCCGGCCGCTATTATGGTAATTGTACAATAGTCTTCAATTCCTTTTCTAAACCTTTCGCCCACCACAGGCAAAATGATGCGGTCGTGCTTGCCATACATCAATCTTACCGTTGTTTGCGCTTCATTTATAGCCTTCTTTATTTTTTGGAGATTGGGTTTTAGTTTTCGCAAACAAATCCATCGTTTATACAACAACATCCGCATCTCCTCATTATCAATATAATATTTTACAAATTTGAAAATACTTGCATTTACCAATCCTGATTTGTTCATCAATTTTAGAAAACCAAAAAACCAGCCGGGATGTTTCATTGTAAATGAAAATATTTTTCTGCCCATCAGGGTTTGTGTTGAAAACCAATACCAGAAATTTATTTTCAACCCATCAGGTGCCAGTAATATTAGTTTACAAAACTTATCAGGGGCCGCCTCAAAAAGACTGAGGGCTACCCGCCCACCCAAACTAAAGCCCATCAACACAGGTTGCCGGTTATACGTTTCGCAGTTAATTATTTTCAACAAATCATTAATTGTAAATTGAAGACCTTCATTCCATTCCGTTTTTCCATGAAAGGGTATATCGAAAGCAAAAAAGCTAAACCGGTCCCCGGCTTCCTTTTCAAAAAAAGAAAAAACTCCAGCCTGCTCTCCATACCCATGAAAACAAATAACCGGCTGAGGCCCTTTACCAAAGCGTTGATAAGAAATAACAGAACTTCTATAGCGAAACTGCCTTTCCATATTTTTCAAAAAAATTAAAGCCCAAAAAATTGGATGTGTCAAATATAATCCTATTTTTGATTAGTTGCACAAACAACTATATGCCAAACAACCAATTTAAAAAAGGAGAACTCTACAGTTTCATTACCGGAATAGCATCAACCGCTATTGCCCGCAGGTTGCAAAAAAAATTTAATGCCGCCGGGCTCAATATCACTATCGAACAATGGAGTGTACTCTATCATTTATGGAAAAAAGAAGGCATCAGCCAGCAGGAACTGTGCAATGCTAC
>JAKIZK010000087.1 GCA_022708055.1 Bacteroidota bacterium
GAAGGAGCAATCAGTGGCATGATGAATAATTTGGCTGCAATTTACAGTGAGATTTATTTTATTCAGTATTTTAATTTTCCTGTTTCTTATTTTGATAATCTGTCCATTGCCTCTTTGGCTTCTGTAAATGTTTTATCCAGCTCAAAAGCTCTGCGATAATTAACGGATGCATTGGGCAAGTCGCCCATTGCTTCTTTGCATTTGCCAACCCAAAAATAGGCATCAGGAAAAGTGGATTTGATAGATGCTGCCAGTTCTGCTGTTTTCAATGCTTCGCTGTATTTTTTTTCGTTGTATTGAATTTTTGCTTTTTCAATATAAGCGTTCAGAAACTGATAGTTTTTTTGAATGGATAAATTGTATTGTTCAATGGCTTTTACATTTTCATTTTTATTGGAGTAGAAAATGCCTTTGAGATAATATGGTTCGGCATACAAGCCCAGCGTGTCAACCCTTATTAATGAGTCGCACAAGGCTAGCACTTTGGGGTTTTCGGTTTCGGCGTATTGATTGGCCAGCGCATAATTCAATTCTAAATCGTAAGGCGTAAGTGCATAAGCCTGTTCCAGCAGTTTAATAGATTCGGAAGCTTGGTCATTATGAAAAAGTAAATCTGCTTTTAATTTCAATACATCTACCTGATGGGGGGCCGTTGCCAACATGCGGTCGCAGGCTTGAATGGCTGAATCGGTTTCGCCTTTGGCTTGATAGGCTTTGGCTAATGTAAGTTGTAGCATCAGGCTGTTGGGCAATATCTTTAAAGCATCAGCTAAAAAAACTAAAGCAGAATCCGGTTTTGATTCTAATAAAAGATTGCTGATGCCCATTGCATATCTCTCATCTTTTTTCAACAACCAGGCTTTTTGAAAATCGGCCAAAGCCGGTTCGAGATAATTATTTGTGTTTAAAAGCACGGCTCTTTTAAAATAAAGCAAATCCATGTTTGGCTCATCTTGTATGCTATCGGTAAGGCCGGAAAAAGGAGGTTCGCTCAATAAATCTGCATAAGGAGACTGTGGCGAACTGTTATCATTACAACTGCTGATTATAGCCAATAGAAAGAGCAGCGATGTTAATATTTTTGCGCCGGTTTTACAGAAAATTGTCATGCATCAAATGTAAAGTAAATAAAAACCGTAGAGATGACATTTGCCTGACAAAACAAGAATTTAACGAAAATATCTTTGCGCACTTTATAAAATTTGAATTATGAACCGTTTTTTAGTATTGCTTTTGCCAGTAGCCGCTATTGCAATTTTTAATTCCTGTACTACGCAGGCATCGGCAAAACAATCTGTTGTTGCATCAAACGACACGATACTTTATCCCGAAGAAAAACATTTGGCCAATGTACAGCAGTTGACTTTTGGCGGCGATAATGCCGAAGCTTATTTTAGTTATGATGGCAAATGGATTATTTTTCAAAGAACCAGTGTTAAAAGTGGAGTTCCTTGCGATCAGATGTTTATAGGAAAACTTCCAAAGCCCGGAAAAAAATTTGAATATAAAATGGTGAGTACGGGTAAGGGCAGAGCTACCTGTGGTGCTTTTACAAAAGATGGCAAACATGTAATTTATGCTTCTACTCATTTAGGTGCTGATACTTGCCCGCCTGTACCCGATAGAAAAAAATATGGCAATCGCTATATATGGCCTTTGTATGATAGCTACGATATTTTTATGGCCGACCTGAATGGTAAAATTGTAAAACAACTTACCCATTCAAAAGGATATGATGCAGAAGCCACACTAAGTCCTGATGGAACAAAAATGATTTATACCAGCGATAAGGATGGCGATTTGGAATTGTATGTTATGGATCTTGAATCAGGGAAAGAAGTAAGAATAACACATGAATTAGGATATGATGGTGGTGCATGGTTTAGCCCCGATGGCAAGAAAATAATTTGGCGGGCCAGCCGTCCCAAGACAGAAGCTGCAATCAAAGAATATAAAGAATTATTGGCCGAAGATATGGTAGCGCCTACCAATATGGAAGTATATGTAGCCAATGCCGATGGAAGCAATGTAAGTCAGGTAACTAGTTTTGGTCAAGCCAATTGGGCACCTAGTTTTTTCCCGGATAGTAAGCGAATCATTTTTGCAAGCAATCAGGAGTACAAGCGAGGATTTCCTTTTAATCTTTATGCAATCAATGAAGATGGAAGCGGATTTGAGAAAATTACTCACGAAAAAATATTTGATGCTTTCCCTATGTTTTCTCCTAATGGAAAGAAAATAATTTTCTGTAGCAACCGAAATAATGGGGGTACGCATGATACCAATATTTTTCTGGCAGATTGGGTAGATTAATCGCCTCAGTTGAAAATCATGTTGTAGATTTGAGTTTTAAATAACTGATTATGGAAACCGGAATGTTGCATTTACATAATATCCTGAGATGGGTCATTATTGTATTATTGTTGGTTACAATCTATCAGGCATTTGCTAAGAAGCAAGCCATAAAAAGCAGCAGTCTTTGGCTGATGATAACGGCTCATACCATGTTGCTGATTGGTTTGTATCAGTTATTGCTGGGTCGTTATGGAATATTAAATACATCACTACCTGAAGGAGTAAGCCTGATGAAAAGCTCTTTTTTCCGATTTTATTGGGTGGAGCATCCCTTGTTGATGTTTGCTGCTATTGCACTAATAACAGTAGCCAGAGGTCGTGCAAAAGTTTTGAATTATAAAAGTGCAGGATGGTTGTTGCTTTCCGCACTCATTTTTATTATTGTGGCTGTGCCTTGGCCGTTCAGAGGCGAAAGTATTGGCAGGCATTTATTCCCCGGCATGTAAATAAAGACTATTTGAAATTGAAATTTTCTCAATTGTGAGAAAATCAATACGGTTGTTTTCAGATTTATTGCTGAGACTATACTATGTAAACTGCACCTTCCAATGCCAGCTCAGTATTGGGAAATACTTCTCTCGCTTCTTGCTCAAATTCATGTAAAGTATCGTACTTGCTGCTAAAATGTCCAATCAATAACTTTTTTACATTCGCTTTTAGAGCAATCTGTGCTGCTTGTTTGGTGGTAGAATGAAATCTGCTTTCTGCTCTTTCACGGAGGTTGTCGAGATAGGTGGTTTCATGATAAATCAAATCTGCATCGGCAATATGTGGAATTAATGATTCGTCATATTTTGTATCGGCACAAAAAGCATATTTTTTCCCGGCTTCATTGGCTTCCGTTACCCAATCGTTTTTAATTATTTCTCCGGCTTTATTGGTGTAATCTTCACCATGCTTCAGTCTTTCATAAAAAGCTGTTGGAATTTCATAAGATCTGGCTTTTTCGGGTATTAATTTTCTTAAAGATTTTTTTTCCTGAAATGAAAAGCCATAACATTCAATACGGTGATTAGTTCTGAAACATTTTATGGATAATTTATCTGTATCCACTAAAGTTGCAGGTTGGCTAATGGTGTGTATGTTTAAGTTGTAAGGGAGCTTTGTATCGGCAACTTTTAGTTGTATTTCTATTATTTCTTTGAGTGGCGAAGGGCCGTAAACATGTAAATCCTGTTGATGGCTCAATAGTCCAAAACTGTTGATAAGCCCAATCAATCCGAAATAATGATCGCCGTGAAGATGAGAAATAAAAATATGTGATATTTTGCTGCGTCGGATTTTGTAATTGATCATTTGAATCTGGGTGCCTTCGCCACAATCTACCAGATAATTAGCACCATCAATGGTTACTACCTGACTGGTAGGATGCCTGTCAAATGCAGGTACGGCAGAATTATTGCCCAATATAGTAACAGCAAACATGAATCAGCCGGTTTTTGGTGAATGTGTTTTGTAAAGACCGTAGTAAAATTAAAATAGCTGCATTGCGTTATTATCCATTTAGATCATCTTCACCAAACATTTCTCTCTCCATTTCCTCCATTTGTACAATGTCCCAGGCTTCACTTTCGGTGGGTGTTACATTCATCAGTTCCAGCAATTCATTTTCGTCCAAAAACTGCTCAACCTGTGGTTGCAAATTGCAAATAACAAATGAAGAACCATTTTCATAGAATTGCTGTTGGATTTGCACTAATTTTTCGGCAGCCGGAAGCTCTATTGCCGAAACTGAGTCTAAGTTCATAACCACATTTTTAACTTCTTCTTGCAAAAATGCGAGAATCTGAACAGCCATATCGTCAGCAATTGAGGCAGATATTTGGGATTCGGATAATGTAATGACATGAAATTTCTCTTTGGTATCTGATTTGATTAACATGAATTGAAGGTTTTGATGGTTTTAATATTTGTGTAAAAAAGTGAAATAATGAAATGTTATACAACTTAAATTATCAACAATCCGTTTATAATTGTAAGACTATTGAAACCAAATTTATTCATTAATATTGTGCTACAACCAATTATCTAAACATGGATAATAATTTTTCAACTCAGGTAAAAGAGATTATTTCTTACAGCAGAGAAGAAGCCCTAAGGTTGGGTAATGATTTTATTGGTACCGAACATTTATTGCTGGGGCTGATCAGGGAAGGAGAAAATACGGCTATACGAATCCTAAAAAGTTTTAATGTGGACTTGTACGAGCTACGCAAAGAAGTAGAACAGGCCGTTAAAGACAAAACGGGTAAGAATATTGCCAACATCAACAGTTTGCCGCTTACCAAGCAGGCTGAAAAAGTAATACGAGTTACCGTGCTTGAGTCCAAGGCGCTTAAAAGTGCAACGGTAGAAACTGAGCATCTTTTGCTTTCAATTCTTAAGAATAAAGAAAATATTGCGACGCAAATTTTAAATCAGTTTGATGTGGATTATGATTTATTCCGTCAGGAGCTGGGCATTGCAAAGCCAAATGATCCCCGTGCCGAGTTTTCTGATGAGAATGAAGATGATTTTGATGAAGAAAAAAAATACGCACAATCAAAGGGTGGAAGCAAGCAAGCCGGTGCTGCCAAAAGTAAAACGCCGGTATTGGACAATTTTGGACGTGATATTACCAAGCTGGCAGAAATGGGAGCGCTGGATCCCATTGTAGGTCGTGAATCGGAAATTGAAAGAGTTTCGCAAATACTTTCCCGTCGCAAAAAGAACAACCCCATTCTTATTGGTGAGCCCGGTGTGGGTAAAACCGCCATTGTGGAGGGCCTTGCATTGCGTATTGTTCAAAGAAAAGTATCAAGGGTTTTGTTTGACAAAAGAGTTATTTCCCTTGATCTGGCTGCCCTGGTAGCAGGAACAAAATACCGTGGACAATTTGAAGAAAGAATGAAAGCCATTATGAATGAGCTTGAAAAAAATCGTGATGTCATTCTTTTTATAGATGAACTGCATACCATAGTAGGTGCCGGCGGCGCCAGTGGTTCATTAGATGCCAGCAATATTTTTAAACCGGCATTAGCTCGTGGCGAACTGCAATGTATCGGTGCATCAACGCTGGATGAGTATCGTATGTATATTGAAAAAGATGGCGCTCTCGATCGTCGATTCCAAAAAGTAATTATTGATCCGCCCAGTGTAGATGATACGATTCAGATATTAAATAATATTAAATCAAAATATGAAGAATATCACAATGTGAATTATGATAACGAAGCGATTGATGCATGTGTAAAACTGAGCGATCGATATATTACCGACAGGTTGTTGCCTGATAAAGCAATAGATGTAATGGATGAAGTAGGTGCCCGGGTGCATTTAAAAAATATTAATGTACCACAGAACATAGTTGATCTGGAACAAAAGATTGAAGATGTAAAGAATGAAAAAAACAGAGTAGTCAAAAGTCAGAAGTTTGAAGAAGCGGCATCATTGCGTGATACCGAGAAAAGATTACAAGAAGATCTGGAAAAAGCAAAAGCACAATGGGAAGAAGAAAGTAAACATAAGCGTTTCCCAATTGGAGAAGAAGATATTGCCGAAGTAATCAGTATGATGACCGGCATACCCGTGAAGCGGATGGTACAGGCAGAAACCGAAAAGCTGCGCAAAATGGCTGCCGATATGAAGGATATGGTGATTGGACAGGATGAGGCCATTTCTAAGGTGGTAAAAGCAATACAACGCAATCGTGTAGGATTGAAAGATCCCAAAAAGCCTATTGGCACTTTTATCTTTCTGGGCCCTACCGGTGTAGGAAAAACAGAACTTGCCCGTGCATTGGCCCGTTATATGTTTGATAGCGAGGAAGCCCTCATTCGTATTGACATGAGTGAGTATATGGAAAAGTTTACAGTAAGTCGATTGATAGGAGCCCCCCCCGGATATGTAGGATATGAAGAAGGCGGACAACTTACCGAAAGAGTACGTCGCAAGCCTTACAGCGTTATACTTTTAGATGAAATTGAAAAAGCACATCCTGATATATATAATATTTTGTTGCAGGTGCTGGATGATGGCCAGTTGACAGACGGACTGGGTCGCAAGGTGGATTTTAAAAACACATTAATCATCATGACATCCAATATTGGGGTAAGGCAGTTGAAGGATTTTGGAAGTGGTGTAGGCTTTACAACCACAGCCCGGCTTGAAAATGAAGATGAAGCTAACAAAGCCGTAATTGAAAAAGCTTTGAAAAAAACTTTTTCACCGGAGTTTTTGAACAGGATAGATGATGTTGTCATCTTTAACAGTCTTTCAAAAGAAAATATTTTCAATATAATTGATATTTTAATGAAAGGCGTTACCAAGCGGTTGGCCAATCTGGGCTTTAGTCTGGAACTTTCCGAATCTGCCAAATCATTTCTGGCCGATAAAGGATATGATCAGCAGTTTGGTGCCCGTCCACTGCATCGGGCTATACAGAAATATCTGGAAGATCCTTTAGCCGAAGAAATTCTGAATATGAATGTAAAGCAGGGAGATGTATTAATAGCTGATGCGGATTCGGAAAATAGTAAACTTTTCTTTTCGTTGAAGTCAAAATCTGAAGAAAAATCTCAAGCCTGAAATAAAAATAATAAATAAGCAAAAGGAGTGTTTGTTTACAGGCACTCCTTTTACTTTTGCAACAGGTATGAGTAAGAAAATTATAATCACCATTGATGGATGGAGTAGCTGTGGTAAAAGTACTTTGGCAAAGCAACTTGCCAAAAAACTGGATTACTTGTATGTGGACAGTGGAGCGATGTACCGTGCTATTACGCTTTATTTTTTGAGAAACAACGTTGATCTGGATGAAAAGAAAGAAATTAAAGATGCTTTAAAGCAAATCAATCTGGAATTTGTTGTTAATGATAAAAGCCGGTTAAGTGAAATGCACCTCAATGGCGAAAATGTTGAGTATGTGATAAGAGATTTACTAGTGGCAGAAAAAGTAAGTGATGTGGCTGCGTTAAAAGAAGTAAGAGAATTTGCGGTAGCACAGCAGCAAAAAATGGGAGCGAAAAAAGGTATCGTAATGGATGGCAGAGACATTGGAACCACCGTTTTTCCCAATGCCGAACTAAAAATTTTTATGACAGCTGATATTGCGGTAAGGGTAGAGAGGAGATTTAAAGAATTGTTTGAAAAAAATCCAAATATTACCATTGAAGAAGTAAAGAACAATCTGGAAATGCGTGATTATATTGACTCCAACAGAGAAGTAAGCCCGCTAAGAAAAGCGGCAGATGCAAGGGTATTGGATAATACGCAACTTACAGAAAAACAACAGTTTGATACTGCTATGGATTGGGTTCATGAAAGGGTGAAAAATATATAAGCTAATTATCTTGCAAATTTCAAATATCGAAATTACTTTTGTCTTTCTAAAGAGCTACACGCTATCCATTTTCCTCTATTAAGACCTTTTTTTGAATATCCCGCTTGAATGACTAATTCTAAGTCCTTCCTATTTTGAATGCCACAAGGTCCTCTCTATTGAATCACCAAAAAAAATTTTGGATGAATCCGTTCCTTATGTGTTGTTGAAACAAGCCAGCACAATTGGAATATTTTTTAACATAAACCACCTTGAGCATGAAAAAAATTTCTTTACTTGTCCTGACTGCTGTACTTATTACGGCATCCGCCGCTGCCCAAATATCCTTTGGTAGCAGCAGTTCAAACTCATCAACATCCGCTAGCTTAAACATTAGCAAACCCTCCGGCGTTTCGGAAGGGGATGTGATGATCGTTAATATTGTTCAACGTAATAATGGAACTATTGCTCCATCTTTAGCAGGATGGACGCCTATTTCAAATGGTGTTATTGATGGAGGCTCTACCATGGGAGCGCTACTCTATAAAGTTGCCGGAGCCTCTGAGCCGGCAAGTTATACATTTGCTTTAGGTACAGGAGCCAACAATAATGTGGGCACAATTGCTTCATTTTCGGGAGTTGATGTGTCAGGCCCTACACCATTTGATACACCTCCAGGAAGTTTATCTTTAAGTAATAGTAGTAGTTCAAATGCTACTGCGGCGGGGATTTCGACAAATTCGCCAAATGCTGCGGTTGTAATGTTTGCAATGCTCAATGATAATAAGTCTATGTCTAGTTGGAGTACAACAAGCCCTGGTTCGCTAACTGAAATTTACGAGGATCGATACAATGGTTCCAGTGACAATGATTTAACAGTAGGCGCCGCTATGGAAATAAAGTCTTCTGCAGGAACCACAGGTAATGGAACAGTTGCACTTGGCGGTAGTTCGAGTATGCGATGGGGTGCAATGTTAATTGCGTTGAAACCTGCACCTTATGCAACGCTTTCACCTTCTGCCTCACAGTCTATAAACGAAGGCGGTACTGTTAATTTTACTGCTTCAGCCTTTAATTTCGGAGGAAGTGGCGACTATACTTATACATGGAGTGCACCCGGAGCCTCTATCCCCGGCTCAAACCCAAATACAATAGCCGCATCTAATGATTCAAAAACGCTGACATATCCTACAGCGGGCACCTATACAGTTTTTGTAACTATTACACGCTCTGGCTCAGCCGGCGCTACAACTAATGTTACAACTGTTACTGTTTTGCCTCCGCCCAATTCTCCGTTAGGATGTAACGGGCAATTTTTTGTGAGTCACGGAAGCTCTGGAGATGCAAATTCAACCACTTCAATGAAAAGTCTCTCATTCTCGGGAAGTACAATCACTGCAAATAATTTTAATATAAATCCAACTGGGATAGGTTTTAATGCACTTGGTCTCAATCCACTTGATGGATATATGTATGGTGTAAGATATGCGCCTGCACACCTGGTTAAAATAGGAAATGG
>JAKIZK010000088.1 GCA_022708055.1 Bacteroidota bacterium
GTACGCATTATATTTTTGAAGGTGAAGGAGGTGTTACTACACTTACCAAAGAGGAATTAAAAGATGCGGCACTTACGACTAATATCAATTTGAGCAAAGACGAACTAAAAGAATCTAAAGTGCTGAAAATAAGTGGCAGGTATTATGCAGCAGTTATTGCCAAGCATATTTTGATGAGTGAAAAAGAATTTAACCGGTACAATCCGGGCTTTAACAGTGAAATTGCCATTTCCGGTAGTTATGAATTGCGATTGCCTGAAAGTAAAATGAACTTGTTTAACAATAATAAAACCATCATACTTAAAGAATCAATTGATCAACTGTTAGCGACAGGCTCCTGATATTTTCTATTGAAATACTTTTTTGATTGCTTCAGCTTTCATCATACATTCATCCCATTCTGCAGCTGCATTGCTATAATGTGTAATTCCCGATCCTACTTGATAAGAAAGATAACCTGAAGCCTCATTATACATCATGCTACGAATAACAACATTAAAATCAAAATCGCCGGAAGGATTGATATAACCTAAGGCGCCCGAAAAAATACCTCGTTTTCCGGTTTCATATTTTTCAATGAGCTCCATTACTTTTTTCTTCGGTGCACCCGTCATAGATCCCATTGGAAAGCAAGCCTTAATAATTTCTGTAAATTCAATTTTTCTTTTCAGCGTTCCACTTACAGTCGAAATCATTTGATGCACTTGTGGAAAAGAATAGATTCCAAATAGCTCATCTACCTTAACAGAGCCTTCTTCACATATTTTTGAAAGGTCATTTCTTACAAGATCAACCACCATCACATTTTCAGATCGATCTTTGCTGCTGTTGCGCAACCAATCTTTATTTGCAACATCATTAGCTTTACATACCATATCCCGCTTTGAAGTCCCTTTTATAGGCTGAGAAAAAATTTTGCTTCCTTGTTTGGTCAAAAATCTTTCAGGGCTGGCACATATCAGCCATTTGTTATCATATTTATATAATGCTGCAAATGGATTGGGCGAAATGGCTGATAATTTCTGAAAAACCTGAATAGGACTGATGGCAACGTTTGAAGCAAAAAATTCCTGACAAAAATTAATTTCATAACAATCGCCTCGAAGTATATGTTGCTTGAACAATGTTATTTTTTGAATATATGCTTCTTTGGTCAATCTGCCGGTAAAGGTTACAGCATTTGAAAAATTTGATGATTTTAATTCGATTGATTCAATTTCTGAAGCAATTTCAAATGCATTTGCAGCTTCAATCCAAAGCTCATCTTCATTAATACGGATGACAACTTCGGGAATAAAAAAGTATAAATCATCAAATCCCGTTTCATCTGGGTTAGATGTGGTTAAATTTTCAATTTCATTTTTAAGGTCATATCCCAAATGTCCAAAAAGCCAGGATGAAGACTTTCTTGCATCATTAACCATTGTAGATAATTGAGCTAAAGCATTTTCACCCGCACTGGCTTTTACAAATTGCCTGACGCCGGCTCCTATCAGGCACTCCATTTTATGAGGCGCAATATTGTACTGCTGATTATCTAAAAAACAAAAAGTGCTATACCGGTTAACCCAGTGCAGCACTTTTTCTTTTAACTGAAAAAAATCAGTAACAGGAACTAAGCAATTGGTTTTTGTGTTGGTATTCAAAGCACGGTAAGAGATTTG
Organism: Bacteroidota bacterium; assembly: GCA_022708055.1. Classification (GTDB taxonomy): domain Bacteria; phylum Bacteroidota; class Bacteroidia; order Chitinophagales; family Chitinophagaceae; genus JJ008. Next base: position 1,665 of record JAKIZK010000088.1, read on the forward strand.
TGTTACAGTGCAGGTTTAGTAATCATCTTCCTCATCATCAAAGTCATCTTTATCATTGAACATGTCTTTGAATTCATCATCAATTCCCAGATCATCGTCTTCAGTTTTCTTTCCGCCGCTGCTTTTTTTCCCTTTTGATTTTGGAATATCAAACTCATCAAAATCGGGATCCCAGTTTTCTTCTTCCTCAGGTTTTTCCCAATCATCAGGTCCATCATCTACATCATCATCATCGTCATCATCGTCCTTCTTATTTTTAGAAGTTGACTTCCCACCTTTTTTTGAAGCGGGTGCATCCATTTCTTCATCATCAAAATCATCCTCATCATCTTCTATTTGCTTTTTGGATTTTGAAGATGTTTTTTTTACAGGTTCGTCAGCAGCTGAATCTCCTGCTTTGCTATTTGATTTTTTTTCTTTTTCAGATTTAGAAGCCATAGTTTTAAAGGGTTGATACTGTAAAATTTCAGCGAAGTTTTTAATTAGCCAAATTTTTTTAGCAGAATTTTTTTTTGTCTTTTTTAAAATACCTTTATCAGTTGATCTCGCCCCGGCCCGTTTGAAATATAATGAATATTCACGCCTAAATATTCATTTATATATTTCACATATTCTTTCATACGATCAGGCAATGCTGCATAATCTTTTGCTGCATCAGTATTGCTATTCCATCCGGTAAATTGCTGATAAACCGGCTCTGGCTTTTGTCTATCCATTTGAAAAGGCACTTCTGTTGTTTCTTTTCCATTAATTTTATAGGTAGTGCATACTTGCAATTCTTTAAAAGCATCCAAAACATCTGCTTTTGTCATTACAATTTGTGTTACACCATTTATCATACAAGCATAACGCAGTGCTACCAGGTCAATCCAGCCACAACGACGGGGTCTTCCGGTAGTAGCACCAAATTCATTACCCGTTTTTCTAAGAGATTCTCCCAATTCATTGTCCAGCTCGGTAGGAAATGGGCCACTGCCAACTCTTGTACAATATGCCTTAGTAACGCCAATTACATCATTAATTAATTGAGGGGCTATACCCAAACCATTGGAAACACCTGCCGAAATCGTGTTGGAGGAAGTAACATAAGGGAAGGTTCCGAAATCAATATCCAGCATACTTCCCTGTGCGCCTTCTGCCAGTACTTTTTTCCCTTCTTTAATTTTATTGTTGATGAAATATTCGCCATTTACAATATTCATTCCCTTTAAAATCTCAGCCGCTTCAAAAAATTCCTCTTCCCACGAGGTGATGTCTTCATGAAAATTAAAATTATCTAAAAGACGCTGATGCTTTAATCGCAATTTAATGTAGGCGGTAGTAAAGTTTTTGTCAAGCAAATCACCTACCCTTAATCCATTGCGGCCTGTTTTGTCCATATAAGTAGGCCCGATGCCTTTCAAAGTGGAACCAATTTTTTGATTTCCCTTTGACAATTCGGCTGCTTTATCCAAAGCACGATGAGTAGGAAGAATTAAATGTGTTCTTTCAGAAATAAAAAGATTTTTCTGAAGATCAATGCCGAATGATTTTACGGTTTCCATTTCCCGCTTCAATACTACCGGATCAAGTACCACACCATTTCCGATCAGGTTTACAGTACCCGCATGAAAAACACCCGAGGGAATTTGATGAAGCACCACTTTTTTATCATTGACATAAAGGGTATGCCCGGCATTGGGACCACCCTGAAACCTTGCAATCACATCATAGTCTTTGGCAAAAAAATCAACGATTTTTCCCTTTCCTTCATCGCCCCATTGCAGGCCGAGTATAACATCTACCATAGTTAATTTAAAGATTTATAACATGGCAAAAATAAGGTTTCAATCTCAGGGACTTACTCAAAAATAATACATAGCAATGATAGTTATTCACCTTCGAAAGCAAGTTATTAACGAATAAGCGTTACGATTCCTTTTTTCGTAATCTTTCGGTTATCGAAAGCAACTCCTTCTATCATCCATACATAAGCACCGGTTGGTTGCTCTTTTCCCAATATCCGTCCATCCCATCCTTCATTTTGCCGGGTGGTAGAAAAAATCAATTGCCCCCACCGGTTGAAGATTTTGAAATAATTGTATGATTTTATTCCCACCGGAATGGGTGTAAAATATTCATTGAGCCCATCACCATTGGGGGTAAATGCAGTAGGCATATAAATATCAGGGCCTTTTGAAATTCTTATTGTTACAAATCCTTCTCCCTTACAGCCATCGGCAGTAGTTGATACTACTTTGTACAAGGTTTCGCCGCCAATAATATTTGAAGCAGTTGCAACAGGATTTTGAATAAAAGGATTATTAAGCCCACTGGCCGGCGACCAATTATAAACAACCCCTACAGAGTTTGCAATAAGCTGAATCTGCTGACCGGGATATGCAATCGTATCAAAAGGAATGGTGTGTACTCGCAAGGGTTGCGATACTTTTACTTTTACAGTATCTTGTCCCAACGATTTACATCCAATTGCATCCTGTACTGCTACTGTATATGTAGTAGTGATGGTAGGTGTTGAAATTGGATTGGCACCCATTGTAGTATTTAAATAAATGGGCGGCGACCAATTGTATTGTACACCACCACTACCCTGCAAGGTGTAGGAACGGCCATAGCAAATATCACCATCAGGCCCCGCATTGGGAATAGGCGCTTTATTTACATTTACAATCATGGTATCGCTGTCATCACATCTTCCCAATGTAACTTTCACTACATATTGTGTAGTGGCAACCGGACTTGCTATGGGACGGGGAACAGTAGTATCATTCAAACCAATTGATGGTGACCATGAAAAAACATTTGCGTTTGTATGAATTTGAAGTTGTCCTGATGTTCCTTCGCAGATACTGGTATCACGAAGTGGATTCAAAAAAAGATTAACCGTAAGACCAACCGTAGCTGGAAAAGACATACTACAACCCAGGCTGTCTTTTACCGTAACGCTAAACGAACCGGGAGGCAGATTAAAAACATTTGAAGTCTGATAATTTATCCCATCCAATGAATATCGATAACCTGCATTGCCACCACTTGCCAAAACCGTAATACGGCCATCATTTCCACCATCGCAGGTTGCATTGGCATTTAATGAAAAGGCTGTAAGAAGCGAAGGCTCTGTTACCACAACATTACGAGTTGTAATACAACCATTGGCATCTTTTATGGTTATGGTATAATTACCTGCAGCTGTATTGAATTGATATGATGACTGCCAGTTTATACCTCCATTTATTGAATATTGATAAGGCGGTGAACCACCTGATGATGCTACCGTAATATTTCCATTATTCTCACCAAAACAACGAACCGCTTTTATGGTTGTGGATGCTAAAAGAGCGGTGGGTTGTATGATGTTTACTAATTGCGAACCGGTGCAACCATTTGCCGAACGATAAAAAACATTATACGTTCCGGCAGCTAAACCTGTAAAGGAATTTCCAGGCTGCCACACTACGCCTCCAATTGAATATTGAAATGGTGGGTTGCCTAAAGCAGGTTGATTAACGGTGATAGTACCTGTAGCATCACCATTGCACAATACATTCGTTTTATTAACGGTTGTAGTTATAGTAGGCCCTACCGCTACAATAATATTAAAAACATTACTTATACAACCAACAGCATCTGTTACAGTAATGGTATGTGGCCCTGCATTTACATTTGAAAATGTATAAGGCGATGAGCCGCTTACAGGTGTGGCACCATCCAAAGAAAATGAATATGGAGATACGCCACCCGAACCTGATGCAATAATAGATCCATCGGCAGCGCCATTGCATGAAGTAGCAGAAGAAATGGCTGAAGCCAAAGGTCCGGGGCCTGCACCTATTGTTACATTAAATGTTTGAGTGCATCCTACATTATCTCTTATAATGGCAGTATGTGGGCCTGCCGACAGATTGGAAAACGTAAATGGATTTGTTCCTGTTTGAAATGCGCCGCCATCTATTTGATAACTAAATGGTGCTGCACCCGCAATGGCATTTAATGTCAATGTTGCGTTTTGGATAGCCGCACAGGTGGCCGGCGTGGATGATGCAGTACCACTAACACCCGGACCGGCAACTACATTTACATTATATGAACGGGAGCAACCTACATTATCATAAATGGTTACGGTATGACTCCCCGATGAAACGGCTGTAAATGTGTGTGGATTTACACCACTCACAATGGCTCCTCCATCCAATTGCCAGGTAAAAGGCGCAATGCCGGTCAATGCTGTTGTTGTAATACTTCCATTGGCCACCATGGTACAAGATGAGGCAGTTGAAGTGGAATTTGCACTCACGCCGGCTCCCACCGGAACGTCAACAACGATAACATTTGTCTGACACCCTGTTGCATCGTAAACCACAATATTATGATTACCGGCAGTAAGATTTGAAAAAGTAAATGGTGCCGGTCCTGCAACAGGCAAAAACCCATCTAACTGATAGCTAAAAGGTGCCGTTCCATTATTGGGCGTAATTGTAATGCTACCCGTAGCCACACTTGCACAGGCTGTAGCCGTAGTGGTGATGGTTGCTGTAATGTCATTGTTTCGTTGCACATTTACATTGAGGGTACTGGTGCAGGTGCCGGAAGCATCAGACACCACAACAGTATGTGCACCCGCTGTTACATTATTAAATGTAAACGGGCTACCGCCATTTACTGGTGTACCTCCATCCAGTATATATGTATAAGGAGGAGTTGCAACGGCAGGTGGAACTGTAATCGTTATGGTGCCTGTGTTACTAAAACAACTGGTATTGGTAGTGGCAGCGGTAGCATTAAGATTGGTAGAAGCATCCTTAGTTATGTTGATGGTATCGCTTCCAAAGATTTCAACAGTGGGGTTATCAAATTTTGTATAAACTGATTTAACAACATAAGAAGTAGTAGCACCTATTGTTGGGCAAATGTTGGGAAACGATGCTTCCAATCTTCCATCTCCAAGATTCACCGTAGTACCAACAGTAATTAGTGTGCCAGTCAAATCGTATAACTCAACTCTTTTAAATAAAGAAGCTCCTTGTGAAGGAACAAATCTATAAGCTTCATTCATATTGGGTGTGCCCCAGGGTGCATCCGATGCTCTTCTGCCATTTACCATTACTGCCTGATTTTTTGCTGCATTTTGAATACCAATCATGGCACGTCCATCATTCCAACCCAAACAGGGTTGTGTACCAAAAACCAGTACTTCAATTATTCCGGTTGATTCATATAAGACAATCTGATGCGTGTTTTCAATTAATAAATTGCAACCGCCTGTAATCAGATACAAAGGCATTTTATAAAAACTTAAAATCCATTTGCGGTGCGGCGCTGTTCCTACCACCTGATATTGAATTTTTTTATTTGGTGAAGTTGCATACTGTGGCGCCATATCGTGATAAGGACCCATAATCAATGCAGCATCATATAGTGTACTGGGAAGATCAACAGGAGAACCGAGCGCTGCATTAAGTATTGTACCATCATAGAGCATACCAAAATGAGCGAATGCTCCGGTTTTACTTACATCAAACGATACAGCACCATTTGGACTTGCGATCAGATTGTTATACACAGTACCATAAAAAGGAAATGGAAAACCAATATTAAAAGGTGTGCTGTAAATATCATCTATCGTTAAATCAGCAGAAGTGCCCCCGGGATCATCCGGTTGTACATAAACCGGGAAACAGGCACTGGGTGTAGCACCAATGGGGTTTACTGTATAGGTTCCTGAAGCAGCATGTATATCAGGGATCAGCGCTTTTAATGTAAAACAAGATGTGCCGGCACATCGGGCAATAAAAGTATCACGAGTGCAATTAAAAGTGAATGGCTGTGCAAGTATTGAAGTTGCAGCGATAAAAAAAAGAGTAAAAAAAGCAATTGACTTTTTTAATTGCATACCTGAATTAAAATAAGGTTTTTCTTAGCCGAATCAGCTTACAAGGTACACAATTATTTTGCCAATGTACAGAGAGAAAATGCTTTTATTTACTATGCTGTAATTTCTTCAATTTTAAACTTTAATAAACCTGCAGGAGCTTGTACTTCAGCAGTATCACCTACCAGTTTTCCCAAAACTCCTTTCCCGATAGGAGAAGTAACAGAAATTTTGCCCGATTTTATATCAGCTTCTTGCTCGCTTACAATTTTATAGGTAACCTGTTTTTTGGTATTCAGGTTGGTAAGCTTTACTGTAGTGAGAATAGATACTTTGCTAGTGTCAATGCTGGATTCATCTATCACCCGCACATTTGCAAGGGCACCTTCCATTGCCGCTATCTTTGCTTCCAATAATCCTTGCGCTTCTTTTGCAGCATCATATTCTGCATTTTCTTTCAAATCGCCCTTTTCTCTTGCTTCAGCAATTGCCTTACTGGCAGCTGGTCTGTCCACCCCTCTCATGCGCTGCAATTCTGCTCTCATTTGCTCCAGCGTGTCTTTAGTCACATATTGTATTTCAGCCATAATATATGAGTTTATAGAATAAAAAAATAACAACGCCTCAGTGTTTGCTGAAGCGTTGCATTATTATGATGCAAATATAAAAACTATTTTTTGAAAAATAATTGAATTAATTCAAAAGTTTAAATCGAAATTAAATTTCAAGTTTTTTTAATAAAATATCAGCCATTTTGTAAGATGCTTCGTGGCTATAGCCCGCTATATGTGGCGTAATTATTACATTACGCTGGTTCAACAACCAGCCCAACTGTTCTTGCTCAATTGGCGTGTAAGTTTGCAGTTGTTCATTTTCCAATACATCAAGCCCGGCGCCCGCAATTTTATTTTCAATTAATGCATTCACCAAATGACCAATACGTACCACTTTGCCCCTGCTTGTATTTAAAAACCAAGGTTTTCGCTCAAGTGCATCGAAGAAATTTTTATTCCCCATGTATAATGTTTCTTCAGTAAGGGGTACATGAAAGCTGATAACATCAGCATATCGGCATATCTGTTCAAGACTTGCCTCTTTGATATAATCGGTTGCAAAACCTGATTTATATTTATCATAAGCCAATACCGTAACATCAAATGGCTGTAACAATTTTGCAAAACTACTACCGGTATTTCCATATCCAATGATTCCTACCGTACGACCGTGCAGTTCTGTTCCCCTGTTTTCGTCACGATGCCATAAGCCTTTACTGATTTCATTATTTGAGTAGTGTATATTGTTCAAGAGCGCCAATAACAATCCTAATAAATGTTCAGCCACGGCATTACGATTACCTTCGGGGCTGCTTTCGCAACGAATCCCTTTTTCCGTTGCATAGGCCACATCAATCAGCTCCATTCCACTTCCCAATCTGCCGATCCATCTTAGTTGAAATGCTTTGTCTATAATGTTTTTATCTATTCGCAGCCGGGTAGTTACGATAAGGCCGACGGCATCCTGAATTGAAGTTTCAAGTGCTTCATAACTAATCTCGGGTTCATATAAAACCTCGTATCCCTTCTTCAATAGAGTTTCA
>JAKIZK010000089.1:0-277 GCA_022708055.1 Bacteroidota bacterium
GCCACTGAGTTGTTGAGTTGATGATTTTAAAGATTCTGTTTTTTCACCTTCTACACTAAACCCGCTGCTTTCCTACATCTTCCTTCCACCCACTACTTATTCTCTTTTTCCACGTCACAACAATTCATATCTTTCACCTTCTCAAAATTAATACATTTTAGATTGACAAAAATTGGTTTAATATCCGATACGCACGGCTTTTGGGACGAAGCGGTTTATAAGCACTTTGAAAATTGTGATGAAGTGTGGCATGCCGGCGACTGGGGCGATGGTGTAG
>JAKIZK010000089.1:294-9124 GCA_022708055.1 Bacteroidota bacterium
AAAAAATGAATCGTTTTAAAACGCTTAAAGGAGTTTTTGGAAATATTGATGGACAGCTAATCAGGTCAACATACAAGGAGCAAATTGTTTTTTATTGTGAAGAAGTAAAAGTAATGATCAGGCATATTGGCGGTACACCTCCAAAGTACAATCCCGAAACCCGAAAGGAACTTCTGGCTCATCAGCCACAGCTATTCATTTGTGGTCATTCGCATATTTTGAAAATAATGTACGACGAAAAAATCAACTGTCTGTATATGAATCCCGGTGCTGAAGGCAAACAAGGCTGGCATAAAATACGCACCTTAATTCGCTTTGAAATTGACGGAAAAGAAATGAAAAACTGCGAAGTGATTGAACTGGGGAAAAGATAAAACAAACTTCTTACGAAACCGATTTCATCAACTCTTTAATTTTTTGCAAATGTTTTTCACTCACTTTCCATACCGGTAATCGAAAAGTGTTTTTGCACAAACCCATTTCATTGAGATAAGCTTTTACGCCACTGGGGCTTCCTTCGGTAAACATAGATGCAATGACATCGATATACTTATCATGCAAGGGTTTAGCTTTTGCAAAATCACCTTGCAAACAATAACGTACCATATTGGAAAAATCAAGCGGATAAGCATTAGCAACTACGGAGATTACCCCTTCGGCACCCTGTGCAATCATTTGCAGGGTAATAGGATCATCACCACTGATAACCATAAAATCATCCGGCTTATTTTTCAACAATTGATTTAGTAAATCAAAATTGCCGCTGGCTTCTTTGGTTGCAAAAATATTTTTCAACTCTTTAGCAATGCGCAATTGTGTTTCCGCAGTTACACTTTGCCCGGTTCGTCCCGGCACATTGTACATGATGATGGGTAATGGCGTAGCTTCATTCAATGCTTTATAATGTTGGTAAATGCCTTCCTGATTGGGTTTGTTGTAATAAGGAGAAACAGAAAGAATGGCATCATATCCTTTCAAATCAAAATTTTTGAAACCTTTCAACACTTCATGAGTATCATTGCCTCCAATGCCGGCAACCAATGGTTTTCTTCCTGCATTTATTTTATTGACAAAAGAAAAGACCTCTTGTTTTTCATTGCCATGAATAGTTGCGCTTTCGCCGGTTGTACCCAATACTACCAGATATTCAACCTTTCCTTTTATCCAGAATTCAATTAAATTTTCAAAACTGTTCCAGTCGATACTTCCATCTTCCTGAAATGGAGTAACGATGGCAATGCCTGTACCTTTGAATTTTTCCCGGAGAAACATTAAAATATATTTAAAGATTAATTGAATTTATACTTCGTCCCAAAAACCCATTTTGCCATACTTAACAATCCTGTTATTTATTCTTTGTTCTGCTGGAATAGCTTTTAGTTCTTTGATTACGGGTATTAAAAAGTCTTTTAAATTTTTTGCAGCCAGGTCATAATCCCAATGGGCGCCACCATCGGGTTCGGAAATGATGCCATCAATAATACCATAGCGTAAATTATCTGCAGCGGTCAATCTTAGTTGAGTTGCTGCTATTTCCTTTTTATCCCAGCTTCTCCAAAGTATAGAAGAACAACTCTCGGGAGAGATAACAGAATACCAGGTATTTTCCATCATATAAACTCTGTCGCCGGCACCAATGCCTAATGCGCCGCCGCTTGCACCCTCTCCTATGATAACGCATATTACGGGTACTTTCAACCGCATCATTTCATAAATATTCCGGGCAATAGCTTCTCCCTGTCCTCTTTCTTCAGCTTCAAGTCCCGGATAAGCACCTATTGTGTCAATTAGTGTTACAATGGGTTTATTAAATTTTTCGGCCAGCTTCATCAGGCGCAGTGCTTTTCTATAACCTTCGGGGTTAGCCATTCCAAAATTGCGCATTTGCCTGGTTTTGGTATTTATCCCTTTTTGCTGACCAATAAACATTACCGTTTCACCACAAAGACTTCCAAATCCACCTACCATTGCTTTATCGTCTCTAACATTGCGATCGCCAAAAAGCTCAATAAAGTCATCCGTTATTTTATTAATGTATTTTAAAGTGTAGGGGCGGTCGGGGTGGCGGCTAAGTTGTACCCTTTGCCAGTCGGTAAGTCCTTTTGTTATTTCTTTTCTTTTATCAAGAATAGCCTTTTCCAATTTTGTAATAGAATCGCTGAGGTCAAGTTTAGTTTTCTCCTGACGATTCTTCATGCTAACGATTTCGTCGATGAGATCTTTAATAGGTTTCTCAAAATCCAGGAACTGTCGGTTGGCATCTGTAGGCATAGGTAGTAAATGAGCGGCTAAATTAAGGATTAAATAATATCATCAAATCGGGCCAAAAAATGGTTGTTGAATCAGTGAAAAACTTTTGGCTGAAAAGCGTGACAAGATTATCTTTGCCGTCCTGAAAAAAAGACTTTATGTCTTTTGCTGGATCGGTAGTTCAGTTGGTTAGAATGCCGCCCTGTCACGGCGGAGGTCGCGGGTTCGAGTCCCGTCCGGTCCGCAAAAATTAAATCAAGGACTGTTTTTTACCTTGATACAAAAAAATCCAAAACTGCCCGGTGAATATTTCACGGGCAGTTTTATTTTAAAAAAATGGAACTGGTTCAAGATTGGATTTGTAACATAGGATGAATGAATATTTTTTAATATCCATGTAAAACAAAATGTGTAAAGGTGATGATTAAGAAATTCAAAGCAACTTATTTATTTCTTTCTTCTTTAATTATTGGTCTTTTGCAAATTCCTTTTGCTTTTGCAAAATCCGCTACCGGAAATAAGATATTTTATACTCACGACACTACAGTTAGCCATACACCTACCGACTCGCTCCGTCTGATGCCTGCTATTAAATCTGTTTACGATAGTTTGCACCTTAATATTAAAGGGCTGAGCGCTCAAGCTTATGAGTATGCCAAAAAGGGATTCGACTTTTTGCAACAGGAAGGCAAACTGATAAATGATTCTATTATTTCCATTATCGACTTCAGTCTGCCAAGTAGCGAAAAAAGATTATTTGTAATTGATATAAAAAACTATAATGTCCTTTTTCAAACGCTGGTTGCGCATGGCAGAAATACAGGAAAAGAACTTGCAAATACATTTTCAAACAAAGCCTCCTCATTTATGAGTAGCCCTGGTTTTTACATTACCGGCCCTACTTATGAGGGCAAAAACGGATACTCTTTAAAATTGGAAGGAGTTGAATCCGGTATCAATGACAATGCTTTTGAACGTGGCATTGTAGTACACGGTGCGCCTTATGTTTCTCAGGATCTGGTAAATGCGCAAGGCTATATTGGACGTAGCCAGGGTTGTCCGGCTGTTCCCGTTCAATACGCTGAAAGCATCATCAACACTATTAAAAACGGTTCCTGCCTTTTCATTTTTCATCCATCATATATTAGCCACTCAAGAATGCTGTAAAAATGCAGGGCTGTTTATAACTCTTTCGCACTGCCGCAATGCAATCTTTATCTTTGGGTATTATTTAATTGAACACTTATGCTCAAAGTAGGAGTTTTTGGCACAGGCCATTTGGGAAAATTTCACTTGAACAACTGGAAGGAAATAGCCGAAGTAGAACTGGTTGGATTTTTCGACCCCGATGATGCTATTGCAAAAGAAGTATCCGAGAAATACCAACTACCCCGGTTTGTAGATGCCGGCGCATTGATGGACGCATGTGATGTCGTAGATGTAGTAGCCCCTACCAACCACCATTTTGATATTTGTGAAATGGCGATTAAAAAAAGCCGCCACGTTTTTGTAGAGAAGCCACTGGCTAATACCATGAATGAAGCCCGGCAATTAGTAACCTTAGCAAAAGAATCTGGCATAAAACTTCAAGTGGGTCATGTGGAAAGATTTAATCCGGCATTTCTGGCAGTTAAAGACTTACACCTCAATCCCATGTTTATTGAAGTTCACAGGCTGGCCGAGTTTAACCCCAGGGGCACCGAAGTAAGTGTGATTCTTGACCTCATGATTCATGATATTGATATTATTCTCAGTCTGGTAAAAAGCGATGTAAAAAATATTTCTGCAAGCGGAGTAGGCGTTATGACAGAAACGCCTGACATAGCCAATGTAAGAATAGAATTTAACAATGGGTGTGTTGCCAACCTGACCAGCAGCCGTATTTCCATGAAAAAAATGCGAAAGATTAGATTGTTTCAAAAAGATGCGTATATCGGTATTGACTTTTTGAACAAGAAAACTGAAATCATCAAATTGAAAGAGCCGCAGGATACAAATGTTTTTGCTTTTGATATAGCAACGCCTACCGGAAAGAAAACCATAGCAATGGCAAATCCGGTAGTACCTGAAGTGAATGCCATCAAAGAAGAACTCACTGCTTTTATTCAATCCATACAAAATAATACAAAACCGGTTGTTTCAGAAATTGACGGTTTAATGGCAATGGATGTCGCACATCAGATACTGGAAAAAATTGGCAACAATACCATTACTCAATGACAAAATCAGGCAATAAAATAGCCATGGGCTGGTATGTGTGGATTGACTACTTAACGGCAGTTGCCTCTTGGTTGTTTTTTTATTTTTACAGATCAAATGTTTTAGATGATAAAGGTGCTTATCCAATCAGCACTAAATCGTGGTTACTGATTATTATTTTCGTTCCTGTTGGATGGCTTACACTCTACACACTGGCAGGCACATATAAAGCATTGTATAAAAAATCAAGGCTGGCAGAGTTTACACTTACTATTGTCTGTACCCTCTTGGGTTGCATCGGATTAATGCTGGCCTTTGTACTAAACGATCCTCATACCCATTTTTCATACTATTTCTTTTCATTCGGTGTTCTGGTTGCCATTCATTTTATTTTCACATTAACAGGCAGATTAATCATTCTCAATAAAGCAAAAAATCAATTATTGAGTGGAAAAGTTTTTTTTCCTTCTTTACTGGTCGGTAGTCATGATAATGCTTTGCGTATTTATAAAGAAACAAAAAACAGCTTGCAGGATGGCGGATACAGATATGTAGGCTACATCACTCAAGATGCCAATGGAAAAAGCAACATGCAAAAAATGATTCCAAGGCTGGGCAGTACAGATGAACTTGAAAACATCATTGACAGTCAAAAAATAAAATTAGTAGTACTGGCTTTAGAAAAATCGGAACAGGCAAGCCTGGAAAACTTTATCAGCCGCCTCAGCGAAAAGGATGTAGAAATAAAAATTCAGCCCAATACGTTGGATATTCTTTCCGGATCGGTAAAAACCATCAATGTAATGGGTGCGCCACTTATTGACTTACAAACCGGCTTAATGCCCGAGTGGCAACAAAATATTAAAAAAATAATTGACATTGTAACGGCACTGTTGGGTCTTATTTTATTATCACCCTTAATATTATTCGCAGCCATTCGTGTATGGTTTTCATCAAAGGGTCCTGTCTTTTTTGTACAAGAAAGAATTGGCTACAAAGGGAAATCATTTCGTATGTATAAATTTCGCTCAATGGTTGTTGATGCTGAAGCAAATGGCCCTTCCCTTTCATCCGATAATGATCCACGCATAACCCGCTGGGGAAAAATAATGCGTAAGTGGAGGATTGATGAGCTACCACAACTTTGGAATATTCTGAAAGGCGATATGAGCCTTGTAGGGCCACGTCCTGAAAGGCAGTTTTATATTGACCAGATTATTGTGCAAGCTCCTTATTACAAATATCTGCTGAGGGTAAAACCCGGCCTTACCAGCTGGGGCATGGTACAATATGGTTATGCCGAAAATGTGGATGCCATGATAGAGCGCAGCAAATTTGACCTGCTCTATATTGAAAATATTTCTCTGGTGCTTGATTTTAAAATCATGTTACACACTTTACGAATTATTTTAACAGGAAAAGGAAAATAGATAATAGATTTCCTATTGCAGAATATTGATTTTATTTTTGAGAAAACTCCGTCTTTTGAGAAAAGTCATTTTATTAATATGTGTTCTTCAAATCATTTGCCAACAGGGAAAGGCACAATACTGGCAGCAAGAGGTCAATTATTCAATTGATGTTTCTTTAAACGATACAGAACATACGTTGGATGCGTTTGAAAATATTGAATACATCAATCATTCGCCCGATACATTGCATTATATCTGGTTTCATCTTTGGCCCAATGCTTATAAAAATGACAAAACCGCATATACTGATCAATCGCTTGAAAACGGAAATACAAAATTTTATTTTTCTTCTAAAGAAGAAAAAGGATATATCAATAAATTAGATTTTAAAGTAAACAACATTACTGCCACTACTGAAGATCACCCTCAATATATTGATATTGTAAAACTGCTTTTGCCTGCTCCGCTTTTTCCCGGACAAAAAATTAACATCACAACTCCTTTTCATGTAAAGATGCCTTTTAATTTTTCACGTGGCGGGCATGATGGGCAAAGCTATCAGATAACACAATGGTATCCCAAACCCGCAGTGTATGATAAGCAGGGCTGGCATCCCATGCCCTACCTCGACCAAGGAGAATTTTATAGCGAGTTTGGCCGTTTTGAGGTACGCATTACAGTTCCCCAAAACTATGTAGTAGCCGCAACCGGTGTGCTGCAAAATACTGACGAAAAACAATGGCTGCTTTCCAGAAAAAATTTCTCTTGGTCGCCAGCCATTCAAAAGGAAAAAAACAGTTTTGGCGCTATCAAAACTACAAAAGAATCCTTTCCACCCACATCTGCTGCTTACAAGACCTTAGAATACAAACAAGACAACGTGCATGACTTTGCGTGGTTTGCCGATAAGAGGTTTGTTGTAAATACAGATTCCTTAATCCTTCCATCCGGTAAAAAAATTGAAGTTGAAGCTTATTATATTTATAATTCTAAAACGATTTGGGATAGCGCAGCTTATTTTGCAAAAAAAGCAGTTCTGCATTACTCAAATTTAGTAGGCGAATATCCCTATTCCACAGTAAAGGTTGTTGAAGGCCCCAAAAGTTTTGGCGGCGGCATGGAATACCCAACCATTACGATAATATCTCCCATGCAAAACAGAAGCATGCTTGACAGAGTTATTGCACATGAACTGGGGCACAACTGGTTTTACGGCATACTGGGAACAAACGAAAGAAAGCATCCCTGGATGGACGAAGGCATGAATTCTTATTATGAAAATCTATATGTAAATGCTACAAAACGAAAAACAATTACCCAGTTAGAACAAATTTTACTGGAAACTTTGTCGGCTACCCATAAAGATCAGGCCATTGAAACTACCGCTGAGCATTTCAGTATAGCAAATTATGCGCTGGTTGCTTATTACAAAACTTCCAAATGGATGAGTTTACTATCCAAAGAATTGGGCGCAGCCACATTTAATAAAACCATGCAATCATATTTTAAACAATGGCAGTTTAAACATCCACAGCCGCAAGATTTTAAAAAATCAATAGAAGATGCAAGCGGCCGAAATTTAGATTCTATTTTTTCTTTGTTAAATAAAACAGGATTATTGCCCGATGTTGTTAAGCAAGGTACTTCAATAGTAACACCATTGAACGTTTTTAATAAAATAACATCGGGGGAACTGTCAAAAAAGAATTCAATCATCAGTCTTTTTCCTGTTACCGGCTTTAATGCTTATGATAAACTGATGGCGGGTATAGTCATTTCAAATGTAAAACTTCCACCCAGCCGTTTTCAATTTTTACTAGCTCCCCTGTATGCCACTGGCTCCAAATCTATCAGCGCTCTTGGTTTTGGATTTTATACATTTTATCCCCGCAATATTTTCCGAAAGATTGATTTGGGTTTCAATGCTGCTGTCTTTACCATGAATCTTTATAAAGACAGTGCCGGAAATAAAACCTTTACCGGCTACAAAAAAATTGTTCCGGAAATAAAATTCACATTTGCCAATAAAAATGCAAGAAGCAGCTTTAATAAATTTATCCGCTTTAAATCATTTCTTTTCTCTGAAGACAATTTCAGATTTTACAGAGATAGTGTGCCTGATACCGGTGGCGGCTATCAGTACTTCACTGCAGTTACAACCGAAAATAAAAACCGGGTGCTGAATCAGTTAAGCTTTGTTATTGAAAATAACAGGGTGCTGTATCCATATAAAGGCGAATTGAAGGTTGAACAAGGTAAAGATTTTATTCGTCCGGCCTTTACTGGCAACTATTTTTTCAATTATCCCAAAGGCGGTGGTTTGGATGTAAGACTGTTTGCCGGAAAATTTATTTATACAACTACAAAAACCATTTCTACGCAATTTAATAATGATCGTTTCCATTTAAATATGACAGGCGCTAATGGCTATGAGGATTATACTTATAGCGATTATTTCATTGGCAGAAATAAATTTGAAGGCATGGCCAGTCAGCAAATTATGATGAGAGATGGAGGCTTTAAAGTAAGAACAGATTTATTGGCCAGCAAAGTAGGCAAAACAGACGATTGGTTAATTGCGACTAACTTCACAACCACACTACCTGCAGCTATTAATCCATTTGCATTGTTACCTGTAAAGATTCCGGTAAAAGTTTTTGCCGACCTGGGCACTTATGCAGAAGCATGGAAAAACAAAGAAACCCTCGACAGGTTTTTGTATGATGCAGGTTTGCAGTTATCATTTCTTAAAGGTTTGGTGAATATTTATTTGCCACTGGTGTATAGTCCGGTTTATAAAGACTACATCCTTTCCACTATTGAAAAGAAAAAAAGATTTTTCAGCAAAATTTCTTTTTCAATTGATGTTTCCAATTTTAATCCCCGACGTATAGAACGCAATCTTAGTTTTTGATGAACGAAAACGGAACGATACAATACATCAAACATGAACATATTGATAAAACAAA
>JAKIZK010000008.1 GCA_022708055.1 Bacteroidota bacterium
GATTGCTGTTGCAAAACTGAGCCTGGAAACTATGCAGAAGCATAAACTGGAAGCTGATAAGCAACAAAAACTAATTCAAAAAACCCTAGACGAAGTAGGGAGATTAAATTTTTTGACCAATAATATTTTGGTATCCTCACAGTTGGAAGGCGGTCAATATAAAGCAGATAATGAAGAACTTGACCTGAGCCTGCTACTAAAAGACCGACTTCAGGATTTTAGAAACAGGTTTCCCGACAGAAAAATTGAAGAAACAATTGAAGCAGATGCAGATATTAAGGGAGACCCACTATTGTTGCAAATGATGATTAATAATCTGCTCGGAAATGCTTTGAAATACTCACCCAAAACCGGAATGGTTACTGCCGGTTTAAAAAAATACAGATCAGGCATTGAATTGCAAATAGCTGATGAAGGTTCGGGCATTGCCGATGAAGAAAAGCTGAAAGTGTTTAGTAAGTTTTACCGGATAGGCAATGAGGCTACCCGCAAAACGCAAGGCACCGGCCTCGGCTTATATCTCTGCCGCAAAATTGCACAGAGCCACAATGCAGACATTTCGGTGACGGATAATCAGCCACAGGGTAGTATTTTTACAATAGTTTTCAAGACCTAATTTTTTTGTTTCGCAAATTTTTATTGAATGAATGAACAAAATCCATCTGTATTGTTGGTAGAAGATGAAGAAAACCTGCATGATGCTTTAAAGCTAAATCTTGAGTTGGAAGGCTACAGCGTAACATCGGTAATGGATGGTGCGGCAGCCTTGAAAGCTGTTGAAAACGAATATTTCGATTTAATAATTATGGATGTGATGCTGCCTGAACTGGATGGGGTAAGTGTAACCGAAACCATTCGCATCAGCAATAATGATGTACCTATTCTAATGCTAAGTGCAAAAAACAGCAGTGCAGACCGGGTGCTGGGTTTAAAAAAGGGTGCAGATGATTACCTGACCAAGCCTTTTAATCTCGAAGAATTATTGCTAAGGGTTCATAAACTGATTAATAAGAATAAGAAACTTCAGGACAAAACTACCCTGGGCGATTCCTATAGCTTTGGTGGAGGTGCTATTGATTTCAAAGCTCAGGAAGCTACAGATAACAAAGGTCAAAAAATTCAACTCAGCAAAAAAGAAACAATGCTGCTGAAATTATTGATTGAAAATAAAAACGAAGTAGTGCCTCGTGAAAAAATTTTGCAATCAGTATGGGGTTACAACGTGTATCCTACCACTCGCACTATCGACAACTTCATTCTAAACTTCAGAAAGTATTTTGAAGAAGACAGTCGCAATCCCCGATATTTTCATTCGGTAAGGGGCGTTGGCTATAAGTATGCAGAAATTGTGGATGAATAAATTATTTTCAAAAATCAGCATTTATCTGCCAAACATTTTTTCTAACTGTTCATTTTTAAATTCCAGATAAGTAGGATTTCCTTCAGGTGAAATATTAGGTTGTTTGCATTGAAACAGCGCTTCTATCAGATGTTTCATTTCTTTATCACTGAGTGCCGTGCCGGTTTTTATGGCTTGTTGTCTGGCTAGTGACCGTATCAGTTTTTCTCTTTTTGAAAAACTAACATCGGGACTAAAGTGTTTGTATTGTTCTAATAAAATATCAATTACATATTTTTCATTGCCCGCAGGTACATCAGCCGGAATACCCTGAATAACGAAAGCATTTTTTCCGAAGGGTTCAATTACATAACCGAGGTCATGCAGGTCGGGAATAATCTCCTGCATAATGGCAGTATCGGCGGGAGTAAGTTCCAGTGTTGCAGGAAACAAACTTCGCTGAGTGGCTACCGGAGCATCTTTACTGGCTTTTGCTAAAGCTTCGTATAGTATTCTTTCATGCGCTGATTGCTGGTGTATAAGCAGCAAGTCATTGCCTGCTGATGTGGTAATGATATAGGTATTTAATAACTGGCTAGGCGTATGCGATACTGATGTATTAAAAATGGCAGCTTGTACATCTGAAGTACCCGGCTCTAACTTATCCTTTGCTTCAGGCATTTCTGTTTTTGCAGGCTCATAAAAAGTATTCCAGTGTTTTAATTCTGATTTTTCATTGCGCTCTATAAAATGTGCCTGATGTTTTTGAGTAAATCCTTTGAAAAGTGAAGAACCCGCCGCCCGGTCCTGTTTGTCTTGGGTAAAAGGCTGCTGTATGGATGAAAGATTTTGAATAGAAGCATCTAAATCAAAATCTAATGTAGGTGTAATGCTAAACTGTGCCAGTGCATGTTTGACAGCCGCCTGTACAAAAGCATAAACAATTTTTTCGTCTTCAAATTTTATTTCCTGTTTGGTAGGGTGCACATTTACATCTACCACTGTAGGGTCCAGCTCTATAAACAACACATACATTGGAAAACTGTCAGCCGCTATCATTTGCTGGTAAGCACTCATCACTGCATGATTGAGGTAGGGACTTTTAATAAAACGATTGTTGACAAAAAAATATTGGTCGCCTCTGGTTTTTTTGGCAGCTTCCGGCTTACCCACAAAACCATAAATGTTCATATAATCCGTTTCCTCCTTTACCGAAACCAGTTTGGCATTGTAATGAGTTCCAAGCAGCTGTACAATACGCTGCTTTAAGCTACCGGCTTCCAAATGAAACAATTGTTGATGATTGGCTGTAAGCGTAAAAAGAATTTCGGGAAATGACATGGCCACCCGGGTAAACTCATCTACAATATGCCGCATTTCAGCCGCATTACTTTTTAAAAAATTTCTCCGTGCAGGCACATTGAAAAAAAGATTTTTCATGGCAATGCTGGTACCATCAGGTACGGCTACAGGCTCCTGTTTTTTTACCACACTGTTTTCTACTTCAATATAAATGCCGGTTTCCTGTTCCTTTTTTTTGGTTTTTAGTTCTACCTGTGCTACCGCAGCAATAGAAGCCAGTGCCTCACCTCTGAAGCCCATTGTGCGAATATGAAATAAATCTTCAATGGATTGAATTTTTGAAGTAGCATGACGTTCAAAACTCATGCGAGCATCTGTTTCGCTCATGCCACTGCCATTGTCAATTACCTGAATCAGCGATTTTCCGGCATCGTTTATAATCAGGTTAATTGTTGTAGCACCGGCGTCCACCGCATTTTCCAATAATTCTTTTACTGCGCTGGCCGGTCTTTGTATTACCTCGCCTGCGGCTATCTGGTTGGCAATATTATCTGGTAGCAATAAAATTTTGTCCGGCACAATTCAGGTTTAGCCGCCAAAAATACGAATTTTAAAAGCAGTGATTTTCAAAAATCGTTCTTTATGAAATATCAATACCCAATCTTGCCCTTTAGCCATTTACTTTTTGTACAGTCGGTTTGCCAATAGGCACACCATCTGCATTTACTTTATACTTAATTACCACCAAAGGACAGTTGTCGACTTTTATAAGCATAGTTACCCATCCTGTATTTGGATTAAACAACATGGTAGTTTTGCCTTTTATTTTACCGCAATCTCTTAGCTCGGTTTCCCCTTCCCATGAAATCAGTCTAACGCCTTCAGCTTCCAGTAAGGCATCAAGTCCACCGCTTGCCAGTTCATTCATTCGGTTGCCTGTAAATTCATCACCCAATAGTTTCGGAAAAATTTCGCCACCTATCACATTAAAAAGATTTTTGCCCAATTCCTCAGTAAAATTTTCACCACCATAAATAGCGCTGCCTAATGCTTTTAGTGCTCCTATTCCCAACTTGGCACCCAGTGATAAACCGGGCAATGCTTCAATGGGAGCAAATGCAATCCCTATAGCTAATCCGCCGAGTACATCGCCGGGGGCGGAATTGGTATTATTAGCCAGGGCAATAGCTTTCGTTTCACAATCGCAGGGTCCCTTTTCTATTTGCATATCTCTAAACAATCCTCTCAACATGCCCAATGCAAATAGTTTCAATTGCTTGTCCTGTGGATTGATGGGTTTTGTAAGCCGAGGTTGTGGTGTAGGTGTATTTCGTTTTGCTTCTTCTTCTTCCTGTTGTTTACGTTTTTTTGCTCTCTCTTCTTCTAATTGTTTTTCACGGTCTGCCTGTA
This sequence comes from Bacteroidota bacterium, assembly GCA_022708055.1. Taxonomy (GTDB): domain Bacteria; phylum Bacteroidota; class Bacteroidia; order Chitinophagales; family Chitinophagaceae; genus JJ008. Next base: position 4,052 of record JAKIZK010000008.1, read on the forward strand.
GTTTATCTGCTGCTGCTTGTGCTTTTTTTAATGCATCTTCCTGTTTATTTTTTTCTGCATTAGCTGCATCCAGTTGCGCTTTAGTTGCAGCTGCTGAAGCGGCCGTTGCTTCGGCTTCATTTTTTAAATCTGTTTCTTTTTGTTTTTTCTTTTTGATAATATCATTCAATTGATCAATATACGCTTCGGCTTCTAAGGGTGTTTTGGGCGAACCGGAAGGCACAGGATTAAAATTGCAAACACCGGGATGCTCTTTGCACCATTTTTGAAGTGCATCCATTAATGCGGCAATCTGTCTGCATAGTTCATCTATTTGCGTTTCTAAAGCATCGAGCATAGATCCTTTCTTTTCTGCCTCTGCTGCTTTTTCTTTTTCTTTTTGCAGTTTGTCACACTCTTCCTGTGCTTTTGCAATTTCTGCATTCAAGTCTTTAACTCTTTTTTTTGCTGCATTTTGAGGCTTTCTCAGGCCTCTCAATTTGTTGGAAAGTTTGTTTGATTCACCCCAAATATTTGTGTTTGAGTTTTCGTCACCTACATATCCAAACCAAAATCCACCATCAGCATGATAGCCATGACCGCCCACCCAGTTGTTGCCTAAATGAAGCTGGTCCATTTGATTTAGCAAGTCATCAATCTCTTTATTCAAATCATCAAGTTCTTTTTGTGCTGCTTCTTTTTCCTGTTTCAATTTGTTTAACCTATCTGCACAATCTTTTTCTCTTTGTGCTGCATCTTCAGCGGCTTTTTTTAATGCTTCATTATCGGGCTTACCATTTAGATCGGCTTTTAACTTTGAAAGTGAGTCGGTTAGTTTTTTAAGTGAGTCGCTAAAAAGGCCGGGTATTTTGTCAATTACTTTGTCTATAGTCGTTAGTTCTTCGGCCATTGTGTTTTTTCTTTCCCACTCATTCATCAACATTTCAAGTTTTCTTCTCAATTCAGCAATTCGTTCTTTCAATCCTCTCAGGCTTTCTTCTTTTTGCTGCACATCTTGATTGGCTTGATTGACTTGAGCATCCGTAACGCTTAAAAATATTTTTTCAACTGACAATGGCTTACTGGCTTCAGGTGTCAGCTGCAAATTTGTTCTGGTGTATGTTTCTGATATATTATTGTTTTTGCCGGCAACGCTTGCTCTGATGATGTATTCCCCATCAAATCCCAGTGGGGGTGTCCAGTTTGCCGTCCAGTTATTTCCATTTTGATTGGCTTTTTCAATAGCCTGCCAGTTATTTGAACCAAATGGCTTTATTGAAAAAACTACTGCTGCAATATCATCTGAGAAAGATTGCAGTTGCAAAGGAATATGAAGGCTGGTTTTCGTATTAAACACTCCGGGCAACTTTAAATTGACTATGGGCTCTTGTATTGAAGAGAATGAATCTATAACTGCATCAGGAGCAAACGTAGGCGGTTGTGTACTGCCTCCAAGCTCTATACACATTTGTAATGGTATCAAACAGGATTGCTCCAGTAAATAGCAGTTGCATAAAGATGCAGATCCGGTTGTAATTTTTTCTGGTTCAGGTAAATCGAGATTAACGGTAACTGAAAAACTTCCTGTTTTGATACTTTGAATATCAAATCGTTTATTGTATGTGTTGTCGGGATGATTATCGGGAGAAATATTGATTGACTGGTGTTCTCCTCCCTGCATGGCTACTACACCCGTAGTCATATTGGTAACTGTTAAGTTTGCTGAAGCGGGAAGGTTTTGAATTCCTGAAACGAGTACATCAACATAGGTTTTTTCGCCTTTTTGCAATTCGAGCCTGCCGGCGCTTACATTCATATTAACGGCATATATTGACTTTTGAATTTCCTTTCCATTTTCTAATATAGAAACAACATGCGGTTTGCTTTCTGCCACTGGCATCAGCATTATGCACTGTCTTGGCGATTCGGCCAGTATTTCTATTTCTGTTCCATTTATCCGGCACTGTGTATTTGAAGTATTGCCATCAAATGGTCCATGTATTCGGAATGGCGATTGTGTAAGCACATGAGAAGGAAATACAAAAGAAGATATTTTATAATCCTCTTTTTGAACGGGAATGCTATAATTTGAAATCAATTTATTGCCATCATTGACATGAATGGTTGCATTATTTTGGTTGATCAATATAGTAAAATGTGTTGAAAGTGATTTGACGCTTCCATTAGCTTCAGTATAACTAAGCGCATATTTTTGTAAAGCCGCTTTATTTCGATTTTTTATTTTTTCCGTTGAACCTTCCGGTTCTAACACAACAGTACCCGAAATTGTTTCACCAGACCTGATGTCATCGGGCAAATAAATTTTCATTTTTCCTTCTTTTAAATTAATCTCCTTCAGGTTAATTCCTTTTTGTGCAGTAGCGGGAGTCAAATAAAGAATGAAAAAAAATACAATTAATGAGTGAAGGTGTGGCAGAAAAGAAAAACTTGGTCTCATGGTCGTAAGTTTTAAATGAACAAAACAAACTGTTTCAGAGACTTTCAGGGGGAGCGGGAGTGAGATTAAAACTACGAAAATTCATATCATATTTCCATGAGAAAGAATTAATTTTAGCGGTCAGGTAAATAATCCATTATGAAGCAATTGCAACTCTTTGTCTTTCTGATAGTTCTTACTTCCTCAACCTCACAAGCCCAGTACAAAAGCAAACTCAATAAGCAGCAGTGGGTGGATAGTGTTTTCAATTCTTTGACCGATGACCAGCGTATCGCACAGCTGATGGTAGTAAGAGCACACTCCAATCTGGGTGCCGACCATGTAGCCAAAGTAGTGAGTGATATTAAAAAATACGATATTGGTGCACTTTGTTTTTTTCAGGGTGGTCCGGTGCGGCAGGCCAATCTAACTAACTATTATCAAAGCATAGCACAAACGCCATTGATGGTTACTATTGATGGTGAATGGGGACTGGGCATGCGCCTCGATAGTGTTACAAAATTTCCATATCAACTTACACTCGGCGCTATGAGTGATAAAAATCTGGTGTATCGTATGGGGCTTGCAGTAGGCGAACAATGCAAAAGATTGGGCGTGCATGTAAACTATGCGCCGGTTGTTGATATCAATAATAATCCCAATAATCCGGTAATTGGATTTCGTTCATTTGGCGAAGACAAAGAAAAGGTTGCTGCATTTGGCGTAGCCTATATGAAAGGGATGCAGGATGCAGGTATTATGGCTTGTGCCAAACATTTTCCCGGACATGGGGATGTGGATGTGGACTCGCACTACGACCTGCCTGTAATCAATAAGTCAAAAGAAGCGCTTGATACAATGGAGTTGGTTCCCTTCAAAGCTATATTTGATGCAGGTGTGGGCAGCGTTATGATTGCACATCTTTATATTCCCGCTATTGATAATACAGCCAACAGAGCTACTTCTATTTCAAAAAATAATGTAACAGATTTGCTTCGCAATAAAATGGGCTATAAGGGCCTCACATTTACCGATGCGCTGGAAATGAAAGGCGTGGCCAAATATTTTCCACAAGGTACTATTGCCGTTGAGGCCATCATTGCAGGAAATGATATGCTTTGCCTGCCGGCTGATGTAGGAGAAACCATTGATGCTATTAGAAATGCTATCAAAGCAAAAAGAATTTCTTGGGATGATATTTACAGTAAAACAAAAAAAGTACTGGAATCAAAATATCAATTAGGATTAAACCAATGGAAGCCCATTGAAACCAATAATTTGTTAGCTGAATTAAATGCAAAAACCGATGACATCTGTCGTGAGGTTGCAACTAAATCTATCACATTACTTAATAAAGCAGCTTTTACAGCTTCCAGAAATGATTATGCCGATATACCATTGAAGATAGGGCAGAAGATAGCCTACGTGGGTATTGGTACTTCCAAACTAAATGAATTTGGAAGAAAGATGATGAATGAATTTGATGCAGATGTTTACACTTTTTCTTACAATGATAGCAATGCAAAAGCCGAACAAATTCTGAAGGCTGTTCCCAAAGATGGAAAATATGATGCCATTATTGTGGGCATTCACAATTTCAGCAACCGGCCGGCCAATAATTATGGCATATCTCCGGCTGCGATTGATTTATGGAAGAAATTGAATTTCATCAAAACAGAAACATTTGTTTTTGGAAATGTGCTGGCTACCAAAAATTTTTGTGATGCATGGACACTTGTTGCCTGCCATCAGGATGATGATATAACACAGCAAGTAGCTGCCGATTATTTGAAAGGAAAATTTGAAGCTTCCGGAACATTGCCGGTACGTGTATGCAGATTCAATAACGGTGATGGTATTGTCAAAGCAAAATTGAAACCCGTTCAGCATCTCAGCAAGCTCAATGAGATTGATTCCATTGTTGCCGATGGCATTGCCCAAAAAGCATTTCCCGGCTGTGTAGTACTGGCTGTTCATAATGGAAATATTATTTATCATAAAGCATTTGGGCATTATAAGTATGAGGCATCGCCGGCCACTACATTTGAAAGTATTTTTGATTTGGCTTCCGTAACCAAAATTTCTGCCACCACTGTTTCTGTAATGAAATTGTACGAAGAAGGGAAATTGGATTTAAAAAAAACTTTGGGCGATTATTTACCTTGGGTGAGGGGGATAGACAAAGCAGCGCTAAAACTGGATGATATTATTCTGCATCAGGCAGGATTAGTTCCTTATATCGCATTTTATAAAGAAACCATTGATCCTGAAACAGGAAAACCTAATCCGGCAATTTTTAGCGAAAAACCCAAACCCGGATTTACGGTACGTGTAGCAGAAAATATTTATATGCGCAACGACTGGCAGGATACTATGTACAGTCGAATACTGAACAGCAAACTTTCTACCCACGGCAAATATGTATATAGTGATAATGATTTTATTTTTCTGGGGAAAATAGTGGAACAGATAACAGGTATGCCACTTAATGAATATGCTGTCCAAACTTTTTACCGGCCTATCGGAATGACCACAACCGGCTTTAAGCCAAGAGAAAAATTTGCAGTGAATAAAATGGTACCTACCGAAACCGAAAATCATTTTCGTATGCAAACCACACAGGGCGATGTGCATGATGAAGGCGCTTCCATGTTCGGCGGTGTTTCGGGCCATGCCGGTTTATTCTCCGATGCTTACGATCTGGCCATGTTGTATCAAATGCTGCTCAACGGAGGTGTTTTTAACGGTAAACGTTACTTAAAAAAAGAAACGATCAATCTTTTTACGGCTTATCATAGCGATGTAAGCAGGCGTGGCTATGGATTTGATAAACCTGAAAAAGATAATGCACTTCGAAAAGAGCCTTACCCTTCTGCTTTATGTTCGCCAGAAACGTATGGCCACACAGGATTTACGGGCACCTGCGTGTGGGTAGATCCTAAAGTGAATCTGGTCTATATATTTTTGTCAAACAGAGTCTATCCTACAAGAGATGGTAATTTGCTGGGTCGTATGAACATACGCAGCAAAATACAAGACACCATTTATCGAGCATTGGGTGAAGATGAATAAATACATTCATTTTGCTGATAGATATACATACACATTCAATTTCTGCAACGGGTAAAAAATCTATCCAAAACTTATATAAAGATTTTCAATCAATAGAAATTGGTAGATTTTATTCTATCGGCATTCATCCCTGGTATTTTGATGAAGATTTTGAATCTCAGATAGAAAACTTGATTAGCTATGCAAATCATGTTTCAGTTTTGGCAATAGGCGAAGCCGGATTGGATAAAATATGCAAGACAGATTTCGAACTGCAACAAATTATTTTTTCAAAACAAATACAACTGGCAAATGAATTGCGAAAGCCACTTATCATTCATTGTGTAAAAGCATGGGCCGAAGTATTTTCGCTGCTTGAAAAAGGCAAAGTAAATGTACCGGTTATATTTCATGGATTTAATAAAAGCAAATCTCTTGCACATGAAATAGTTGAGCAGGGTTATTACTTATCCTTTGGCAAAGCATTGAAAAAAGAAAGCATAAAAGAAGTAGTAAGGGAAATTGCAATAAACAGATTTTTTTTGGAAACGGATGATGCAGACGTAAAAATTGAAGAAATCTATAAGTTGGCAGCCAATGCTTTATCTATTGATTTGAATTCACTTAGTTTGCAAATTCAAAAAAATGCAATAGATATTTTTGGTACATCATTTTTAATATGACAAAAGATATTTCATGGCTTGCCCGCACCGAGCTTTTAATAGGCAAAGATGCTTTATTAAAACTTACTGCTTCACATGTAGTGGTAGTGGGGCTGGGCGGCGTAGGTTCTTACGCCGCTGAGTTTATAGCACGCAGCGGCGTAGGCCGCATGACCATTATTGACGGCGATGTGGTGGATCCTACCAATCGTAACAGGCAATTGCCGGCACTGGCTACCAATCATGGCATGTCAAAAGCTATGATAATGGAGGAAAGACTCAAAGCCATTAATCCTGAAATTTCGCTGACGGTGGTAAAAGAATTTATAAATCCTGAAATGGTAAGGCAGCAACTGAATGAAAAACCCGATTATATTATTGATGCCATAGACAGCATTACCCCGAAAATTACATTTATACAAATGGCTTACGAAAGTAAATTACCATTGGTAAGCAGTATGGGAGCAGGTGCCAAGCTGGATCCTACACAATTAAAAGTGGTAGATATTTCAAAAACCTGGAACTGCCCCTTTGCGCAGCAGATAAGAAAAAATTTGAAGAAGCTGGGAATAGCCAAAGGAATCAAAGTTGTTTTCTCTCCCGAAAATCCAAACAAAGAAAGCCTGATGCTTACCGATGGTAAAAACTTTAAGAAATCTGCTTACGGAACTATTTCCTATTTGCCGGCTGTATTTGGCGCTGTTGCTGCTTCGGTTGCTATCAGGGATTTGATAGGGGAATAAACGATTTAAAATTTTTTTATAGCAAGAAGCCTTGACTTATTATCACACAAATTGTGTCACACATTTTGTGTGATTTTTTTAAACCTACCCGTTTGGCGTATTGGGCTGGTTGGGCTTTTGTTGATTTCTGTTGGGCTGGTTTGGCCTTTGCTGATTTCTGTTTTGCTGGTTGGGGCGTTGTTGTTGCCCTCCGCCTTGTTTCTTTTGTGGTCTTTGTTGTTGGCCTCCCGGTTGGCGTTGTTGATTTTGTTGCCCGCCTCCCTGTTGTCTTTGTTGTGGCCGCTGATTTTTTTGTTGCTGTTGTTGTTTTTTCTTTTTCTCAGCTTTCTCAAGTGTACGTAAACTGATCTGGCCTACCAGTTCCACATTTTCGGGCTCCATTTCTCTGGGCTTACTGCTTACTACTTCTACCGGCTCCAGGTCATCAGGCCTTATGCCTTGCTGGTTAAGCGATTTTATTTTTATTACACGATCCAGACTCAGCGGATATTGTTTGTTACTATCGGGCAAGGTGTACCACATCAGGTTTTTAAAAATGTCTTTCTTTATCAAAAAAGCATTGCCTTTAGCTACCTGCAGCACATCACAGTTGTCCGGAAAATGTTGCAACGCATCAAGATAAGTATCCAGTTCATAATTCAAACAACATTTCAAACGACCACACTGTCCGCTTAGCTTCGTTTGATTGATAGAAAGATTTTGATAGCGTGCTGCCGCAGTGTTTACCGATTTAAAATCAGTAAGCCATGTACTGCAACAAAGCTCACGACCACAGCTGCCTATGCCACCTACCTTACCCGCTTCCTGCCTTGCACCTATTTGCCTCATTTCTACCTTTACTTTAAACTCCGATGCATAAACTTTTATCAACTCTCTAAAATCAACACGGCCGTCGGCAATGTAAAAGAAAGTAGCTTTTCTACCATCGGCCTGCATTTCCACTTGGCTTATTTTCATATCCAGTTTCAACTGGCGGGCTATGGCCCGGCTTCTGATCACTGCCTCAGGCTCACGGGCTTTATTTTGATTTCTCAGTTCAATATCACGATCGGTAGCCAGGCGCAGCACTTTTTTCATTTCGGGATTGTCTTCTTTTACACCCCTTTTTTTCATTTGCAGTCTTACAATTTCGCCGGTCAGCGATACTTCACCCACATCAAATCCACTCACACCTTCCACGGCTATCAGGTCACCTTTGTCGTAAGGCTGTAAGGCTGTATTGCGAAAAAAGTCTTTGCGGGTTCCTTGGTTAAAGCTTACTTCTATCACCTTGCAACTGCTGTCCATATCGGCAATAGGCAAGTTGCGCAACCAGTCATAGGTATTCATACGGTTGCACCCGCCGGAGCTACATCCGCCGTTACTTTTACATCCATTTGGTTTACCGCCTGTGGCAGTACTGCAACCCGTACAACTCATTTTGCAACGAATAATTAAAAATGAACAATAAAAAAATATTATAGAGGAATTGTGATGAACCCGGCGCCAGTAATGCTATTAATCTGCCGTTGCGTCGCACTCTTGTACGTTCTGTTCGCTACTCAACAAGTTCACAAATCTTTGAGTAGCATTTTTATATGTAGAAGTAGTAGTGTACACAATTAAAGTTCATCAGGTGTTTTGGCTAATGTTCTCTTTTCACATTTAAACATAATCTCCATTAACCATCCCTCTGATATTCAAAAGTATGATATTTTGGCCAACACTGCAACCCGCCATGGTTCGTGTCTTCTCGAACCATGGACTTGTTTCGTGTCCCCACGAACCATGGAAGGGAAATAAAAAACTACTACATCTCTATCACCACCTTATCCTGTATTATGTGGTAAAGCTTTATGGTAAGTGCATGAAAGAGCATTTTTCCGTTGGCATTTCGTTCAATGTGGTAGCTGGCTCTATCCAGTTCTTCGATAATGGCCTGTTGTTGTTCTATTCCGGCAATCTTATTGAGCCGTTCTGCAAAATCCAACTCATTGCCATAGGCACCGGTAGCCTGGCCTGTGGCTTTTAAATGTATTGCCTGTTCCAGCAAATGATTAAAATAGCGGAGAAATTGTTTTTGCTTTTCACGACCAAGCCGGCTTATCTCTTCCACCCATTTGGTTTGTGCTACCGGGCCGGTTTTTAATATTGCATTCAGCCAGTCTCGCAGCAATGTTTGCCAGTCTTCCTCTGCATGCTGTACCAGTTGAAGTGCTTCGCGGTAATTGCCTTCGCTTACACTGGCTACCTGACGGGCTATGGTGGCTTCAGTTTTGTTTCGCTCAATTAATGCAGTTTCAATTTCACTGATTTCTAATGCAGGAATTTTTATAAGTTGGCAGCGACTTAAAATTGTAGGCAATATCATTTCTTCATTTTCTGCTACCAGTATAAATAAAGTATTGGCCGGTGGCTCTTCAATTATCTTCAGTAGTTTATTGCCCTCTTTGTCCAACTCTTCCGGCATCCACAGGATTAGTACTTTGTATTCGCTTTCAAAACTTTTTAAACTCAGTTTGCGAATGATTTCATCACATTCTCTCGCTGTTATTTTACCTTGACTGTTTTCTTTTTCTTTTATCATTTCAATCCAGTCGAATAGGTTGCCATAAGAATTCAGTTTGACAAACTCACGCCACTCTGTAATAAAATCAGTCGCAATGGGTTTTTCACCAGCCTTTTTTGTTACAGTGGGATATGAAAAATGAATATCGGGATGCACATACTGCCCCGCTTTTTTACAGGCGGCACATTCGCCACAGGCATCTGTCGGAATCTTTACTGTATTTTCCGGCTCATCGCCAAAAAGTGAGGGGCCCGCCGATGTATTCTTGTTTTTACCATTTACTTTTTCGCATACAATGTATTGAGTAAAAGCCAGTGCCAATGGTAAAGCACCACTGCCTTCTTTGCCCAGAAAAAGCAGGGCATGACTCAGCCGGTTTTGGTTGTATAAATCCTGTAACTGCGCTTTTACTTCTTTTTGTCCTATGATATCGGCAAATTGCATGAACAGCGAAAATATGTTTTCTCGCCCAATGAAGTGTTATGGATTCTAAAAATGAAACTAATCAGGCGGCATCTATTTCAAATATTGCAGCACTTCTTCACTCATCGGATTTACTTTATGATAGAAAACTGCAATCAGTTTTCCGTTTTCATCCAGTAAAAATTTGGTAAAATTCCAGATAACAGGGTCTTGTAAAAACCGCTTCCAGGCAAAATCTTTTGAAGTATTGCCGGTTACCTGCTTGGCCATTTCTTTTGACTGTTCATTCAGCCATTTGTAAAGCGGATGAATATCATCACCGCGAACAGAAATTTTCTCGGCCATCGGAAAACTTACACCATAATTCCTGGTACAAAACTCCTGAATCTCTTTGTTGCTGCCGGGTTCCTGTGCGCCAAAATTATTGGCAGGAAATCCCACAATCACCAGTTTGTCTTTATACTTTTTGTACAAATCTTCCAGGTCTTTGTATTGCGGCGTATTGCCACATTCAGAAGCTGTGTTTACAATTAAAATCTTTTTGCCTTTGAAATTGGCAAAATTAATATCGGTGCTGCCGTCTAATGCAGACACTTTAAAATCATAAATAGAACCTCCGGTAAGCATGACAGATGATAGCATAGCTAATAGTAAAGTTTTCATTTCTGTAAAAAATTAATGCTGTTACCAAAGGTAAACCGAAAACCGGAATGAAGTAATCAATTTTATTGCCTTTCAAAACAACCCAAATCCGGTAAGCCAACAGAGCGTGGTTTACCATCCAAATCAATAGATGTAGCAGTGTTTACCCCTTTATCAATCGCAGGGGAGCCGGCCTTTAACCGAAAATTATAAAAATTGTTGTTGGTATTGATACTATCAAAAAGAGGTGACTGATTGTTGATAATTTGCGTACTGGTAACATTTGCAGGAGGTGATTGCACTTTCCACAGGTTGTTTTCAAAGTTTACATTAAAAAGACTGCTTCCGCTTTTTAATACTTCTACTTCATTGTCCACCAGTCCGTTTTCGCCCCAGAAAATACAGTTTCGAAAAACGGCACTTAGATTTTCTGTAACTGGCGTATTGTTGACCGATATAAAATTACTTAATAATAAAACAGGTGCTTTGTGTTCAATAAATCTATTGGCATAGGTTACAGCAGTACAATGTGAAAAATCATAAGTACCCCCTTTTATTAAAAAAATATTTTTACCACAGTTGCTGATTAAAGAATTCACCGCTTTTATGCTGGAGTTGAGTGCGATGATGCCGGCATCATAAGCATTGTCTATGATACATTCGTTCAATGTAAGTTTTGGATTTGCATTGCTCGAAGGATCTTGCAGTGCAATGGCCTGATAGGCATTTTTGATAACTGCATAATTCAGTACATTGTCTTTTGAGGATGTGTTAAAAATGATTCCTGGCCAGCTTCCCGGAAAATCTTTATAGGGCTCATCCATTCTGTCGCCTCGAAAATAAACCCGGTCAGCCGTATCCTTCATGCCATTTACTTGTAAACTTCCATTTACAATTATGGGTGCATCAGTGTGTGTATAAATGCGACAACCTTTATTTATCGTCAGCGTTTGATTTTGATTGATGGTAAGCGACCCCAGTATGATGTATGGCAAATCATTATTCCAGGTTTCAGGGGTGCTTACAATTTTATTTCTAAAAAAATGTGCATTTTGTCCCCATGCTTCTAATTGTATTTTTTTATTTTTCCCATTGTAGGTTACTTCAACACTATCACGAATGATAAATGGAAGATTGGCAGCGGTAGGATCTACATTTACCTGAACAAAAACATATAGACTATCATTGGCATCCAGTTCAATGTTGTTGAATGAAACGCCTGAAACACCATCAACATTTATTTTATAAGCAGATGCGCTGCCACCCATTAGTTTTATAGAAGTAAGTCTTAGTTTTTGATTGTTTTCATTTACAATACTAAACTTTTGATAAACGGAACCGGCTGTTACAAAAACCGTATCATATTTAAGCGTATCTGCAGAAATGCGAACACGGGCATCAGGCGATGTAATAAAATTTTCTTTTCGGCAGGAGAGGAAAATAAAAATTGATAGCAGTATTAATAAACCGGATTGTTTCATGTGCAAATTTTATTACGCATTACATATTGTCAAAAATAGTTGAACTGATTGACATTAACGGCTTGCCATACAAAGTGTAGCTATACTTAATTTTACCCCCGGGGTTTTTAGTATTTCTATACTGCAAGCTTCCAATGTGGCGCCGGTGGTTATTACATCATCTACCAGCAATACATGCTTATCTGCAATGAGGTCGGCCTGGGTCAAAATAAACTTGCCTTCCATATTTTTCCACCTTTCTATTCTTCCTTTTCGGGTTTGCGTATCAGTATGTTGTGGGCGTCTAACTGCTTTATCCAATATAGGAATGCCCATTGCCGATGCTATCCCTTCGCATAATAGAGTTGCCTGATTGTAGCCCCGTTTTCTTTCTTTCTCGGGATACAAGGGCAAAGGTATTAATGATTCTATTGAATCAAAACGGTTTGATTGTTTTAGCTGTGCGCCCATCAGCCGGCCCAGCTGTAAGCCCAGTGCTCGGTTTCCTTTGTATTTAAACTGGTGCATCAATTGTTGCATCAACGATTCTTTGGTGAAATAAAATTGAGCAGTTGCCGACTCCAATTTCGTTCTTCCCCAAAATATTTTTTCAACCGGATTGTCCTTGTATAGTTCAAAATTTGTTTCTGGCAAACTATTCAAGCAGCGCATACAAAGACAATAGTCCTTTTGCAAATGATCGCTGCCACATCCGGCACATATATGCGGAAAGAGTAATTGTAAAACAGATTCGCTTATATCTTTAAGATGTAACATCAAAATAAATATCGGTACAATTCCTCTACCCTCGACAGGGGAACTACTTCAATATTCCATTTCATATTTGCCAGCCCTTTTTGCCCCTGCCTGCCTGATGGCATATTATATTTTGAAACAATTATTTTTTCGAAGCCCAGCTTTTCTGCTTCTGCAATTCTTTGTTCTATTCTGTTTACGGCTCTTATCTCGCCACTCAATCCTACTTCGCCTGCAAAGCAGTACAGCTGTGCCAAGGGTGTGTCTTCATAAGATGATAATAGTGCACACAATACTGCCAAATCAATAGAAGGGTCTTCCACCTTCAACCCACCTGCAATGTTTAAAAACACATCTTTCACGCCAAAATGAAAGCCACCTCTTTTTTCTAATACGGCCAATAACAATTGCAGTCTTCTTAAATCAAAACCACTGACCGTGCGTTGCGGTGTACCATAAACCGATTGAGTAACCAATGCCTGTACTTCTATCAACAAGGGTCTTATACCCTCCATAGTGGCAGCAATGGCTATACCACTTAGTTGCTCCTCTTTTTGTGTAATCAGTATTTCACTTGGATTGAGCACGGCTCTCATTCCTGTTTCAACCATTTCATAAATTCCAATTTCAGAGCTGCTGCCAAACCGGTTTTTTAAAGTACGTAAAATACGATATGCATAATGGCGGTCACCTTCAAACTGTAGTACGGTATCTACCATGTGTTCGAGAATTTTTGGCCCCGCTATACTTCCATCTTTGGTGATGTGACCAATCAAAAATACCGGCGTTCCTGTTTCCTTTGCAAAACGCTGAAACTCTGCTGCACATTCTCTTATTTGAGAAACGCTACCGGGCGAAGCATCAATAAAATTTGTTTGTAGGGTTTGAATGGAATCAACAATAATTAATTGAGGCTTTAATTTTTTTATTTCCTGAAAAATAACCTGAGTGGATGTTTCGGTGAGTAAATAAAAATCAGGATGATGTAATCCCAGTCTGTCTGCCCGCATTTTAATTTGCTGCTCGCTTTCCTCACCACTTATATAAAGTACAGAAGTGTTTTTTAGCTGCAAACCATTTTGCAAAAACAAAGTCGATTTACCTATACCCGGTTCACCGGCTACCAATACGATACTGCCCGGTACAATGCCGCCGCCCAATACCCGGTTTAGCTCCGTATCTGGTGTTTCAATTCTTTTTTCTTCCTTGCTTTTTATTTCCTGAAGCGAAATGGTTTTATTTTTTCTGGCCTCACCTGTATAATCTTTCCAGTTAATAGAAGATTTTGAATTGTCTTTTTGAATTAACTCTTCAACAAAAGTATTCCACTGATTGCAAGATGGACATTGTCCTACCCATTTTACACTTTCATATCCGCAATGCTGACAAAAAAATGCAGACTTTGTTTTGCTCATGCAATAAAGATAAATGTTTATCGAGCTTGCAAATAAATCCTGAATGTTGTGTTTGAATTTTTTATATTAATCAGTATATGGATTGAAATAAATCTTAAGATGCGCTTAAATAAACGAAAATCGATATCGAAGTAAAAAGGGCCAATCATTAGATTGACCCCCTTACTTACTAACCCATTAAATTCTATTGCTAAATTACAATTATGCCCCACATTTCAAAATTAAATTTTGGACTTGTGAATAACTTTAAGCAGCAGTGGTCAGGTAAATTCAATGTTTAAACAGTGGCAAAATTTAAACATAAGTAATTGAAAATCAATAATTTAATAATGATATAAGTATAAATAATAGATATTTTTATATCCTAAATATGTCAAAAAGTCTTAAAAAATTACATCAAAAATGATGGTAACAAATTTGCTATTAAATTACATCACAAAACTGCAAAAAAATGATAATGTCAAATGAAATTATGCTGGTTTCCCTGTTATTTCTGGGCATCAGCTTTTTGGTATCGGCTGTATTAAAAAGTAAGTTTACTAAATACAGCAAAATTCCACTTTCCAGTGGTCTTTCGGGCAGAGAAATTGCCGAAAAAATGCTCCGGGAAAACGGTATTTTGGACGTAAAAGTGATCTCAGTTGAGGGTTTTTTGTCAGATCACTATAATCCTGCAAATAAGACAGTAAATCTAAGCCCCGATGTATATAACGGAACCAGCGTTTCTGCTGCTGCCGTAGCGGCACACGAGTGTGGACATGCAGTGCAGCATGCCACCAACTATGGCCCGTTACAGTTTAGAAGTAAAATGGTGCCTGCTGTACAAATCAGTTCTATGCTGGTAAACTGGGTTTTGCTGGCCGGTATGGTATTAATTGCCACTACTCAAAACCCTACCGTTTTATTAATTGGAATTGTTGTAATGAGTGTGACCGTTCTTTTTACTTTAATTACACTTCCGGTTGAGTTTGATGCCAGCAAAAGAGCACTGGCCTGGTTGCAAAATACTAACGTAACCAACAGTTCAGAATTTCCGAAAGCAAAAGATGCATTGAAATGGGCAGCTACTACTTATGTGGTTGCGGCATTGGCTGCTGTTGTGCAATTGATTCAATACATAATGATTTATTTGAATAGCAGAGATCGCAACTAAATAGATTTCTGAATATTATAAAAGCCTGCAATATTGCGGGCTTTTATAGTTTTATCTCTTCATCGTGCTGGTCAAAGAATTTGTATTCTGTAAGATGGTAATTACTGTTTTGCTCCAGCCTGGTTTTCTGTTTCAGTTTACGTTTCCACTGTGCCATCTTGGTTTTCCATGGCCAGCCTTTTGTTAAGTATGCGTACAAAATTGGATGCACAACCAGTTTTAAATTCTGATTCTTATGTGTAATCAGGTAAGTGAGATTCTTTTCTATCTCATCTTCCAATAATAGCGTTGAAGATATTTTTCCGGTGCCATTGCAACTGGGGCACACTTCCTGTGTATTAATGTTCACCTCGGGCTTCATCCGTTGGCGGGTAATTTGCATAATGCCAAACTTGGATATGGGAAGTACGGCATGTTTGGCCCGGTCGGGTTTCATGTATTCTTCCATTTTCTCCATCAGCTTACGCTTATTCTCAGGCAGCTTCATGTCTATGAAATCAACTACGATGATACCGCCCAGATCACGCAATCTTAACTGTCGTGCTATTTCTTCAGCAGCTTCGAGGTTGGTCTCCAGTGCATTTTGTTCTTGATTATTGCTTACACTTTTGTATCCGCTGTTTACATCTATTACATGCAGCGCTTCCGTATGCTCAATAATGATATAAGCACCGCTATCTAAGTTCACCGTTTTACCAAAAGAAGATTTTACCTGCTTGGTAATACCAAAGGAATCAAAAATGGGTGAACCATTTTGATAAAAAGAAACAATATCCGCTTTTTCCGGAGCTATTCGTTGTATGTATGTGCGGGTATCGCTGAAAATGTTTTTATCGTTTACTACAATTTTGTTGAAGTCTTCGTTCAACAAATCACGAAGTATGCTGGTGGTCTTGGTTTGCTCGCTCAGTATGCGTGCAGGTGCTACCGCAGTTTTCAGGTTTTCCATTATCGTATTCCATAGTGCCACCAGTGCCGACAGGTCTTCATGAAGTTCTGCAGTATTCTTTCCTTCGGCGGCAGTACGAACAATGACACCAAAATTTTTACTCTTGATGGCTTCTACTATTTTCTGAAGTCTTTTCCTTTCTTCAGAAGAATGTATTTTTCTAGATACCGCAACAATATCATTAAATGGAGTCAATACAACAAAACGACCGGGTAGCGATATTTCGCAACTTAGTCTGGGACCCTTTGCTGCAATTGGTTCTTTTAAAATTTGAACTAGTACATGAGGTTTGCCTCCCAGCACTTCATTTATTTTTCCCGTTTTTATGATTTCGGGTTCAATGGTAAATTTTGAAAAATCAAGCCCCTGCTCGGTTTTATCATTCATGCACAGGTTGGTAAACTTGAGCAAAGATTTTGCATAAGGGCTCAAATCTGTATAATGCAGAAAAGCATCTTTCTCGAACCCTACATCAACAAATGCAGCATTGAGTCCGGGTATTAGTTTTTTTACTTTACCCAGATAGAGGTCGCCCACAGCAAAACGAGCATCGCTTTTTTCGCTATGCAGTTCTACCAGCTTTTTATCTTCTAACAGGGCAATTTCTACTCCCTGAGGGGCTGCATTAATAATAAGTTCCTTGTTCATTACAGCTTAACATACATCAATGCCTAAGATGCTGTAAAACACCAGTTGTAACTGCCAGTTTGAAAAATATATGAAACTGGATATTGTTAGCTGACAAAATAAATAGGGAGCCGACAACCGGCGGACTGAAATAAAGTAGAACAGTAATTGATTAGTAAGCTGACAAAAATCTTTGACAGCTTACTAACCTTTCTAATAATTACTTATTTCTCTTTTTATGACGATTCTTTCTCAGTCTTTTTTTACGCTTGTGCGTCGCAATTTTATGACGCTTCCTTTTTTTACCGCAAGGCATAATCTGATAATTTTTTTAATTGTGTTTATTAATAAGTTTTATCCCAATGGGGAATACTACTTTCTAAGTTCATTTATCCGGTTATTAATTTCAGCCTTTATTGCTTCATTGTTAATGAAAGGCAGGCTTTTGCTATACCAGTCGGCCGCTTCTTGTTTATGACCTGTTTTCTCTTTTAAATCTGCCATCATCAAAATTGCTTCTAATCTATCGGGTTGGTGTCGCAACACCAGTGCCAACCGACTTTCTGCCTTATCAAACTGTTGTGTCATCAATGAGCCTTCTGCCAGTGTAATTTGTGCATATACATTATTACTATCTCTGTCAGCAACCTCTTTCAGCTTCTGGATTCCTTCCATCGGGTTATCAGAAATATTGCCAAACAGGTAACAGGCTCCCAGTCCAACTTTTGACGAATCATTTACCGGGTTCAACTTCAAAGACCGCTCAAATAAATCTTTGGCCTGCAGGGCTTTCCACTTTCTTCTCTCTGCTACATCATCCCTTATCAGGTTGTCCAAAAATAAATGGGCTGCGAAGGTGAGGTTTTTTTCTGAATTTTCCAATCTTGCAGCCTCGGCAGTGTACCAGGCATAGGGCTCCCAGGAATTTGCACTATCGTGCCAATATTTTGCAAGTTGGTGATACACATGGATTTGCTGGTCTTTTACATCCCCACGAGAAATGCTATTTTCCAGTTGGCTTATTTTAGCCGATTGAGTAGCTGATAGGTTTTTTTTGCCAATAGCTAAAAATGTATCTATTGTTAATGCCTCAGCACCGTGGTTGTGGCCATCATCGGGGCTATGCGTTTCTGCAACCGGTTTTGATTGATTGGGTTTCTTTTTTGCACCAAAATAAATAATTGCAATAAGCAGTGCTGCAGCACCAATTGTTAAAAGCTGGGGTCTCTTCACCGTTTCAAATTAAGAGCGCAAAGGTACTGGCAAAAATTTGTAGTGAGACAAAGAAAAAAAACTTGCCTTACACCTTGAATATTTTTAGGCTTTTGAGTTGAAAATATAATAATCGTAAATCATTTTGCTTGAACTGAAAGAAAATGATAAAACAAGCAGAAAACTATTTTTCAAATGAGATACAAGTTAAGACGCATTGGTTTACTAATAAATAAAGTGTGAAACCTTGATTTGAAAAGGAAGTTTATTCATCATCATCACCCGGTCCACTATCGGGTTTAGGCTCTTTAAGTTTTTTTACTTCGGCCACAAACTCTTTTGCAGGTTTAAATGCAGGAATATAATGTTCAGGTATATGTACTGCGATATTTTTCTTGATATTTCGGCCAATTTTTGCTGCTCTTTTTTTGGTAATAAAACTTCCAAATCCTCTTATGTAAATATTTTCCCCTCCGGCAAGTGTATCTTTAACTTCTTTAAACATGGTTTCAAGAGTTACAAGCACATCTACCTTTGGTATGCCTGTTTTTTCAGAAATCTGATTTACCAGGTCAGCTTTTCTCATGATCGCAATTTTAAGTTGGTTGAAGGTTGGCTAAAATGACAAGCCAATTTAGTGCAAATTGCAATGATATTCAACTAAATAGGGTAATTTTTTTCTGATAAATCAAAATCTTGCCCAAAAAATAGCTGATATTTAGTCTCTTTTTTAGCCAAAAAATCATGAAAAAACGTGTTGATATAACTGATAGGAATCATTTTTCGCAAATTTTATTAAAATGGAATAATGAGAAAAATGACCGTAAAATGCCCTGGAAAGGGGAGAAAAATCCTTATAAAATATGGCTAAGCGAGATAATATTACAACAAACGAGGGTGGCACAGGGTCTGGCTTATTATTCAAAATTCATTAAAACATTTCCTGACATTCACCAGTTGGCCAAAGCTTCAGATGATAAAGTATTGAAATTATGGGAAGGGCTGGGTTATTATGCCCGCTGTCGCAATATGCATGCTACCGCAAAGTATATTTCTAAAGAATTGAATGGAAATTTTCCAAACCGGTACGAAAGTATAAAAGCATTAAAAGGTGTCGGACCTTATACAGCTGCCGCTATCGCCTCTTTTGCATTTAACCAGCCTTATGCAGTGGTTGATGGTAATGTGTACAGAGTATTGGCCAGAGTATTTGGTATTCAACAGTCAATTGATAGCATTGAAGGAAAAAAATATTTTACAAAGCTTGCTAATGAATTGCTTGATCATGCAAAACCGGGCTTGTACAATCAGGCTATAATGGACTTTGGAGCTTCGGTTTGCAAACCGGTAAATCCATTGTGTAACACTTGTGTGTTTAATAAAAAATGTATTGCTTTTTTGACAGGCAAAGCTGCTATGCTGCCGCGAAAAGAAAACAAACTAATTATTCAATACCGTATATTTTACTTTCTGGTATTCAACTACAAAAACAAAATTGCTATTCAAAAGCGAAATGATAACGACATCTGGAAAGGCTTATATGCTTTCCCTTTTTTGGAATCCAAAAAGGCAATGCTGATGAAAACAGTTATTGGCAAGGCTGTAAACTATCTTGATTTAAAAAATACTGATATTGAATTCATTGATTGCTCTAAAACTTATGTGCAAAAATTGACTCATCAGTCTATCAATGCCCGGTTTGTTACCATAAAACTTGCCAATAAACCCGGGGGTGCCAACCGGCTTATATGGGTTACAAAAAAACAATTTGGGCAATATGCTTTTCCGCAAATCATTAATAGCTATCTTTCTATATCCTTTACAAAAAGTATATAAATCTTTACTGCAAGACAATGGAGGCATCCATTGACTTTGGAATTCTTCAATTTTCTTGCTGAATGTCAATAAAATGCTAACTTTAGAAACACTTTCTAACTGCCGCTTGACAAAAAATTTTTGAAACTCAAAGAATAAATGTATGAGAGGCGTAAACCGTGTTATGTTAATTGGCAATTTGGGCAAAGACCCGGATGTACAACACCTTGAAGGAAATATTGCAGTGGCAAAATTTCCATTAGCTACTACAGAAACTTTTAAAGACAGAAACGGGAAATTGGTTTCGCAAACCGAGTGGCACACCATTGTTTTGTGGCGGGGTCTTGCCGAGCTGGCAAGTAAGTACCTGCACAAGAGCAGCCTTGTATATATTGAAGGCAGATTGCGTACCCGCACCTGGGATGATAAAGACGGTAACCGAAAATTTGCAACTGAAATAGTGGGCGATAATTTAATTATGCTTGATAAAAGATCAGATGGTGGTGGTCAGTCATCCGATTCCGGCATTGAAGGAATAGGTGGTAGCGATATGCCCATGGGCGATCCATCCGAATCATTGCCATACTGAAACAGTTCATTTACTTTTCATCCCCTGATCATAGTTTCCTCTTTTGAATACATAACTTTGCCAGGTAATCGGGTATAATGACAGATATACCTTTTCTAAACAAAATAACCAGCTTTGGATAATCTCTTTTTCAGTTTTTCCGACATTAAATATTTTTTGTTCACTTTCTTGGCTGCCAACTTTCAGGGTACTACATTTCTGTTGGTTGCCTTAATAGTATTGCTGGTATTGTATTTCACCATTTCGGGAGCTGAGGCTGCATTGTTTTCTTTGGAAAAAAAGGAAATCAATCTGTTGAAAACAAAAGATCATACTGCTGCAAGAAGAATTGTCAACCTGCTGGATGAGCCAAAAGAATTATTTGCATCATTATTAATTGCAGGAACCTTTATCGCTATTTGTATTATTGTACTTGCCAATCTGTTGATAGATAAATTACTTTCATTAGAAAATATTAGTGGTGCAATTGCACTGGCGGGCAAAGTTTTGGTAATTGCATTTGTGTTGATATTTTTTGGACGCATACTTCCAAAAGTATGGGCAACTCAAAATAATCTTCGTTTTGCTTATGGATGCTCCTGGATAATTGAAGGTTTGCATGTATTGGTACGCAAAATCAGCCGATGGATTGTATCTCTTGCTGATGGTATAGGTAAACGTGCCGGTACCGTGAAAACCGAAGTAATGAATATGCAGGAACTGGATGAGGTAATTGATATTAAAACAGATGCAGAAGCAACGCCAGAAGAGAAAAACATTATGCGTGGGGTGATAAAGTTTGGAAACATTACCGTAAGGCAAGTAATGAAAAGCCGGTTGGATGTAAATGGCATAGAGTGGAATAGCAATTTTGGCGACCTCATAAAACGAATAGGTGAACTTAGATATTCGCGGCTTCCGGTGTTTAAAGGCAGCATGGATAATGTAGTAGGTATGATCAACACAAAAGATCTCATTTCCTATCTCGGTCAACCATCACATTACGACTGGCATCCATTGATGCGCCAGCCTTTTTTTGTACCCGAACAAAAACTGATAGAAGACCTGCTGAAAGATTTTCAACAGAAGCGGATTCACTTTGCAGTAGTGGTTGATGAGTTTGGCGGCACCAGTGGCATTGTTACGATGGAGGATATTCTTGAAGAAGTAATAGGGGATATAAGAGATGAATTTGATATTGAAGAAAGCAATAACAAGAAGCTGGATGATTATAACTACCTTTTTGAAGGTAAAACCTTAATACATGAAGCTTGCCGGCTGATGAAGTTGCCTCTAAATACTTTTGATACGGTAAGAGGTGAAAGTGAAACGGTGGCCGGTTTGGTAATGGAAGTGGCCGGCGATATTCCAGCTGATAATGAAAATATACCCTGTGGCGATTTTAATTTTAGTGTAACACAATCTGAAAATAATAGAATAAAGCTGGTGAAATTTTCTATCAATTCTCCCGTTAATAATTTATGAGAAGGAATATTTTAAAGTTGGTATCCATTTTTGTCTTATTGATATTCATGGTAAGCTGCAACAGCGATTATACGCAAGGCAAAAAAAAAGGCTACTACCGCATAGATTTTCCGGCAAAGCAATATCAATTATTTGACCGGCCAGGTTATCCTTACACATTTGAATATCCGGTGTATGGAGAAGTGGTAAAAGACAGCACTTTTTTTAATGATAAAGCGGGCGACTGGTGGATCAATATTAATTTTCCTGTATTTCATGGAAAAATACATGTAAGTTATAAAACGATTCAAAACCGATTAGGCTTTGATTCGTTGATTACAGATGCATTTAAAATGGCACACAGGCAACACGACGATGTTTCTACAGGTATTGAAGACAGTGTGATGCGAACACCCAATGGCACCGAAGGAATCTATTTTTCACTGGGTGGAAATACGGCTACTGCCAACCAGTTTTTTGTAACCGATTCTACCAAACATTTTTTAAGAGGCGCATTGTATTTTAACGCTACACCCAATGCCGACTCTTTGGGTATTGTAAATGATTTTTTGAAACAAGACCTGATGCATTTAATCAATACCCTGAAATGGAAATAATCATTTTGAAAAAAAAACTATTTCAAAACTTCAGCAAGTTTTGCATCCAGTTGCGAGCCTCTGAGTTTCTCAGCTATTATTTTTCCCTGTGGGTCCACTAAGATATTGTAAGGAATTCCCTCTTCGCCAAATCCATAAACACCTACGGAAGAAGTTTCCCATCCTTTTAATTCGGTAACCTGTGTCCAGGTAAGATTGTCTTTTTTAATAGCGGCCAGCCATTTGTCTTTTCCGCCGGGATTGTCGAGAGAAACACCCAGTATGTCAAAATTTTTATCCTTGTATTTGTTATATGCAGCTACTACATTGGGATTTTCCATTCTGCAAGGGCCACACCAGCTTGCCCAAAAATCAACTAAAACATATTTGCCCCTGTAAGAGCTGAGCTTTACAATATTCCCATTTGCATCAGGCATGGCTATTTCTGGTGCTTCTTTTCCTACCCAACCTTTGTTGGCCTTTTCGCTTATACTTCTTTTTATATAAGCCCAGCCTTCATGGTTTGGATATTTTGTAACCATATCATTGATGATGGCATCTACTTCTTCATTGGGAATACCTTTCAATCCAAATTGTGCAGCCATAGGCTGATAGTTGCCCAATTCATAAAATGTAAGTGCCGGGTTGGTTGATTTCTTAATGGAGGCAGATACAAAATCTTTGAGTTCTTCTGTAAATTTTATTCTTTGAGCATCATTTGCCATCAACAAACTATCCGATGCTTTTATTTTCCTTAAACTATCTGCTTTCATATCGGAAAAATATAATTGCTGCAACCTCATCGTTACACCCGATAAAAATTCTTTTGCTTGTGTACTGGCCTCTGATCCTTTTATCTCATAGTTTTCAGCCGTCTGAAAATTACTTCCCGCATTAAAACTTGCATCTAAGGATATCTTTTTTGCATCATTAAATACGGTTGCAAAATCGGCACCGCTTCCTTCAATTTGTAAAGTATAGGCGGTGGCTTCATCCGGATTTGCTTTCAGAGAATATTTACCATCGTTTCCAATTTTTGCAGAATCTGCGATGGTTCTTCCTCTGGTAAACATTGAGTTTTCTATCAGATAAACCGTTTTGCCACCGGCATTGGTAAGTTTGCCGGTAACTTCAAATTTACCATCAGACTTTTTTTGTTTGCAGGACAACAGCATGACAAGCACCATTGCTGCTCCGAAAATTTTTCTCATCATTTCAATTTATTTTTTAAGTTTTTCGTTTAAAATTTTTGTTACTATTTTGGGATCAGCCTTTCCTTTGGTCAGCTTCATTACTTCGCCGGTAAATAGTGCCAGCAATCCTTTTTTCCCTTTTTGATATGCTACAACTTTATCGGCAAATTTTTCAAGTACTTTATCTACAACCGGCGTCAACTCATCTGCATTGGATTGTTGTATTAAATCCAGATTTTTAGCAATAATGCCGGGTGCAGTATCAGGAGTTTTTATTAAAGTATCAAATAATTTGCCGGAGGCTGCAGAATAACTAATTTGTCCATCATCAATTAACTGAATAAGACTGGCTAATGCTGCCGGCGAAATGGGAAATGCATTAATCTCTTTCTCGTTTTCATTCATCCAGGTTTGTATAGGGCCTTGTATCCAGTTGGCAGCTGCTTTATAATTTTTTGTATGATTTGCTATTTGCTCAAAATATTCGGCAATATCTTTTTCGGCAGCAAGCCATTGTGCATCGGCTTCGGAAAGTTGATATGAATGAATGAAGTGCTGCGCTTTTTCCTGAGGTAGGGTAGGTATCTGGTTTTTGATGTTTTCTATAAAAGCTTCGGAAAGATGAAACGGTGTAAGGTCAGGTTCCGGAAAGTATCTGTAATCATCAGCATCTTCTTTATCTCTTATGGCGAATGTGGTATTGCTGCCGGCATCATAGCTTCTTGTTTGTTGTTGAACATGCCCGCCACTTTCCAATATCTCAATTAGTCTGGTAGCCTCTGCTTCTATTGCTCGCTTTACGTTTCGAATAGAGTTCAGATTTTTTACTTCCACCTTTGTACCCAGCTGGGGGTCACCTTTTTTTCTAACAGATATATTGGCATCACACCGCAAACTTCCTTCTTCCATATTTCCATCGCAGATCTCGAGGTAGCGGACCAGTTTTCTTATTTCAGTAAGATAGGCATATGCCTCGTCACCACTATGCAAATCGGGTTCTGTTACGATTTCAATTAAAGGGGCACCAGCTCTGTTGTAGTCAATACAAGTGTTTTCTTCATCTGCATCATGAATGCTGCGGCCGGCATCTTCTTCCAGATGAATTCGGTTTAGTTTGATTTCCCTTTTGCCATCCTGTGTGCGTATGGAAACATAACCACCAATACATATAGGAGTTGTATGTTGAGAAACCTGATAACCTTTTGGCAGATCGGGATAGAAATAATTTTTACGTGCAAACCAATTTTCCTTTGCAATATCACAATGGCAGGCCAATCCCATTTTCACAGCGTATTCAATCGCCTTTTTATTCATTTTGGGCAATGTACCCGGATGTGCCAGCACAATGGGGCTGATATTCGTATTTGGTTCGGCCCCAAAAGCTACTGCATCGCCCGAAAAAAGTTTGCTTTTGGTATTTAACCGGGCATGTACTTCCAGGCCAATCACCGTTTCATATTGTACTGCTTTCTCCATCTGTATTGAAACGGCAAAAGTAAAGCCTATTTACCGACCGGACGATTTGTTTTTTATAAATGAGTGATAAAAAAAACTCCCGATTTTTCGGGAGCTTTTCAAACAAAAAAACTAATTGAACTTAGAGATCGGCTGTTTTTATTTTTCTTGGCATTTTTACTTCAATTGTTTGCGATTTTCCTTTGCGGGTCAGTTGAAGGGAAACAGTAGGATTATCTTTCTTTTCTCTCAATAATCTGGCAATTTCATCTACACTATTTACTGCTTTATCATCCACTTTTGTTATTACATCTTCTTCTTCAATTCCGGCTTTATCGGCATTGCTTTCATCATCTACTTCTATCACTTTTACTCCTTTTCCATCATCTGTATCCTGTACCGAAATTCCCAATTTGGGACTACCACCCGACCAGAGCATATTAGGACCTGATGGATAACCGGGTGTAGTAACACGGGGCATAACTCTGTCAAAGTTTAATCCTTCTAAATTCAGATTCAGGTCTTTAAAATTATTTCCAAAAGAAGATACTCCTTCCCATTTGGTAAGCTCTGCAGTTACTTTTTGTTCTTTTTTATTGCGCAAAAATGTAACAGTAACCTTATCGCCTGGTTTTTGTTTTTTTATTGCATTAGAAAGGTCATCGGGTGATGTAATCTTGGTATCATTTATTTTAGTAATTACATCGTCTTCTTTTAATCCTGCTTTTTCTGCGGCACTTCCTTTAGTTACCGACTCTATTTCAGCGCCGTCATCATCTTTTTCGGTACTTACGCCCAGCATGGCTTTATTTTCATTTTCGTCCGATTTAAAAAGTCGCATAAAACTTTCTACATCATTCCAGTCATTTCCGCGTCCCGGAATACGTGAAAGTGATTCCAGCTGCTTGTATTTGTTGATTTTTACTTTAATGTCATCATTCTTACCTTTCAACTCGTCAAGAGGCATACCGTTTACGGTTACTTTGTCTCCATTTACTTCTACAATCATTTTATCATGATCGCCTGTTCGAGTAATAATAATTTGCTGCACCTCTTTGTCTCCCTTTTCGCCTTTATCACCTTTATCATTCTGTGCATTGACTGATGCCGGAACCAAAATGGAAATGGCAAGCAGACACTTCATTCCTAAAATCAGTTTCTTTTTCATGTTATACTTTATTTTTATTGAGTAATCGTTTCTACGTCGTTTTTCGTAGTCAAATATAAGGACAAAATTTTAATTACGAAATGTTTCGGAAATGTTAAAATGAAATTTTACGGAGCGCTGACTTTACAAATGAAGGAGCGCTGTTTTTTCATAAGTTTTATGCAAAAGGCCTTCAATAACTTCCTCACCCAGGTATTGCATTCCACATTTTTCCAAAACGCTGATGGATGCAAGATTTTCCGGTAATGCCCGGCCCATTATTCTTTTTAGCTCAAGTTTTGAAAATCCATATTCAAGACTTGCAAAAGCAGCTTCGGTAGCAAATCCTTTTCCCCACGATTCTTTTTTGAATCGGTAACCCAAATCAATTTCATTTAGCTCGGGTCTGCATTTTAATCCGCACCAGCCTATAAAATTCAAATTTGATTTTTCATGCACAGCCCATCGGCCATGATTATATAGTGCATATTGTGGCAATATTACTTTTTCCAATACATCTTGGGCCTGTTGCAGGCTATGCATTGGGTCTAATGTATAGCGTACAACATCAGGATCGCTATTGAGTTCATAAATAAGCGCTGCATCCTCCATTGTAAAAAGACGAAAAATAAGCCTATTTGTTTCAAACACAATATTGTAATACATAATGCTCGTAGATTTACTAATACGAATGGTGTATTGCAATTATGAAATAAAAAAAATAAATTTGAACCCCAATTATAAAAAGTGACAGTCCTCTATATTTTATTCGGAGTTTTTTCAACCTTTTCATTGGTCATCTGCATTATGGCGATTCGAGTTTTTATTAAAGACAAAAAGGCCGGCCGCTATAAATTGTATAACGAGCATCAGAAATCAAAAAAGTTAAAGTAAATCTTTTACTGCTTTAATGGCAGCAGATAATCCTTCGGCAGCTTGCCCGCCTGCAGTGGCCAGTGTTTTTTGTCCGCCGCCGCCACCTTTAATTAAAGGCGCAATAATTTCTTTGATGATTTTTCCGGCATCAAGTCCTTTTGCTTTTGTTACGGTTTCAGAAATTCCAACTGCAACAAATGGTTTGCCCCCCAGGTTTACGCCCAGCACTGCCACATGATCACGAAGATGATTTTTTAAATCAAAACATATTTTCTTTAATGCATCGGCATTATTTACTTCTATAATATCGCCAATAAAATTAATGCCGTTTATTATTTCGTCTTTCTGTAATAGTTCATTTCTGATACCTACCAATTGCCTTGCTTCCAGCGACTCCAGTTGTTTTTTTAATTCATTATTTTCAACCTGAAGCGATTCAACTGATTTTTGAATGTCTTTTGGATTTTTTAATTGTTCACGAATGGTTTGCAGCAGTGTTGTCTGTTCATTAATAAAAGCAGCAGCTGCCTTACCGCACAGTGCTTCTATTCTTCTTACGCCTGCGGCTACTGCCGATTCGCCCGATAGCTTGAAATAACCCAACTCACCGGTAGCACCTACATGGGTTCCGCCACATAGTTCTACGGAATAGGCAGGGTCTATAATCACTACTCTTACTACATCGCCATATTTTTCGCCAAACAAAGCCATAGCACCCAGTTTCAGGGCTTCATCTTTTGGCATCGATTTTATAACCACCGGAATATTTTCTCTTATTTTTTCATTGACGATGGTTTCTACATTCATCATTTCGCCATCTGTAAGTTTGGCAAAATGAGAAAAGTCAAATCGCAAATGCTCATCATTTACCAGAGAACCTTTTTGTGCTACATGCGTTCCCAATACTTTTCTTAATGCTGCATGTAGCAGGTGTGTAGCCGTATGATGTAATGCAGTTTGTTTACGCTTCTCCGTATTTATGATAGCTGTAACTTCCACTTCCGGTTTATCAGAAAATGCTTCGGTGAAATGAATAATGAGGTCATTATCTTTTTTGGTATCAACTACTTTAAATTCTTTTTGATTGATAATTAATAGGCCTTCATCACCCACCTGGCCTCCGCTTTCAGCATAAAAAGGAGTTGTTTCCAACACTATTTGATAAAGCTCTTTTCCTTTTGCTTTTACTTTTCTGTATTTGAGAATGGAGGTCTTGGCTTCAGTAGTGTCGTACCCGATAAATTTATTGCTTCCCTGCTTAAGCGTTATCCAGTCTTGGGCATCTACAGCCGTAGCGGCTCGGCTGCGATCTTTTTGTTGCTGCATTTCTGCTTTAAATCCTTCCTCATCTAATGATAAATTATTTTCAGCAGCAATTAGTTGTGTAAGGTCAAATGGAAAACCAAAAGTGTCGTACAATTCAAATGAATCTTTGGCAGAAATAACGCCTTTGTTGATCAGGTCGTCCACCTTTTTTAACCCTTTGTCCAATGTGCGCAAAAAGGCTTCTTCTTCTTCTTTGATTACTTTGGCAACAAAAGCCTCCTGTTTTTGCAATTCCGGAAATACATTTTCAAACTGTTTTGCCATAACTTCAACCATCTGTGTAAGTAGGGGTTGCTTATAGTCGAGATAAGAGAAATAATATCGAACCGCTCTGCGTAAAATACGACGGATTACATATCCTGCACCTGTATTGGATGGTAACTGCCCATCGGCAATGGTAAAACTGATTGCCCGTATATGATCGGCTAGTACACGAAAAGCAATATCCTCTTTTGTGTTGCTGTATTGATATTTTTTATTTACCAGTTTTTCTATAAAATGAATATTGTCAATAAAAATATCTGTATCATAATTAGAAGTTTTTCCTTGTATCACCCTCACCAATCTTTCTAATCCCATGCCTGTGTCCACATGTTTTGCCGGTAATGGTTCCAGCATCCCGTCTTTTTTTCTGTTAAATTGTATGAATACATTATTCCAGATTTCCATTACCATTCCTGTATCGTCATTATTTACTAATGCGTGGCCATTGTTATTTGCTTCGGGCCTTGTATCATAATGAATTTCGGTACAAGGGCCGCAGGGGCCGGTATCGCCCATTTCCCAAAAATTATCTTTTTTGTTTCCAAGAAGTATTCTGTCTTCGGGTATCCATTTCTTCCATTCATGATAAGCTTCTTCATCTTTGGGCAAGCCTTCTTTTTCATCACCTTCAAAAATGGTAACATACAACCGCTCTTTCTTTAGCTTATATACTTCGGTCAATAATTCCCAACTCCATGCAATGGCTTCTTTTTTAAAATAATCACCAAAACTCCAGTTGCCCAGCATTTCGAACATGGTATGATGATATGTATCTACACCTACTTCTTCCAGGTCATTATGCTTTCCGCTTACCCGCAGGCATTTTTGAGTATCTGCAATGCGAGGATTAGTAGCTTTTTTATTTCCCAGAAAATAATCTTTGAACTGGTTCATGCCGGCATTGGTAAACATCAAGGTAGGATCGTTTTTTACAACGATAGGAGCTGAAGGAACTATTTCATGGCCTTTTGATTTAAAAAAATCCAGAAAAGACTGTCGTATATCTGCACTTGTCATCATAATTGCTGTTGTAATTGGGTTGATTTTTGCTTTTTGAAGAACTATATTTGTCAGCCCTGCAAAGCCGGGCAAAGGTAAATTATTCGGTTGGCAATTTATTCTGTAAACCGAAAGCAAGCTGTGAAAAAAGTAAAATATTATTATAATACATCTTCTCTCCGGTACGAAAAACTGGAAACACCCCTGCGGGTAAAGCTCTTGCGTATTTTTGGATTTATAGCTGCGGCAATTGTTACTGCCGTTATCATCGCTTTTATTGCTTTTCGTTTTATTGGCTCTCCGAAAGAAAAATTGCTGGCACAACAAAATGCTGCTTTAAAAGATGATTTGGCAGACATTGAAAAAGATGTACAATCGCTGGTAAACCAAATGAAGGAACTGGAGAACAGAGACAACAAGGTTTACCGTGCCATATTTGAAGCAAACCCAATACCCGATAGTGCCAGGGCAAAAGAGATAGAAACTGAAAAGGAAATCGCCAAGGTTGAAAAAATCAGGGATTTTCAACTGGCGGCTGAAATTAAAAAAACTCTAATTATTCTTAAAGCAAGAATTGCATCACAAAAAAAATCTTATGAAGCAGTAGAAGCTTTGGTAAAAAACAAGGAAGAGCTGCTGGCTCATACACCTGCAATACAACCGGTAAGTAATAAAGATTTAAATCGTATTGCTTCAGGTTTTGGATATAGAATAGACCCTGTTTACAAAACTACCAAGTTTCATGCAGGGCTTGATTTTTCGGCGCCACAAGGCACACCTATTTATGCAACAGCCAATGGTACCATCACTACTGCCGGTAATACCGGAAATGGATATGGCAACCATGTTCTCATCAATCATGGGTATGGATATGAAACACTGTATGGCCACATGGTGAGAGTGAAAGTGCGAAACGGGCAACAGGTAAAAAGAGGTGAGGTAATAGGATGGGTGGGAAGTACGGGAAAAAGTACCGGACCTCATTGCCACTATGAAGTACATAAGTATGGCGAAAAAATTGATCCTATTTATTTTTTCTACAATGATCTTTCACCCGATCAGTTTGACCAGATTTTGAAAAAAGCGGCTGCCAGTAATCAAAGTCTGGATTAATACATGTGAGCAGCTAATTTTCCACACCGGAAAGGAAGATCGCCTTCAATCTAATCTCATTTGTACCTTTACGGTTATTATGGCTAAGCCTTTGTCGCAAATAACTTTTGATTTTGGATTTTCTGATGATGATGCAGATAAACCTGTTTCACCCCCCAAAAAGCAGAAACCCAAAAAGGAAAAAGAGCAGGTGGTTGAAATTGCAAAACCCATTGCTCAAAACGCAAAAAGCAGAAGAGGCCGAAAATCTTTAAAAGACAAAACGGCTGTTGATAACGTACTTAACATACCTCCTGATGAGGAGCTTTTTGAAAAGCAGTATTATGCTATTGGTCATGTAGCACAAATGTTTGGTGAAAATCAATCCTTGATTCGATACTGGGAAACGGAGTTTGATATTTTAGACCCCCGAAAGAATAGAAAGGGAGATCGTTTTTTTCGTCCGGTAGATATTAAAAACCTAGTGCTGATATATGACCTGCTGCGTCGTCGCAAGTTCACTATAGAAGGTGCCAAAGAATATTTAAAGAAAAGTAAGAAAGCCGAGGCGAAATTTGCCGCCATCCAATCACTTCAAAATATAAAAGCATTTTTGCTGGAACTAAAAGCAAATCTTTAAGGTTGTGCAACTTTAACAAGTCCACCTGCATCCTTTATTCTTTCCCAAGCTATTTTTGACTGTATGAGAAATTCTATTTATAAAATTGCGCCCGTTTTTATCCTTACCCTTTTATTGGCCACACAGCTTACAGCTCAATCTCAGTATGAAGTACTGATAGAGCAACCTAATGAAAAAACGTTGAAAGGCATTATTTCCCGCGAAGTATTATTAGCGGATACTTCATTTCATTGGTATGCCGAAAATCAAAAAGGTTATAAGCCAAACGAAGCAGCACTTGCCGGTCTTCAAAAACAAAAAGACTCTATACAGCTACTTGTATTTATGGGCACTTGGTGCGAAGACTCACATTTTGTGATTCCTAAATTTTTTGCACTGACAGATGCTGCAGGCTTTCCTCAAAATCGTATCACGCTGATAGGTGTTGACAGAAACAAGAAAACCTTAAGTCATCTATCAGAAGCCTTGAATATGGACAAAGTGCCCACTATTATTGTAATGAAGCATGGAAAAGAAATGGGTAGGGTAGTAGAGTATGGAAAGTTTGGACTTTATGATCTTGATCTGGGAGAAATTTTGAAAGCCATTCAATAATTTAATTTTTCACTCTTACATCCATATTGCTTCCGGCAATTTCCACTTTTGAAGTTTCAAGCAATTTCAGACTATCGAGATTGACGGCTTCTTTCAATTCATTAAACTCGGCCAGCGAAAAGTTGATGGAATAATAATCTGCTGAAATGACAATAGCTTGTCCGGTGATTTCTGAAACCAGCACGTTGAAATTGATAATTTTATCGCGGGTTAGAATTTTTTTTAATGCATTAATAATGTTCAGTACATCGATATGCGAGGTTTGTAGACTTAATTCAAGCCTGATATCGCCCCGGCGCTGTGTACGTAAAGAAAGATTGTCGAGTACGCTATCCACCATCTGTTTGTTAGGAACACTAACATAAGTTTTATAATCAGACCGGATACGAGTACTACGCATTCCAATTTTTTCAACGGTGCCCGTTACGTTATTCACTTTTACTAAATCGCCGGTGGTAAAAGGCTTATCAAAAAAGATAACAAAGGATGCAATCAGGTTTTCCAGACTTTCTCTCAATGCCAGTGCAATGGCGGCACCTACAATGCTAAGGCCGGTAATCAGGCTTCCCACATTTAATTTGAAAGCAAAGTTTAAAACCATCATGATGCCCATGATAACAATAATCACCTTAAAAAAATCGCGAAAGAAAACGACCAGTTGATCATCAGATAAATCAGATGTTTTTTCTGCCTTGCGCTTCAGTATCATGGCCACAAAATCTATAATACGGAGCAGCAACCAAATGAATGAAATAATTAAAACAATATTGCCGATGCAATGAATGATTTGCCGGGTAGAATATCCATAAAGATCTATATTAAGATCGGGGGGAAAATAGAGTTTGTGCAAGGAAACAATTGAAACCAGAATGAGTAAAAATAAACCGATGGGTTGAAAAATAAGATTGACAAAAGAAGCCTTGTCCACATTTTTCCAAATCTTATGTACTATCTTAAATAATAATGCGGCCAGGTATCTTGAAATAAACTTTTTGAGCAGCCATACAAATAAGATGATAGCAACAACGATGAAATAATGCTTTACCGGATTATTTCCCCAAACCTGATTTAGAAAATCGTTCATGCCAGCTTTTGAAACAAAAATATTGATTTAAAAGGAGTAAATACTAATGAAAGCTATAAATGAACAGCTCCTCATTTTTTAATGCATAAAGACGTGTAGTAGTAAAATTAAAAATATTACCAACGGTAAGCGGGGCAGGTA
Source organism: Bacteroidota bacterium (assembly GCA_022708055.1). Taxonomy (GTDB): domain Bacteria; phylum Bacteroidota; class Bacteroidia; order Chitinophagales; family Chitinophagaceae; genus JJ008. The sequence goes on from JAKIZK010000008.1 coordinate 37,363, forward strand.
GTTTCCATTCGTCGTACACGAAATCTTTAACATGATATCGGTACAATGTATCCGCTTTGGAGCCATAAATTGAATTGTCCGTGATTTTTAAATTTTCCCAATTTAAAATCTGTATTCCATTGTTTAATGAACCATAATAGTCAAATACATAGATGCCTTTTTTGGGATCGTAGAGATAAACGAATTGGTTTTGATCAAAGATTTGAGTGGGCGAAAAAGATTGGCTAAGCAATAAACGAAAATCGGGTGTTTCCAACAACAGATTACCTTCTTCGTCTATCTTCTTTAGTTTGTTTTCCATTTCATCAAAAAGCCAGATATTATTATCGTAAGACTGTGCAATTGCCTTTACCTGAAAAATATTGTGTTTTCGCAAATCAATGGTGTTTCTGATGTTTAAGAAACGATCAAGTGCAACGATGGTTGCAAAATCTTTGTAGTAGAGCAACACACGCAATGGATTAGAAGCATCTATTTGAGTAACCTTGCCATATTTCCTGATTTGGTTATACACCGCTACCGAATCACCATTGGCATTAAGTTTTTTAAGCTGGTTGCGACTGTTTAATATATAAACATTATCCAGATTGTCAACCGTAAATGAAGCGATATCACCTTTTATGGTCTTTAGATATTGAAAAGCAGTATCGTTTTGCCCCATTACAAATAATGGGAGCAAAAAAATTACGAATAGATAAATTGCTTTTCTCATCATTATTTACGGATAATTTTTTCTTCTTTCCCTTTAAAAGAAGTCAATTTTAAATCTGTACCATCAAAAACGGCGTAAGTATAAAAACTAATCCAATCGCCCAGATTGATGTACCGACTCTTATCATTCAGACGATAATCAATGGGAAGATGTCTATGCCCAAACACAAAAAAATCAATATTTTTTTTGGAACTATCCTGCATTCGGGCTTTTAATGTTTCCTGACAATAAATAAGCAGCCACTCCTTATCATCACCCAAAAAAACTTCTTCGGTAGCTCCTGTTTGCTGCCTGCTTCTGCGGCTGAAATAATTGGCAAGCCCAATGCCCCATTGTGGTGGAAAGATGCCAAACAACCATTTACTTAACGGGTTTCTGAAAATTTTTTTCAGCATTTTGTATTTATGGTCTTTGGGCCCCAGCCCATCTCCATGCCCTACTAAAAATGTTTTTCCATTTCTTTCAAATTCCTGCGGGTGAAAATAAACGGCAATACCTAAATCTTTTTGAAAATAATTGCGTAGCCACATATCGTGGTTGCCTACAAAATAATGTAATTGAATGCCGGCGTCGGAAAGTTCGGCCAGCTTACCCAATAGTCTGACGTGGCCTTTGGGAACGACTTTTTTATATTCATACCAAAAATCAAATAAATCGCCCACCAGAAAAATTTCGGTAGCATCTTGCTTTATGCCATCTAAAAAAGAGATAATTAATTTTTCTCGTTCAAGGCTTGAATTTGAATCTGGTGCACCCAGATGAAAATCGGATAGAAAATATATTTTTTTTGAGAGGCTCAATTGCGATGCAATTATTTCTTTTGTTTGAAATACTCAATCATATCGCCGGAAGTAATGACCGGTCGGCCTGTGGTATCGCCTTGATACCAGTAAATCCAGGCAGGAATCGTTTTACCGTTAATGAACACTTCGGCTATTTCTCGTTTGTAAAGTTGTATCTCGTCAAACTCAACAGATACGCCTTCATAATCATCTAACTGACCTATAGCCCATGAAAATTCATTTTTATTTTTAACTTCAAAAAGTTCACCTACAATAGAATGGCATTCATTTGAAGGAACTCCGGCAGGATAGCTTCCCATATCCACGAGTTTGCCTTTTACTTTTGCTTCTCCTTTTACCGGATTGAAAAAGCAACTAATATACTCATAAGCCGGGCTGCGAAAACCGCTGCGCAGCGATCCATACACAAATAAATGATATATACCGGGGTTGGTCATGCTGTAAAGATAACAGGTAATTTCAATAATTGGATAGGTAACCGTATGACCAATTCTTTATTAAAATGAAAATAGGTATGCAAAGAAAAATATTAAAAAAGGGTTTCTTTGGCTTAGTCTTCCAGCAAAAATAAATAGACCTCTTTGGGTCCGTGTACGCCTACTACAAGTGTCTTTTCAATATCGGCAGTGCGGCTTGGCCCCGTAGCTAATGTTATGAGAGATGGTAACTTGTCTTTATATTTTCGTTGTATGCCTTGAAGGGCATCTTTAATATCATAAACCAATTGGCTGGTAGTGGCAATGCAAATATGAATGGGTGCATACACACTGGTGCTTCTGCCTCCTACCTGTGCGGATGTTAATAATATACTTCCGGTACGGGCAATTAAATATTCGCAACCTGTAATGGCTACATCACAATCCTCGCTTGATGATGCAGTTACGCTGTCATTAACTGAAGCCCATGCTGCATGCATTTTTTTTTCGGGAGCATAAATTTTTTGCCAATCCATTTTTTTTATAAGACTGCTCAATTGAAATGCAAGCTCCTGTTCATTTATACAAAATACAAACTTGCCCAGCAGTTTGGTAAACTGTTCGGCAAATTCAACTTCTATTTCCTGCTTGAGAGGATGAAATATGGGCTGGTTGCCTTCACTCTGCGGAAAAGGCAAAGGCGTTGGATGACTCAACGCCTTGCGAATTTTTTTAAGAATGTTTTCTTTTGAAGGAGAAACGTTCATATTGTTTTTATTTACCCCTGTGCATCAGGTTTTGTAGTTTCATTTTCAATTACTGCTTTTGTCTCTCCATTTTCTGAGGGTGCAGTTGTATGAACATTTTCGTCGGTCAGCACTTTCTTCTCTTCAAACGGACGTTTACCTATCAATGCTTCCACATCACTTTGAAATAATACTTCTTTTTCCAACAACGCATTTGCTAGTTTTTCTACTTCGGCTTTCTTTTCGGTAAGCAGTTGTTTGGTTCTGTCATACGCACTGTCTATCAGTTTGCGTACTTCATCGTCAATCAATCTTGCCGTTTCATCAGAGTAGGGTTTTGTAAATGCAGTTTCCTGTTGCGGATCATAAAAACTGATGTTTCCCACTTTTTCGTTCATACCATATACGGTTACCATGGCATAAGCTGTTCTGGTTATTTGTTGTAAATCATTTTGTGCGCCGGTTGAAATTTTATTAAAGAAAATTTCTTCACTGGCACGACCACCGAGTGTCATACATATCTGATCATTCAGTTGGTCGGTATTATACAAGTATTGCTCTTTGGGTGTGTACTGTGCATATCCTAGTGCGGCGGTGCCTCTGGGTACAATGGTAACTTTGAGCAAAGGGTATGCGTGTTCTAAAAACCATCCACAAATGGCATGGCCGGCTTCGTGGTAGGCAATAATTCTCTTTTCATCAGGAGAAATAATTTTGTTCTTCTTCTCTAATCCACCAATCACCCTGTCCACTGCATCTTGAAAATCCTGCATGTCAACCGCTTCTTTATTTTTTCTTGCGGCTATTAATGCAGCCTCGTTACATACATTGGCAATATCGGCACCGGCAAAGCCCGGAGTTTGCTCGGCCAGTTTATGAATGTCAAGTGTTTTTGAAATCTTAATTGGTTTAAGATGCACTTTAAAAATATCTTCACGGCCTTTCAAGTCGGGTTTATCAATTGTTATTTGCCTGTCAAACCTTCCCGGGCGAAGCAGTGCTGAGTCTAATACATCGGGCCTGTTCGTAGCTGCCAGCACTATTATTCCGGAATCAGTGCCAAAGCCATCCATCTCTACCAGCATCTGGTTCAGCGTACTTTCTCTTTCGTCATTACTCATCATGGCGTTCTTTCCTCTGGCACGACCGATGGCATCTATTTCATCTATGAATATGATACAAGGTGCTTTTTCTCGGGCTTGTTTAAACAAATCTCTTACACGACTGGCACCTACACCTACAAACATTTCCACGAAATCGGATCCGCTAAGGCTAAAAAATGGAACTTGTGCTTCACCTGCTACGGCTTTTGCCAATAAGGTTTTACCCGTGCCTGGAGGACCTACTAGTAATGCTCCTTTTGGAATTTTACCTCCCAGGTTGGTGTACTTCTTGGGGCTTTTCAAAAAATCTACAATTTCCATTACTTCTACTTTGGCTTCATCCAGTCCGGCTACATCAGCAAAGGTGATGTTGACCTTGGTGCCTTTATCAAATAAAGTAGCTTTTGATTTTCCAATATTGAAAATACCTCCCGGGCCTCCACCGCCACCGGCACCCCCACTCATTTTTCGCATCAGCAATACCCAGAGACCAATAAATAAAAGTACCGGGAGAATAAATTGTAATATACCGGAAAACCAGTCACTATCTTTCGATACTGTAAAAGGAGTTTGTACCGATGGATTATCGGCACGAAATTTTCTCATATCATCTTGAAAAGAATCGCCTGACACTACCGGGAAGTACATGTGTGGACCATCTTTGCTGATGCGTCCGTTCACATCTTTTTCCAAATCGGATTTAGCTGCATTAAAGGCACTGTCGGTAAGTGTAACCCGTACTACAGCCCGGTTAGAAATAATTTTATAATCTTTTATTTCGCCTTTTTTTAGCAGATCATAAAATTGGTTCTGTGTTATTTTTTTTGCATTGGGCGATAAGGCTCCAAAGAAATTGAAGCCAATCAATACCGCCAGAATGATAAAATAAATCCAATAACCATTAAATTTTGGAGATTTTTTCCCGGTTTGATTGGGGTCATTTCCTCCGCCAGGTCCATTGGGTTTATTTCCAAATCTCGGGTACCTGTTTTCGTCTCTGCTATTTTGATCTTGTGACATATTTCGGTGTTAAAAATTTATGCTATTTACTGAGAAAAAGTGAATTAGTATCATTGAAAGATGGAATTAACAATTATTCATCATGAGTTGTTAGACCTGCATCGCTCCACATTTCTTCCAGTCTGTAAAATTTTCTTGTTTCAGGCTGCATGATATGTACGACTACATTTACATAATCAATCAATACCCACTGCAGCTTGCTATATCCCTCGTGCCTGTAAGGATTTTCGCCGCACTTTTCTTTTACCATTTTTTCTACATTATCAGCAATAGCCCGCACCTGGGGTTGGCTGGTTGCTTCACACACAATAAAAAAATCAGCCACGGCCTCATTTATCTTTCTAAGGTCAAGCGATACAATGTGCACCCCTTTTTTATCCTTGATAGCCTCAATAATGGTTTTGATTATTTTTGAATTTCTGGTAAGTCGTGTTGCGATTTTCTTTTTACGACCGGTCAGTGCTGTAAGTTGTTCCAATAATAACTTTATTTATCGTTTACATATTATTTTACCGGATTATACTTTTTAAGCTTGTCCGGATATCATTGATTTGACAATGAAAATGATTCTTGTCTAATCTTTGTTTCTTTGTCAAAAATAGCAATTAATTGCCACACCTTACCGATACAAAAAACGATCACCACCGCTTCATTGAATTGCAATCGGTTGACAGTACCAACAACTATGCCCGCTTGCAGATACAGCAGGGTTTGGCACAAGACCGATTGGCCATTTTTGCCCACCATCAAACAGCAGGAAAAGGGCAAAGGGGAAAGAAATGGGAAGCCGAAAAAGGAGCAAATATTGCTTTAAGTGTATTGATAAAACCCGATTTTCTTAAGCTATCTCAGCAATTCAGCCTCAGTGCTTGTATAGCGGTTTCGGTGCACCAGTTTTTATCAAATTACATCTTAGATGGTTTAAAAATAAAATGGCCAAACGACCTTTATTGGCAGGACAGAAAGGCAGGAGGCATTTTAATTGAATCTGTAGTTAGTAGCTCATCCACCGAAAATGGGAAATGGCTTTGGGCAATTGCCGGAATGGGTATAAATCTTAATCAAACCAATTTTCCCGACTGGATTCAACAGCCGGTTTCGCTGAAGCAAATAACAGGAAAAACTTTTGACACCCTGCTGATGGCAAAGGAACTTTGCATTTTTCTTGATAATAATTTATTCGAACTTCAAAACGCAGAATTTGATAAAATTTTCCGGTATTACAATCAAATGCTTTTTAAGCGGGATGAAATTGTGAAACTGAGAAAAGGTGGAAGGGCTTTTGAAGCTCAAATAAAATCAGTAAATCAATCAGGACAACTGATTATACAACATGCTACAGAGGAGATAATAGATTTTGGTGAAATAGAATGGGTGTTTTAAACAAACTGAATATCCTTTAGCAGGCTTATATCGTTTTCACTTTCATTGGCTTCTATTTCAAAACGATTGTTGGTGTAGCCATGTTTCATCCAGTCTATGAGGTATTTTATAAGAAAAGTAAAATAACCATGTTGCTTAAACTGCAAAACATGGCGAACCTCGTGGCAAACCCAACTTTTTTCATTCAAAAATTCTTCGCGGCTTACTTTATAAAGATGAATCGTGTTGCCCAATACCATTGCCATTCGCTCACCTTTTAATTTTTTGGCGGCAAAAAAAGCATAACGGGAATTTTCTTTGATATAAACCTTCACACTGTAATGATAATAAAAATTTTGTTTTCGCTGCTTTCATTAAAAAAATATGAGGCCGAATCAGCTGAAAAAATATAGTTGGAAATAATTTTTGACCTAAACTTTTGTTGTGGAAAATTAAGCCACCTCCTCCAAAATTTCCTGAGCATGCATTTTGCTTCGGGGTTTTAAAAATATCTTTTCAATTTTTCCCATTTCATTTATTACAAATGTGGTTCTTAATATCCCCATATACTCGTGGCCAAAAAGTTTCTTTTTATCCCACACGCCGTATGCTTTTGCAATTTTAGCATCCTGATCGGCCAAAAGAGAAAATGGAAGTTGATGTTTTTGTTCAAACTTTTTTTGCTTTAGTACATCATCAGGGCTAATGCCAATAACCGTGAATCCTTTTTTCTTTAAAACAGAAAAATGTTCTTTTAGATTGCACGCTTCTACTGTGCAGGTAGGCGTGCCTGCCTGCGGATAAAAAAACAGAATTAATTTTTTGTCTTTGAAATCAGATAATGAAATTTTCTCTCCGTTTTGATTCAGGGCAGAGAAAGCCGGGGCCTTGTCGCCAGATTGTAATGTTACCATGTTGAAATCGGTTTTATTTTCATTATTTTTTCTTTGTCGATTTTTTAGTTCCTGTTTTTTTTGTTGAGGTTTTTTTATTATCTGATGATTTCTTTTTGGTGTCAGTTGTTTTCTTTCCTTCAGGTTTCTTGGTAATTTTCTTTTTGGGTGGTGGAGGTGTATATTTTGATCGCTTTATCCACCAGCTTCTTGTAGTGGTATTATCCACCAAATCTGTTACGATGGCTTGTAATTTATAAACGCCAAAAGGTAAATTTTCATCAAAATGATATATCCAGTTTCTGCCTTTATCATTGGTAAATCGTAACCACCTTTTTTCACCCAATGCGTCTTCATTACAATGATAGCCATTGCTGTCACTTGCACAAGCGTAGAGATAAACCTTTAAGTCTTTCACTTTATAATTATCGGTAGGTGTAAATACGATTCTGGATGCAGCACTTAGGTTAATGGTGTCGCCTTTGCCCGGTGTGTTGATGGCAGGTGGCGTTAAATCAAGAAAAGCCTGATAGTTGCCAAAATCTCTAAACTCAGCAGAGATCCAGCCATTTTCCCAAATTGCTTTTTTTATTTCCGTCTTTTTCCTTTCTTTTCTTACAATCACCAAATTGCTTTGCTGATCATCGGTTATGCTGCGTGAGTTTTTTACGCTTACTTTTATTGCATCTTGTACAGGGCAGACAGCATCGCCTATGCTGAAAGCATCAGAAACTGCATTGTAGCCGGCACTTCCCGTTTGTGCATACCATACCGGCACCGTATCATAAATACAGTAAAATGGTAATTGTGCCTCAAATGAAGATTTTTGAACTTTATTTTCTTTTGCCGGTGCAAATACTTCATTGTGGTAATGTTCGTCATTGTCATCTTCATCTACTTTAAGACTATCATCATGTCTGATCATAAAATCAAGATGGGATGCATTGCCATAAGCATCAGCAACTTTAATAGAAACAAAATGCGGAACTGTGTCATTCAAATTAATAACACCATCTCCTGCCAGTTCTTTATAGGCGCCGCCAAAGTCGCCTGGCATTCTTGAAAGATGCTGTAGCCAGCCACCACCATTATATTGGTATTTATAATCTATTTGTGCATTCATGTATCTGGTTTCGGCATAGCTGATGCTGTCAATCACAAATTTTACCAGAGGCAGATTGTCCACATTTATCTGGGCGGAATAAATGCCATCATCGCTGCCGGAGCTATTCATACGATCGACTGCTTGAATGGCAAAACTAATTTTCGTTAAATGAGTTCTGATTTCTGTTTTCTTGGATAAAATATATCCGCTGTCTGTCTTTTTTATGGAGAAAAAATCGGGCTTTTGTTCATATACACTTTTGCTACGATCGTACATGGCCAATTTAAAAATAGTGGGAGCAATATTGTCTGTAAGTGAAAATCCAAACAATAATGGGTTCAATCTTTTTTCGGTTTTGGTATCAAATATTTCAAAATGCACATGTGGTCCTTGCGATCCTCCGGTGTTGCCGCTATAGGCAATAAAATCTCCCTTAACTACCGGAAACTGATTTGGACTAAATGTTAATTCAATTGCCCAGCTTTCCGTTTTACTTTGTTCAGATCTTACATATTGTTCCAGCTTAGGATAAAAATCATTCAAGTGCGCATACAATGTAGAAAGCCCATTGGGGTGATTGATGACAATAAATCTTCCAAAACTTCCGGGCCTTACACCAATAGCGGCAATATAACCTTGTGCAGCTGCATACACAGCATAGTTTTCTTTTGCATTTGTTCTTACATCCAGCCCCATGTGCCAGTGATTGTTGCGTAGCTCACCCATATTAGCTTGTATCTGCGGGGCAATATCAACCGGCCAGCGAAAATAATTTTTGGGATAATTGGGAGTTTGAGCATAAGCGGGCAACGAATAAAATAAGCCCATCGTCAATAACATAATAAATAAACGCATAGTTACAAAAATAAGGATATCATCATGCCTTGTTGGCTTTTTAAGAATTGATTAATAGTTGTATCTTTTCCGCTTGTAGAAAATGCAGAAAACAGATCAATTAGAATAATAGATTTTATTTTGAATAAACTTTTTTTTCTATTAATTATTTCATTTGCACTGTGTGCATGTCCCTTTGAGTCAAATGTGCCATTGGAGGCAAAGCCGGTTGAAGCAGTCGACAGCAGTTTGCTGGGCTATTGGTATGGCATTGTAAAAGATGGAAGTGATTTTTTTGGCATTGAAGCATTGGATATTTCCCGACAGTCGGACTCTGTTTATTCTATTATCCGATATGGCAAGGGCATAAAAGACGATTTCATTTTGCCCGACACATCTTATTTCTCCGGTTACACTTCTTACATTGGGCAGCAGCGATACATGAATGTGGAAGGATATATTCTTTTGGTTTCACCATCAGGTAAAAAGAAAACTGAAGTGAAAAAGCAGAAAGTATATTATTTGTCGGCTTTAGACATAAAAAATGATACTTTAAGGGTTCGCACCATCACAGAAGATTTTTCAAAGAAAAAGAATTTTAATAGTGCCACTGAATTGAAAGAGCTGGTTGAAAAATTGACGACGGAGGGAAAAAATATTTATGACGAACAGTATTCCTTGTATTACCGCCGTATTCCACGCCCCAAAAGTCATTAAGTTGTTATAAAATATTCGCCATTCAATCCGGCTATTCCCTTAGTTTTGCTCCCCGATATCCGCTTGCCTTTACGTACACCGCAACTTAACCCATTGCGGAAAAAAAAAATGCCTAAAGACAACTCCATCCATTCAGTTTTGATTATCGGCTCGGGTCCTATTATCATTGGACAAGCCTGCGAATTTGACTACTCCGGTACACAGGCTGCACGCAGTTTGCGGGAAGAAGGAATTCGTGTTACACTTATCAACAGCAATCCGGCAACTATCATGACCGACCCCATGATGGCTGATAAAGTCTATTTGCTGCCGCTCACCGTAGAAAGTATTGAACAAATACTTGAGGAAAGTGAAGCATCGGGCTATAAGATAGATGCAGTGCTGCCCACAATGGGCGGACAAACAGCGCTGAACCTTGCCAAAGAAGCCGAAGACCTGGGATTGTGGAAGCAATATAACGTACGGTTGATAGGTGTAGATATAAAAGCAATTGACAAAGCAGAAGACCGTGAAAAATTTCGCCAATGGATGATTGCATTGGGCGTGAATGTGGCAAAAGCAAAAACTGCCAATTCGTTTTTGGAAGGAAAAGAATTTGCTCAAGAAATTGGTTTCCCGTTGGTGATTCGTCCTTCATTTACACTGGGTGGCACCGGTGGCGGATTTGTACACGATAAAGATGAACTGGATGAAGCATTGAACAGAGGATTGCAGGCTTCACCTATACATGAAGTGCTGGTTGAAAAAGCTGTGTTGGGATGGAAAGAGTTTGAACTGGAGCTACTGCGTGATGCGGCAGATAATGTGTGTATCATTTGCACGGTCGAAAACTTTGATCCCATGGGTGTACACACCGGCGACTCAATTACCGTTGCTCCTGCAATGACCTTGAGCGATACAGCTATGCAGCTGATGCGCAATACAGCAATAATGATGATGCGGGATCTTGGAAATTTTGCAGGAGGATGTAATGTACAGTTTGCACTTAATCCTGATACGGAAGAAATTATAGCTATTGAAATCAATCCGCGGGTGAGTCGTTCATCCGCATTAGCATCTAAAGCAACCGGATATCCCATTGCAAAAATTGCCGCAAAACTGGCAATAGGTTACAACTTAGATGAGCTGGAAAATCAGATTACAAAAACTACATCAGCTTATTTTGAACCCGCATTGGATTATGTAATTGTAAAAATTCCACGCTGGAATTTTGATAAGTTTAAAGGGGCCAATGATACGCTTGGATTACAAATGAAAAGTGTGGGTGAGGTAATGGCCATTGGCCGCAGCTTTACTGAAGCAGTGCAAAAAGCTTGTCAGAGCCTGGAGAATAATGCAGTAGGGCTTGGCTATTATGGCAAAAGCCTGATGCATGCCGATGAATTACTTGAATATATAAAAACGCCAAAATGGGATCGCATTTTTAGAATTAAAGATGCATTGATGGCCGGCATTTCAGTTGCATCCATTTCAAAAGCTACACATGGTATCGACAGGTGGTTTTTATATGAAATACAGAAACTATGCAATCTTGAAAAAGAGATTTCAAAATATGATTTGAATGATTTGCCGCTGGAATTATTAAGAGAAGCAAAAGTAAATGGCTTTAGCGATGAGCAAATCAGTCGCATTACACAGCATGGTGATGAGGAAGATGTTTA
>JAKIZK010000090.1:0-2532 GCA_022708055.1 Bacteroidota bacterium
GCAGCGGTCTTGTTTTTTGAAATGATAATTCTTCTTTTAAAAATTCGGGATATACATATTGAAGGCTACCCGTGATGCCTAAGAGCAAACCAAGTAATAGATAACACATGGACAATGCCAAAATGGCTTTGGCGGCTTTGTCAGTTGCGTATGGTGATGTGTGTGCGGTCATGCAATGAATTATTCTTTGGTCTTGTATGTTGTGGCTGTTGCATCTACATATTTCAAATAACTGATAATGTTGTCAATTTCCTTTTCGATAAAATGGAAATTGGGCATTCGGGCGCCTCCTGCTTTTAAAAAAGCTTTCATATAATTTTCACCTCTGTTTGCATCGCTGTAGGCGGTGGTCAATTCAGGACCCAGATAGCCACCCAGCCCATACAACTGATGGCAGGAAATACAATTATGCTGTTGAAACAAAGCTTTTCCTTTTTGAATGGAAGCATAGTCAGCCACATTTACTACTACTTTTTCTTCTGTACCTTTTGTATAGATAATGATGCTGTAAATGATATATGATATAAACAGCAATATGAAGATGAGTTGCTTTTTCATTTCAAGCGCTTATGCCATTGCCTGGCACTTTTTGAAAAGTATCAGGGCTTTTGGAAACAGAATTTTATTTTCAACTTCTATATGGTGCAATAAGTTTTTTTCAAAAGTTTGCAACAACGAGAAGGTGTGTTCAAATGAGGTGCAGGCTCCAGGTGGAGGAGTGTATTGATTAGAAAGTTCTTTAATAACAGACAACGTTTTTTCAATTTGTTGATGCTCTTGCTCCATTAAAGTAGCTGGTGCCTGTAAAAACGTAGGACTAAAAATTACTTTTCCTGACTGACCTGTATAAAATTTTTCCAATTCTTTTATGCGGGGAAAAATGATGAGCTCTTCTTTTTGTATATGCATTTCAATTTCTTCCTTCAACGATAAAAAGTGGGAGTGTAACCGGTGCAACACCGGATTTTGATCACCTTGTGTGGCAGCCAGACTTTGTAAATGTGAAAGTAAAACGGGAAGAAATTTCTTTAAATATTCATGATTGGTATTTGAAATTTCTATGGTTAAAGCGGTTAATGAATTTGTATTGTTATAATGTGATTGCTCCGTTATCGGAGTGCTTGCGGTATTGTATTGCGTAATCGTATTTTTTGAACCAGTCATTTGAAAGTACAATTATTGGCGATAATAAGAGTAAAAAAACAAAATAGCAGTAATTGTATAAAATATCACTTGAGGCTCCTCATATTTTATACTGACGTCTGTCAGCCATATCTATTAAGGTCCTGTACTTATATGTCTTTGCGTTTAAATCCTCTTACAGCCAGCCACAATGGTATAATCGCCCAAAGCAACATGATGCCTGTTGTAAAGAGAATGCCTGTAATGTTTCCAAAGAAATCTTTGTACAAGGCACTGGTAACACCCATCAGTGCACTTACATCCATTTTAAGCATAATAAAAACCCGGGCCAGGTCAATTGGATTTAGTGCTGTAAGTAATAATGTAATTTTTTCAAGTGGATAATCGCTGAAATTGAAAAGTATGAGCATTACCAATCCATCATAAATTAAGGCAAAATAAAACCAAAGCAACAATGCGATGCCAATACCTCTTGCCTTGTCTCTTGCTTTTACAGAAGCCAGAAAGGCAAGTGATGTAAATACAAGCGTAAGTAAAAAACCGGTGAGCAGTAGCGCCATGCCGGTTGCGTTAAAGCTGAATAACAGCACCGGAATTCCTACACCAATTAAAAAAGCACTGGCAAGCGAAAATGCAACGCCTGCATATTCACTTAGTATAATTTTTTGGCGACTCATGGGTTGTGCCAACATCAGTTCAATAAATTCATAGGAGTTATAGTAATGAATAGTGCCAAATACTATACTTACCAGTGGCAATACAATTAATATAATATTTAATAAGCTGAGAACTGCTTTGCTTTCATTTTCTTCCAGATTAAAAAGGCTGAAAGAAACGACTAGTAAAAACAAAGTATAAGCAATAATTATTTTACTTCTTAAGATGTCGTATAAAACGTATTTAGATAATTTAATCATGGCCGCTTATTTTTTCTCTTCTGTTTGTCCCAATTGAAAAATATTGTTGATCCAACTGCCATCAGGCATTTCTCCTTTCATAATCTTAGCAATAGCCTTGCCCAGTTTTATTTCACCAGTCTCCTCCTGTAAAGTACCAATGTCTTTAAAGAACATGAGTTTACCTTCCTGCAAATGCATAACATGAGTTGTAAGATCGTCAAGATCGCTTAGGATATGTGAAGTAATCAGAATTAATTTGTGTTTCGCCTTTTCACGAATGATTTTTTCTTTTAAGATTTCTGAAGCCAGGGGGTCAAGACCCGCCGTGGGTTCATCCAGAATAAGAATATCGGGATCAATTATCAACGTGGAAGCCAGGGCGACCTTCCTTTTTTCGCCGATGCTTAACTGATGAGGCGCCCTGTCAAGGAGTTTTTTCAAATCCAGAACGCCGGCTATTTCCTCCAGTCTGATTTCAATTTCATTCATT
>JAKIZK010000090.1:2542-9086 GCA_022708055.1 Bacteroidota bacterium
TAAGTGTTCGCATGGGTTTATGAAACATTTTCTCCAGTTCAAACTGCACAATTAATTCATTGTCGATTTGCTTGCCATCCATGTTGCGAATGTTTTTCATCATTTCAAATAGCTGCCCGATCTTCATATTGTCAGGGTAGCGGCCAATTTGAGGCATATAGCCAATCTGTTCTCTGTAGTTTGGATTTTCGCTAACGGGTTTACCATCTACAATTATCTTTCCACTTTCTGGCCTTACCATTCCCAAAATGGACTTTATTAAAGTCGTCTTTCCCGAACCATTGGGGCCGATCAATGATACTACCTGCCCTTTTTCAAATTGGGCTGATATATTATCTAGCACCTGCAGTTTTCTGAATCGCTTTGAAATATTTTCAATTGTAATCATAGCTTAAATGATTTCATTACTGGTTTATTGTCTGCTAAATTTTCGGGAGTAAGGCCGGGTATTGCTTTTTCTGCTTTGTCCAGCATTTGTGTTGTAAAGCTTCGATAAAGCATCAGCATAAATGGATTTTGCTCCACGATTAATGAGTATAAACTTACGGGATGATAAGGTACATCTCCCAATCCGTCTTTGTTCAAATCATAACCTTCGTATTTGTCCCAATAATTATGGTCAAACCTGTTTAATACCATGGTGCCATTGGTGCCCACATCAAAACTGTTTCCAAGAAAATTGTTTTCATGAAAATTATTGTCTTCGCAGCTGGCTTGTATTTTCAAAGCCCAGCCATTGCTTTTAAAAATGTTTCTTTGTATATCCATCCGGCTGGTACCTTCCAGATGGATGCCCACAGTATTTTTTTTGAAAGTATTGTGTTGTATATGGCTGTCGGTAATGTCTTTTAACAATAGACCATAGGCTGATGCGCCCCAGTTTTCTTCAAAATGATTTCCATCCATCCATACTCGTTTAGAATACATAACAGCTACTCCCGCGCCATTATTTCTAAACATATTATTGTAATAGCTATCATCATTGGAAAACATAAAATGTAAACCGTATCGAATATTGGTTTCGCTTATGTTGTTGCGTATAAGTGAGAAGGTTACAAACTCAAAATAGATGCCATCTCTTTGGCCAAATACTTTATTGTTTTCTATCAACGCTTTGGAGCATTTCCAAAGGTGAATACCGTTTCCGGTCATTTGTTCGCTTTTGGGAGTACCATTGATGGTGTTGTTGCGAATCGTAATATGAATACTATTAGAAATATGTATGGCAAAATATGCATCCGTTATTTTACAGTTTTCTATTGTTAGATTTGAAGCATCTACAATTTTGATGGCTGCAAAATCGTTTAAAGCCGAATAGCCCGAATTGATAAAATGAATACCACGTACCAGAATGTTGTAGCCGGTGAGGGTAAGTATTTCAAATTTTTGCTCACCATCCAATACCACATTTCCCGCCGCTATTACCGATATTGATTTTGAAATGGTGATACTGCCTTCTTTATATGTGCCGGGCTTTATTAGCACTGTATCACCATCGGCAGCATCTTCAATCGCTTTTTTTACTGAACTATTGGAACTGCCGGGTGCTACTATAATCGTGCGGCCATAGCCGATGGTAAATAAAAAAATAAAAAATATAGTAATGCAAATTCTCATGTTGTTTGTTTCTGTAATGTAAATGCTTCATAGGACTGAAATGGGAAATGTATTATTTTAGTTTATCATATACCTGCTGCCAGTTTAAAATTTCACCTTGTTTTCCTTTCATAAATTTTTCTGCAGCAGCTTTGTTTTCAAAAGCGGCGGTATTACTACCCATCGGGCTTCTTAGCTCCTGGCTGAATACGAATACCGCCTTCTTTACTTCATTAAAATTGTTTGGTTTTTCAAAAAGTATCGTTAGGTTTTTAGAAATATTTTCTTCTTTTTCGGTACCATTCTTTATAAAGGCAACAAGACAGTGCAGGTCATCAAATTTAAACACTTTGCCTTTTTTGGTAATAATTTCTGCACCAAAACGTGTATCAGTAATGCTCATTTTGCAAAAGTGACAACTGTCTTTTCCTGCCTCAAACGGTTGTGGCTTGGTGCTGCATGATAAAAAAATAAATGAAAGACTCATTAATAAAGCAGGTGCTGCTTTTTTTCTGCTAAAAAAACCACCGGGTCTTTTGTGTTTATACCATTCTACAAACCAAACACAAAATGCAAGTGCACCCGCTGCTATTACAATCCATCCGCCAACATCGGGAAATGAATACGCATCAAAATTTAAAAGTCGTTTATGTCCTATAATGGGAGGTTGGTAAGTAAGTCCGGTAACTTGTATGGGTGCATGAGGATCCAGATTGCTTCCATAATCTTTTCCCCAAAGATAAAAATCAACTAAAGCCAAAATACCTCCAATGCAGGTAAGCATCAGGTAGGCGAATAAAAATTTTCTATTTCCGGTTATGGCTACTATCATACCCAAAAGCATAAAGAATCCAACTACATAAGGTAAAAATTTGAACTCGGGAAACATACCTACGTGTATAGGCTTCATGCCTATGTAGTGGTTTAAACCATTGATGACATCAATCTGGCCTGAAAGACCGTTAATCCAGATATTCATGGTAAGCCCTTCGGGATATTGTGGCGCAAAAAGGTCGATGCGCCAGGCGGGAAGAAAGAAAACTGCAATCAATGCACCAGATGCAAAGGCTACTAAGATTCGTGAAGTAAAAGAAAGTTTTTGTTTCATATTAATGCCTTTTAAAAATGCTTCCGGGACAACACGGCCCCGGAAGCTGTGTATGATATAAACCTCAACAAAGAACTCATTTTGCGGCTGGCGGTACCAGCACTCCATCTATTACATGTACTGTTCCATTGGATGCAGGAATGGAAGCAACAATGGTAGCTGTTCCATTCAACATTATTTTGCCATCCTTTACACTCACAGTTACATTTCCACCGTTTACCATTCCTACATTCATACCGTCTGTAAAATATTCTGCTTTTAAGGAAGATGTAGTAACATGGTATTGTAAAATATCTTGCAAGTCAGCTTTGTTTTCGTTTTTCATCAATTTATCTACGGTGCCTGCGGGCAGTTTGTCAAAAGCCGCATTAGTAGGAGCGAATACGGTAAACGGCCCCGCATTAGATAAAGATGAAATCAATTCTGCTTGCTTTATAGCAGCTACAAGTGTTGTGTGATCTTTTGATGCAGCAGCTACTTTTACTACATCTTTTTGCGATACATCGTCTTTCACATTTTCCTGGCCACCTGTGGTTACAGCAGATTCAGTATTTGAATTTGAAGCAGTACCATTGCTTTCCTTGTTTTCATTTTTGCAGCTTAGCGTAAAAATTGCAAATGCAGCAATTGCCAAGCCAAATTTCTTTTTCATTTCAAAATAGTTTTAGTGTTTGGTTTGAGGGGGAATAACAGGCAGCCAGTCGTAGCTGCCTGTTATAAGTTTACTATTTCGTTTTTCCTGAATCTTTTGTATCAGGAGTAGATACCGAAGGTTTTGTTTTACCTGTGTGGTACAACAGCGGCACATTGGAACCGGCAGGGCTTATTCTGATATATCCTTGCATTTCCTGGTGCAGTGCCGAACAGAAGTCAGTACAATAGAATGGGAATATGCCTACACGATCGGGCTTCCACATCAGTGTCTGAGTTTCACCAGGCATTACAAGTAGTTCGCCATTGTTTGCCCCTTTAATTGCAAAGCCATGAGGAACGTCCCAGTCTTGTTCCAAATTAGTAACATGGAAATAAACCACATCGCCCACTTTTACGCCTTCAATATTATCGGGTGTAAGGTGAGAACGGATGGCAGTCATATAAACATGCACTTCATTTCCTTTTCTCTCCACTTTGGTTTTTCCTTCGCCCATTGCTACATAAGGATTCTTGTTTTCCTCAATCTTGAAGATTTTGGTAGAGTTCTTCATTACTAATTCAGCTGGAATCGCTTCGGCATAGTGTGGTTCACCAATGGTGGGGAAATCAAGTACTAACTTCATTTTATCTCCACTGATGTCGTACATCTGTGCACTTTGAGAAAGCTCGGGGCCGGTAGGCAAGTAGCGGTCTTTGGTAATTTTGTTGTATGCAATTACGTATTTTCCATGAGGCTTCTTGGTAGGGCCGCCAGGTACTGACAAGTGACCTACTGAATAATAAGTAGGAACTCTATCCAATACTTTCAGACTTTTTACATCCCATTTTACAATTTCAGATGAAACGAAGAATGAAGTGTAGGCATTACCTTTCGCATCAAATTCAGTATGTAAAGGTCCTAAACCAGGTTTTTGAACTTCACCATGCAACACTGCATCATATTTTAATACTGGAATACCATCGTATTCGCCATCAAAAGTTTTTGAAGCAATGGCATTTTGAATTTTTGTAAATGAGAATACAGGAATTGTAGCAGCCAATTTGCCACTACCTACAATGTATTCGCCAGTTGGGTCAGTATCACATCCGTGAGGTGATTTGGGGCAGGGCATAAAGTATATCATATCTGGACAATCCTTAGGATCCAAAACCAATACTTCATTCATCATTGTAGAGGAAGCGGTATGTGTACTTTCATCAAATTTATTATGCGCATACTTCACTTGTTTTTTTACACCCTTTCCGGCTTTTGCATATTCTTCAGCTTTTTTCCAGTTTACTGCCATGATGAAGTCTTTGTCTTTTTGAGAAGCATTCACCTCTAGCAGTGTATTGGCTTTTTCTGAGTTATAACAGCTAAAAAAGAACCAACCGGCTGATTTGCCTTTTCCGGCTCTGGCCAGGTCAAAGTTTACACCGGGAGTAAGAATCTGGAAGGCAATATTCATGTCTCCTGTTGTTTTGTCAACACCAATAAAGCTTACAGTGCCTTTGAAGTTATCTTTATAAGTGTCAATAGGAACATCCTGTTTGTCACCAATTGGTACACTAAAGCGAGTGCCGGCAACTACATACTCAGAGTTTTCTGTAATAAAAGGTGAAGAGTGGTTACCTGCACTGTTGGGTATTTCAATAATCTCAGCAGTACGGAAAGTTTTTAAATCAATACGTGCAATACGTGGCGTATTGTTTGCATTGCCAAATACCCAACGACCATCATGTTCACTATTGGTTACAGATAGTGCAATGTGGTGTAGGTCATCCCAGGGAACAAATCCATGAGAAGTATTCAACATGGGTTTAGTTTCTTCACTGTAGCCCCAACCTTTTTCGGGGTCAACAGAGAAAACAGGGATTACTCTTAGCAATCTGCCGGAAGGAATACCATAAACAGGCATTTGGCCACTAAAGCCCCCTGATACGAAGTTGTAAAATTCGTCATATTTACCCGGGGCAACATAAGCCTTTGAGGCATCGCCACCGGCAGCGGAGCTGGTTCCTTTTGGTTTACAACTTTGCATAAGCAACAGGCCTGCAAAGGCGAAACCGAGCATGAACAATGAGGTTTTGAGAGGATGTTTCATATTAATTTGTGTTTTGCAGTTTATAATGAGCACTTGTGTACTTGGTTGTCAAAAAATTATTTTTCTCCGTCATTACTTCTCATAAATTCTATAAGTTGACGGGCTTCATCTTTTGTAATATTTTGGTTGGGCATTCTTACCATACATTGTTCAAGCAATTTTTGAGCTTCAGGATCAGACTCCAACATCATATCAACATTAGTTATCATATTCATAATCCAAAGTGGTTTTCTTCTTTTTGTTACATCTTTCCAGCCCGGACCTACTAACTTTTCCTCGGTTAATTTGTGGCATGATTGACATTTAAGATCATATAGTCCTTTTCCGGCATCTACCAACCCTTTATCTAATGGATTAGAAAGCGTTATGTCGCCTTCTTTTTGTTCTACGCCGTGAACCTCAGGTTTGTCTTTTGTGAGTTCAGCTACATCAATTGGTTTGGGTTCTTTTTTCACGCCTTCCTGGCATGAGAAAAATAAAGTGCTGCTAACGAGCAATGCAATTGCAAAAAATTTTTTGTGTTTCATTGTTGAAGTTTTGAGGTTTATAAAAGCGGCAAGATAGCTATATTTTAAAATGAAATACTCAATTCTGATTCGGGAACAAAAGTATTTGGCTGTATAGCTGTCTGCCATGACAGTACTCAAAAAAACAGATGATATTTATCAGATATTCACCTGTTTTTGAATGGATTTTTTGAAATAGCTATCAGATTTTTTGCAAGGTCCCACCAATAGCTTAAATAGGCGAAAAATATTTCAGGAATTTGGCTCAAAAATGCACATATCAGTTTTCTGGCTGATAAATATCAGTAAGTTTAAAAATGGTTTTAGGTTTATTTGCCGGGGGAAATTTATGTATTTGGAAAAGCAAAAACTGAACAGAAACCTAACCATTTCTGAAATTGTAAACAAGGATTATCGTACTGCCGATGTTTTTAAGAAGCATGGTATAGAATACTGCTGTGGAGGTAGTTTGCCCTTTTTTGAAGCCTGTAGCTTAAAAGGGATTGATGAGAAGCTCATTTCTCACGAATTGGAAATAGCCATGGCAGATACAAACACATCTAATACAATTAATTTTTCTTTGTGGGATACCGATT
>JAKIZK010000091.1 GCA_022708055.1 Bacteroidota bacterium
CCGCTATTATTTTCTAGTGTATAATATTTTGCACCATAAAGAGAAATATACTCCCTAAGGGTACTATTATTACCATCTATATCTAAACTAGTGGCATAAATTTTTGAAATATTAGTAGATGTATTAGTGTTTTTCTTTACAAAAGCAATTTCAAACTCCATCCACCAGTCAGATGCAATATTTACTGAACCGCTATTATATGAAACCTGAGGCTGAAATGCTTTATTAAAACCTTCATTTGAAATATCCAACTTATACAAAGTAACCAGGCTTGAAGAACGGCCTACAATTTTCACCAATGCATCTGTGGTATCATTTACCAAAGGAAATTTGTAAACTGCATTATTTGCTCCTGCTGTACCTGAGCTTAATACTGAATTTTGAAAGATTAATTCATCTTGTGCTTGTGACACAAAGCTGTTAGTAATGAAGAAAAAAAACAGACAGATTTTAACTGATTTTGATTGTAAAAGTGCTTTCATCGTTTTTGCTTTAGGGTTAAGATTAATATTCAGCTAATCTTAGGATATAATGGGCAACGAAAAATTCTGATGAGCAATTACTGAAAGCCGACTTTGATTTGATTTCAGGTTGATTGTATTACCACCTGTACTGAATGTAAAAGTTTCTAGGTCGGATTAGGTTGCTTTCTTAGGATTTGTTCGTTGATGAAACAAACATAATACTTGGTTTTTTTACGTGCAAGTATTTCACGAATTTTTTCGCAATATTTTCCGTATTTTCTGTAGTAATATTACGATGGCTATTGATAATCAATTATTTTCTTACACAACTGCACAAAAAAAATCCCGCATGCTGCGGGATTTTACTAGTACATTAAAATAATTTGCCTATTTATACTGAGGTATTATTGTATTTGCCAATTCCACCATTTTCTTCAATCCGTCTTCAGGAAGATTTCCTTTCTTAAATTCAGCCATTACATCAGACAATTTATTTTCCATCTCCATCAGAAAATGATCTTCAAACTCTTTTACCCTTTTTACCGCTACGTCTTTCAACAAACCATTTGTTCCTAAATAAATAATGGCAACTTGTTTTTCAACAGCAAATGGTGTGTATTGTGCCTGTTTCAATACTTCCACATTTCTGGCACCTTTGTCAATTACATTCTTTGTAGCTGCATCCAGATCACCGCCAAATTTTGAAAAGGCTTCCAACTCACGATAAAGTGCCTGATCCAGTTTCAAAGTTCCGGCTACTTTTTTCATTGATTTAATCTGAGCATTACCACCCACACGACTTACCGAGATACCTACGTTGATGGCTGGACGGATACCTGAGTTGAACAAGTTACCTTCCAGAAATATCTGTCCATCAGTAATTGAAATTACATTGGTAGGAATGTAAGCAGAAACGTCACCCGCCTGTGTTTCAATGATAGGCAATGCAGTAAGCGATCCACCACCTTTGATCAGGTGCCTGATGCTATCAGGAACATCATTCATATTCTTTGCTACGCTATCATCGTTGATGACTTTCGCTGCTCTTTCCAATAAACGGCTATGCAAATAGAATACATCACCGGGATAAGCCTCACGACCCGGTGGACGACGCAACAATAATGAAACCTCACGATAAGCTACTGCCTGCTTTGACAGGTCATCATAAATAATCAGTGCAGGTCTTCCGGTATCACGGAAAAATTCTCCTATAGCAGCTCCTGCAAATGGAGCATAAAATTGTAACGGCGCTGGTTCAGAAGCAGATGCGGCTACAATAGTAGTATATTCCATAGCACCTGCATCCTGCAACGTTTTCATTACTCCGGCAATGGTTGATGCTTTTTGGCCAATAGCAACATATATACAATAAACAGGTTTCCCAGCATTAAAAAACTCTTTCTGATTAATAATCGTATCAATACAAATTGCCGTCTTACCTGTCTGACGGTCGCCAATTACCAATTCACGCTGGCCACGGCCAATAGGAATCATGGCATCAATAGCTTTGATACCGGTTTGCAACGGTTCTTTTACAGGCTCACGAAATATTACACCAGGTGCTTTTCTTTCCAATGGCATTTCATAACGCTCACCGGTAATAGGGCCTTTGCCATCTATGGGTTCGCCCAAAGTATTAACAACACGACCTACCATACCCTCACCTACTTTGATGGAAGCAATTTGTCCGGTACGGCGAACTTTAGAACCTTCTTCAATTTTTCCGGTTTCTCCCATCAATACCACACCTACGTTATCTTCTTCAAGATTCAGGGCAATCGCTCTTACACCGTTTTCAAACTCTACCAGTTCACCATAGCGAACATTACCAAGGCCATATACACGTGCAATACCATCACCTACTTGAAGTACAGTACCTACTTCTTCCAGATCGGCTCCTGCATTAAAATTGCTCAACTGCTGGCGCAGTATCGCTGATATTTCATCTGGTTTAATTTCTGGCATATCTTATAAATTTAATTTGCTTTGTTATAAAAATAACCGTGTCAAGCACGATTCAATTTATTTCACTTTATAAATAAAATCATTGTTTTCAAACTGGCGGGCAATATGCTTCAAGTCATAAGCGATACTTGCATCCATCAATTTATCGCCAGCCTGTAATACATAACCACCAATCAAATCTTCATCTACAAGGGTTTCCAATTCTATTTGCTGCATTTCACTATTCTTTTTTACCTGCTCTATGATTTGCTTTTTTACATCCTCAGATAATGGAACTGCAGTGGTCAATTGTACAACATGAATATTTTTGTGCTTCTTATATTGATCAATAAATGCAGTAATGATTTCAGGCAAATTGCTTTCCCTGCTTTTTGCAATAAGCAGGTTGTTAAAAGCAGTCGTAAGCACACCAATTTTTCCTTCGGTAACTGCGGCTAATATTTTTGTCTTCTTATCGCCTTTGATAATGGGACTGCGTAGCAGGCTTACAAAATCGGGATTGCTTGCGCATACAGCCTTCAGCCATTGCATATCAGCATATACTTGTTCCAGTTGGTTTTTTTCGATTGAAAGATCCAACAGGGATTTTGCATATCGGGCGGCTAAACGGGGGTTACGCATATCGGTTTACTTAAAAAACTTTTAGTTCAATTTCAGACTATCTACCAATCCTTTGATGTGTGTTTCCTGTGCACTCTTATCGCTCAGCTCTCTTCTCAATACTTTTTCACTTACTTCTATTACCAACTTACCCGCTTGGTTTTTAACTTCTGTCAGTGCAGCCATTTTTTGAGCATTGATAGCTACCTGTGCTTCTGAAATTATTTTATTGGCTTCAATCTTTGCCTGCTCTTTGGCATCATTAATCATCTTGTCTTTTGTTTCTCTTGCTTCTTTCAACAACACGGCTCTTTCTTCTCTAGCTTTTGCCAGCAGTTCTTCATTTTCTGCTTTGAGCTGAGCCATTTCCGTTTTTACTCTTTCAGCAGTAGCCAAAGATTCGGTAATACTGTTTTCTCTTTCTTTCAATCCTTTAATTATGGCAGGCCATGCAAATTTTGAAAGAATAAAAAGCACTACCAGAAAGGCCAGTAGTGTCCAGGCTAATAATCCGAGTTTAGGGAGAAGCAGTTCCATATTATATTAATTCAGTTTTTATTCAAGAGTTAAATACTGCATCCTCCGCCCTGTGCTTTGGATGCAGTAATTTTTTTTCCTGCGGTTATTACATAACCATTGCAAGGAAGCCTACGATGATCGCAAACAACGCAGCACCTTCTACAAGGGCAGCAGTAAGGATCATGTTTGCACGGATGTCGTTTGACGCTTCCGGCTGGCGGGCAATAGCTTCAACAGCACCTTTACCAATCAATCCGATACCGATACCGGCACCAATTGCAGCAAGGCCTGCACCAATTGCACCCCCGGCATTCGCCATAGGAACAGTGCTTAGCAATACATTTAATAAATCCATGTTTCTTATTTATTAACAGTTAAAAAATACAAATTATACCATCACTGCATCATCATAATCGTGCCCATCGTGGTGCTCACCTTCAAAAGCCTGACCAATAAACACCGCTGTAAGCATGGTAAAGATGAATGCTTGTAAAAAAGCTACCAGCAATTCAATCATATATATGAAAACAGTAAATGCAATAGAAAAAGGTGAAGTACCCCAGCCGGCACCTGTATTTAATTTGGCTACAATAAAGATGAGCGAAATCAAACAAATAATAATAATGTGACCGGCCACCATGTTCGCAAAAAGACGAATAATCAATGCGAAGGGCTTTATAAATACACTCAAAAACTCCACGGGAACCAAAATAAATTTAACTCCCAAGGGTACTCCCGGTGGATTAAAAATATGGCTCCAATAATGTTTATTGGTACTTACTAAAATATAGATAAAGGCGATCACACCTAATACAACCGTAAAAGCAATATTGCCCGCTACGTTTGCAGAACCCGGTATAAGCCCAAATAATGCATTTATTAAAATAAAGAAAAATACGGTGAGCAAATAAGGAAGATACTTCTCATACTTCACACCCAAATTTGGCTTGGCCACTTCATCTCTTATAAATGTAATGACGGGTTCTATCAAACTTTGAGAACCCTTAGGAGCTGAGGTAACACCAATGCCTTTTTTATATTTTTTGGCAATGGATAACATAATCCACAAAAACAAGATGATACCCAAAAGCATTTGAACCACATTTCTTGTAAGCGAAAAATCATAAACTTTCACTGATGGATCAAAATTTCCACTTGCATCAACTGGTATTATTTGTTCGGGTTTGAAGGTTTTGGGATCAAGACCCATTTCTTCAATATTGTGCTTGGTTAATATTTTATAACCATTGTGTGCATGCTCGCCATGATGAAATGAGGAAGACATAAAAGCAGTAAAACCTCTTTGTGGTGAATACAGTACAATAGGTAATGGAATGCTGGCATTAAAGAAGTGAAACTCGTGACCATCCAAAACGTGAGTGAAAATGATATCGCCAATGTTTTCTTCTTTGGCAGCTTTGGGATCACCTTCGCCGCCACCTGCCAGTGCAGGTACCGAAAAACTGATACAAAATATGCTGAAAACCGCTACCAGTAAGGATTTGAGACGTCCGGATGTCATGCCTTTTCTGAAATTTGGCGCAAAGATAAGGTTGTGGGGGTTGAAAATTTGCTTTGGACGAAAGAATTTAAAGGGAAAGTTTAATACAGAGGGCTCGGGTTCAGTTTACTCATCAATGGACTGAATCTTTTCTTCACTAAGATTCTAATAAAATAAGTCGTAGTACTTTTTTTCTTATTGGCAATCAAGCTTTTGGCAGCAATTTCTTAGTTTTTAGCCTTTAAAACCAACTACGAAACCCATTGTCTATTTTAAGCGATACTACCCGCTATCTGCTTTCTCAACTTCATTTTAAAACTGTGTATTTTCTATCTCCGACTGGCTTTCTTGAAATTGCATTTCGTGCAGTTTACTGTAAAATCCTCCTTTTTTTATCAAATCATCATGCGTACCGGTTTCAATAATTTCACCTTTGTCCAATACGATTATTTTATGGGCTTTGCGAATGGTGCTTAACCGATGAGCAATTACAATTGAAGTGCGCCCCTTTATTAAAGTATCGATGGCCTGTTGAATCAAAAGTTCACTTTCCGTATCAATATTGGAGGTGGCTTCATCTAAAATTAAAATTGCCGGATTGTAAAGAATTGCCCTGATAAACGACAACATTTGTCGCTGACCCAAAGAAAGTGTTGCGCCTCGTTCCATTACATTAAAGTCATAACCATCAGGCAATCGCATGATGAAGTCGTGCATGTCAATCAAGCGAGCTGCGGCTATTACTTTTTCACGAGTTATGGTTTCATTGCGCAAGGTTATATTATCGGCAACCGAGCCGGAAAAAAGAAATACATCTTGCAATACAACTCCTACGTTTTTACGAAGTATATCTGTATCAAATTGATTAATATTTACGCCATCTATTTCTATTGAGCCCTTTTGAATTTGATACAACCGGTTCAACAAACTGATAATGGTTGTTTTCCCGCTTCCTGTATGTCCTACTATGGCAATAGTTTCACCGGGTTGAACCGAGAAATTTATATCCTTCAACACATAGTTTTCATCATCATAAGCAAACCACACATTTTTGAATTGAATAGAGCCATTTACTTTTTGTGGAGCATATTTTTTTTCAGCTTCCGGTTCTGGCATTACATCCGGATTATCTAAAACCTTAAATACTCTTTCACTGGCGATGATGCCCATTTGCAATACGTTAAATTTATCTGCCAATACACGTAATGGCCTGAACAAAAGATTAAGATAAAGCAGAAAAGCCATGATGGTGCCTTCCTGTCCGTGGTGGAGTTGTAATGCGTTTCGGGCTGTCCACCATACGACCAACCCAATAGATAATGCCAGTACGATTTCTACTACCGGAAAAAAAACTGAATAAGCAAAAATGGCTTTGATATTTGCCTGTCGGTGTTCTTTGTTAATTTTTTTGAACTTCCCAAATTCCTTTTCTTCCGCAGCAAATGCCTGTACTACATGCATTCCGCTTAAATGCTCTTGCACAAATGCATTTAAAGCAGCTACCGCATTTCTTACTTTGAAAAAAGAACGGTTGATGCTTTCTTTAAAATAGTAAGTAGCAATGAGCATAATGGGAAAAGGAATCAGGGCGATCAAGGTAAGTCGCCAATCGAGCCACACCATCATTCCCAGTACACAAATTATAGTAAGCAAATCAGCAATGATAGGTACCAACCCGTCAGAAAAAATATCATTGATGGATTCTATATCATTGATGGTTCTGGTTGTTAATGTTCCAATGGGTGTTTTATCAAACTGCCTTAGATTTAATTTCAGAATTTTTTCATAGGTCTGCACCCGCAGATCTTTTACTACCGATTGGCCTAAAACAGCTGTGGTAAATGTAAAAATGAATCTGAATAAAGTTTCAATAATTACCAGCGCAATTTGAATGAGTGTAATCCATACCAGCATTTCACCAATGCTAAAATGCCACTGTGTATAAGAGGCTTGCTGGTCGCCGGCAATATAATGATCAACTGTAAGCTTTATTAAGTATGGCCTGAAAGGTGTGATGATGGCCAGCATGATGGCTAAAGCAATGGATAAGTAAAACTTGTTGCGATAGGGTCGTGCATATTGAAACACCCTGCGCAACAGTGTAAAATCAAAAAATGTTTTTGAAGCAGTTGACAAAAAATAAAATTATGGAAATACAAATCTAAGCGTTCCCATAGTTTATCCTTCCTCTCGCAATGCAATTTTATATGCTTTTATGAATAAGGCACCCAGGTTTTTGTAAGGGGGTACATAGTCGTCAAACTCTGAAGAGTTGGATGCTGACCTTAATTCATGCCAAAAAGGAATCCAGTTAATATCCTGACCCATTCTTTCTTTATTGGCAATCAAAATAACGAAAGGCAGGTTTACTTTGGTATCACCTATTTGTTTGGTGGCTACAATATGTGCATCATCCGACACGGTAAGAATATCATGCAATAAACGATAGCCGCCACAAGATCCCATAAAAACGATTTTGGAACTGGGAAACATTTGTGCAATCGTTGCATCGGCATAATAACTATGCCCACGGTGAATCGTTACGGTTGGAAATTGTTTACTTTTCTCCAGATATTCACCCAATGCCTTTTGTGCTTTTTCATCTAATCCACCTTCTTCGCTCAAGGCACGGTTGGCAAATATAGAAACCGGCTTCCCTTTTACTGATCTTACTTCTACCCACTGTTCCGATGGAATTATTTTCCAATTCGGGTTGGAAAAGGCTTTTAAGAATCCGTTAAATACGCCTTGACCGTCTTTATCGCCATAAAAAAACTGTTGCATAATAACGCGACCACTATCATTTTTTAATGAAGTATAAGGCACATCATAAACCGGTGGTATGCCCAGCTCTTTGGTTAAATCAATTTTTTGTGAACTGTCTGCTGAAAGAAAGAGATATTTCAAAATTTTATAAATGGCAATCCCTTTTTTATTTTGTTCTGCCAAATTTGTTTGATAATTCTCCTGAACATTACGAAGCATTTCATCAGCCAGTGGCTTTAGTGTTTCTGCAATGCTTGCATAAGAGTCTGCCACATCTACTGCGTCTTCATACCCCTTTGCTTTTTCAAGATTTTTTACAAACGATTTCATTAATATTTCTGCGTCACTCACATCCGTAGGATTTGACGGTTTTGGGAAAGTAGCAAGATAATTTCCCAATTGATTATAACCGGCGCACATTTTA
Source organism: Bacteroidota bacterium (assembly GCA_022708055.1). GTDB lineage: Bacteria > Bacteroidota > Bacteroidia > Chitinophagales > Chitinophagaceae > JJ008. The sequence continues at coordinate 8,240 of JAKIZK010000091.1, forward strand.
ATAAACTTACGATACTTATCAAAAAATACCAGTTTTAAAATTGAGTCGCCCCGATTGTTCAACTTTTTCATCATCAAAGGATAAACGCCTCTTACAAAACTGGATGTGTAAATAATACCATCGCCCGAAACAGCCAGATAATAAAGTTCTTGTGGTGTAAGTGGTTGAATAGACTTAAATCTAATATCTGCAGATTCGTTATGCAACCCATTAATAATATTTACAAAATTTTCTTTTGCCTTTTGCATCAATCGCTTGCCGAGCGTTTCAAATTCAAATGCAGTGTCTTTGTTAATTGCTCTTTCTACATAATCAATATGCGTTTTTACCAGCAGGCGGTAATATTTTAAAGAATCAGATTTTGCTTCATCTACATCTGCATAGCTAACCTTTCCATTTAAAATATTATCAAGAAAACAAAAATATTGCTGTCCGTCTTTGCTTTTAGACATGGCAACAATGGTGCTCACCAATTTATTGTCGGTGATAGAGCGTATTCTTATACCCAGGCGGTTATTGGCTTGAGAGTAATCGTATAGTTCTTTGGGGTTATTCAGCGCCGCTATCTTGATTAGCGTGTCCGCAAACGGAAGATTAGGATACTCTGTTAAGGTTGATAAAATCTTATCAGGATAAGTCACACAATACTTTCTTATTACTTCATCTTTGCTCGCTTGTAATTCGGGGTTTTTTTGAAAAGCTGCCGATTTCAAAATAATAGATGCTGAAGCATAATCCAGATTATTAATGACATTTAATAAAGACTGGCCATTATTATTTGCATCCAATGCCTTTTCAAATGATTCCAGGATAGCAGGTAATT
>JAKIZK010000092.1 GCA_022708055.1 Bacteroidota bacterium
TTGCATTTTTTGTTTCCGGCGAATCTATAATGACCAATGTGGACCAGCCCGTAACATTAGAAGAAAGAAATAATTACATCAGTAAGCTGGATGCCGAGTTGAAAAAAGATGCTGAAAATAAATGGCTCAAGGAAAGGATTGCATTTGCAAAAGATACGAGCCATACGTTGGTAAATACTGATTTGATGAAGACTTCAAAAACAAATGGAATCCAAATAAGTTTTTCTGACAATGATTATAAAACCTTTGCTGCATACGACTCGGCACAGCAACTAAAGCCGGCTGTTGAAAGAGATGGCTGGATAAATCGCCGATTGAATATGATTGAAATAAGAATGAATCAAAAAATTACAGAAAACCCAAAAGAAGCAGTCAAAAAATTTGTTGAAATCGTGCTGCACCGCTTGCCTTATATGCTTTTAATTTCACTTCCATTTTTTGCTTTGATTTTGAAGTTGGTTTACTGGCGAAGGAAGCAATTTTATTATGCCGATCATGGAGTGTTCACCATTCATCTTTATGTATTTACATTTCTGGTTTTGCTTTTAATTTTATCGCTGCAAAAAGCTGAGCACAATTTCCATTGGAGTTTTGCAGGAACGTTGGCCGCCATCATCATTTTCTTATTTTTCTTTTATATGTATGCGGCTATGTTAAGATTTTATGAACAAAGTAAGTTGAAAACTTTTTTTAAATTTATTTTAGTTAATATTCTGGCATTTGCCATGATGTTAATTTTGTTTGTCATCATCATTTTCTTCTCAGCAGCTACATTTTAAATAATTAATTATGGATAAAGCGAATAGCGAAGCATTCCTAAAACTGGTGCACATTATGAATGACTTGCGGACACAATGCCCCTGGGATAAAAAACAAACCATTCATACACTTCGGCAAATGACGATTGAAGAGACTTATGAACTGGCCGATGCTATTACGGATACAGATTGGAAAGGCATTAAAGAGGAATTGGGCGATCTCTTGTTGCACATTCTGTTTTATTCAAAAATCGGACAAGAGCAAGGGCAGTTTGAACTATACGAAATGATCAATGGAATTGCTGATAAATTAATTGCCCGTCATCCACACATATATGGCGATGTAAAAGTGGAAGGTGATGAAGAGGTAAAGCGGAATTGGGAAAAATTGAAACTAAAAGAAGGTAAAAAATCAGTACTTGGCGGAGTGCCTCTTTCGTTGCCCGCTGTGGTAAAGGCGATGCGCTTGCAGGAAAAAGCAAAACAGGTAGGATTTGAATGGGATAACAAAGAACAGGTGTGGGAAAAAGTAGAAGAAGAAAACCGGGAATTGCATGAAGCTGTAAAAAATTGGGAAGCAAATGCCTCAACCAGGAACAATGATTTCCATGAAAAAGTAGAAGAGGAGTTTGGCGATTTGATATTCTCTCTTATCAATTATGCACGGTTTTTGCATATTGATGCCGAAAACGCTATTGAGCGAACCAATAAAAAATTCATACAGCGGTTTACAGCAATGGAAGCAAAGGCATTTCAACAAGGAAAAGCATTGCAGGAAATGACGCTGGAAGAAATGGATGCCATTTGGAATAGCATAAAGCAACAACAGCAACATAAGTGAAGCCATCAGTAAAAAATATTTTGATGAACCGTTACGGTATCTTACTGTTATCGGTGCTGATGTTTTTGTTATCTGTAATTTTTAATAAAAAACTGAATCGGGCAAGTGCGGTTGAAAGAGAAAAAAGACTGGCTGAAAATTACATTCACAAACAACAAAATGATTTTGAAAAGTTTCTTAAGGATACTGCATTTGTCAATGCACTGTTAAGTAATGATGAAACCTTAAAAGATGTTACCCGGGTTTCCAAAAAGGCATACAGTATATTTCTTTACAGAAACAACCGACTGGGGGAGGAAGAACTTACATTCTGGAATGGACAAAAAACACTTCCTACGGCCGAACTAAAATCAGCCCATGATGGTGATTATTTTATTAGGATGGATAATGGCTGGTATCTTGCCACCAAAAAAACATTGCAGCCACAAAACCCGGGCAATGGTGTTATGGCTTTTGCGATGATTCCGGTGCAAACAGATTATTTTATTGAAACCAATTATTTACCTACTCATTTTGTATTTAGCAACTCTGCAGATAAAACAACCACTTTAAGCGCTACTCCGACAGCGTATCCGGTGCACACCATATCTGGCACTCCGGTGTTCTGGCTGGCTCCCAGGCCTGCCGATGCAATTGTCTATAATAACCGGGTTACCAATTTTTTTCGGTTGGGTGCTTTACTTTTTTTTCTTATCGCTTTGCATTTTTTTGCTGAAGCTTTTTATCGTAAGTATGGAGCATGGAAGGCAATTGCATTGCTGGCAATCATATTGATTCTATTCAGGCTTATCATATACTGGTTTCCCTCGTTACTTTACCTGCGTCAGTTCGATTTGTTTAGCCCGTTAATTTATGGTTCCAATTTTATTCAGAAATCATTGGGCGATTTATGTATTAACGCAGCTTTATTTTGCTGGCTGGTCATATTTGCCTGGTCGAAATTAAAAGACGAAAACAAAGAAATACCAGACGATCGGCATCGAGTAAAATGGGGTTATGCTATTGGAGCAGTACTTTTATTGGTAAGTGCTACATTCTTGCTTGCCACAGTTGTAAAAAGTCTTGTTGCTGATTCTAAAATTTCATTTGATGTTACCAATTTTTTTGGACTTAATATTTATACGGTAATTGGCTTTGCATTACTGGCTTGTTTATCGCTTTCATATTATTTTTTTTCACGATTGATTTTGAAATATGCCTATCGTTTTTTTGGAGATAGAGAGATATGGATATACTTGTTTATTGCAGTTTTGGGTTTGATATATCTTACGATACGATCCGGAAACAATGACGTATTGTTCCACTTACCGGTTTTGTGTTGGTTGCTTGTTTATAGTTGGCTTTTAAACCGAAAGGGGATCATTATTAATAAAGTAAAAATTAATATTACAGGCATACTTACCTGGATATTTCTGTTCTCTGTGTCTATTGCCGCAATCATGCTGGTAGAAATAAAAAAAGTGGAAAAGGAAAAGCGGAAACGAATGGCTGAAAAGCTGGCAGTACAAACAGATCCTTCAGGCGAATTATTAATGAATATTGCATTACAATATCTCGATAACGATTTTCTAAGCCAAAACTTTTCAAGATTTAGTGATGAAAGTGAGGGAAATCTGCTGCGTGATAGCATTATTGCAGGCAACTATGAAGGTTACCTGAACAAATACGACACCCGGCTATATGCGTATGATGCGAATGATAAACCACAGCACAATGAAGATGGCACTTCTTATGCGGCTTTGAACACCATCATCAATGTACAGGCAAAACCCACTTCAAAAGACGGACTATACTATTATGAAACCGCTTACGACCGATTTAGCTATATAACCAAAAGGGAAGTTAATGATTCAGCAGGCAAAAAACTTGGCACATTCTTCATTGTATCAAATCTGAAAAGCTATAGCAGAGATGCCTTGTTCCCCGAACTGTTCCGTCAGTTTGGAAACACAGAAGCGGACAATACTCAGGTATATGCTACGGCTGTGTATGTAAATCAGCAACTTCATTCGCCTCCGGGCAATTATCCATTTGCTACTTCCATTACAAATGATCAAATTCCAAAAAATGAATTTGAAGAAAAAGACAATGGCGCTTACAGCGAATTATGGTTTAGGTATAGTAATGATAAAGTAATAGTGGTAGCCCGAAAAGTAGAAACGATGATTGCTGCCATCACCTTATTTTCATATTTGTTTTGTTCTTTTATTTTTCTGGTGATGCTGGTAAGAAGTATTTCTTTTTTATTATCAAGAGGGTTGGGTATGCCCAGATTCAGGGAAATATTTCAAATGAACATCAGAGGACAGATACACAGCACCATTATTTTTGTTAGTGTCATTTCTTTTTTGATTATTGGTGTAGCCACCATTACATTTTTTATCAACCGTTACTATCGTAATAACAGTGATAAGCTGAGCCGTACCATGCAGATTATGGTAAATGAAATGGAGAAGCGAATGGCGGAGCATAGTACATTTGATGATTTGTTTACCATTTACGATTCTGTATCCAACACCGGATTGCAGCAGCTTGTAAATGATGTTTCGGATATACATGGTGTGGATGTAAATGTTTATGATTTAAAAGGAAACCTGCAATTATCTTCGGAAGCAAATGTTTATACCAAAGGAGTGCTCAGCAAGAAAATGGATCCGCTTGCATATTATCATTTAAATAAGATGAGACAGGTGCTGCATGTTCAGGAAGAAAAGATTGGAAATTTTTCTTACTTGAGTATCTACTCGCCTGTAAGGGAAAAAGAAAGAAACGGAAGGCCGTATGCATATATCAATATTCCTTATTTTACTTCAAAGCCACAACTGCAACAGCAGATTTCAAATTTTCTGGTAACCATCATCAATCTGAATGCTTTTATTTTTTTAATTGGCGGTCTTATATCCTTATTTATAACCAATCGGATTACCGGTTCATTTTCTATTATCAGTAGCAAAATGAAAGAAGTTAATCTTGGAAAAAAGAATGAGCCTATCAGCTGGAACAAAAATGATGAAATAGGTGAACTGGTAGCGGAGTATAATAAAATGGTGGCAAAGTTGGGTGATAGTGCCGCATTGCTGGTGAAGAGCGAAAGAGAAGGTGCGTGGAGAGAAATGGCAAGACAGGTGGCTCATGAAATTAAAAACCCACTTACGCCCATGAAGCTGAGTATTCAGTATTTACAAAAGGCCATCAATAATAATCATGAAAATGTAAAAGAACTTTCCGCCAATGTGGCGAATACATTAGTTGAACAAATTGATCATTTGTCAAAAATTGCGGCCGATTTTTCTCAGTTTGCAAATATTGGAAACACAAATGCTGAACAATTTGATCTTCACGAAGTCATTGCTTCATTAAAGGAACTTTACAAACCTAATCCTGATGTAACAATTATTTGGTATCCCATTAGTGATAAGGCTATGGTTTTTGCCGATAAGACACAAATGAATCGTTTGTTCACTAATTTGTTTACAAACGCTGTTCAGGCAACAAAAGCCGGTGAAGTTTGCAAAATTACTGTTGACGAGAAGCGAGAGCAAGACAAAATTATTATCAGCATAAAAGATAACGGTGAAGGAATACCCGAAGAAATATGTGCCAACATTTTTGTACCAAATTTTACAACAAAATCATCAGGAACCGGGCTTGGTCTTGCTATGTGTAAGGGAATTGTGGAGCAGGCAAAAGGCGATATCTGGTTTGAAACACAAATAGGAGAGGGTTCTGTTTTTTTTGTATCGCTTCCGTTGTTGGATGATGCTGTTTAACGAAATTTGCCGTATGCAATTGATGGAAAATTTTTCACTTAAATCCTATAACACATTTAATGTAGCATGCATTGCTCGTTATTTTTCCTGTTTTGAAAATGAAGAACAGCTGCAGGACTCCCTTGATATGCTGAATATGAAAAACTTGCTGATACTGGGTGGCGGCAGCAATATTCTGTTTACCAAAAATTTTGATGGACACGTATTAAAGAATGAATGTAAGGGAATAGCGGTGGTGCATGAAGATGTTGACTTTGTGTATGTAAAAGCTGGTGGGGGTGAAAACTGGCATCAGTTTGTACAATATTGTGTAGGAAGAGGCTGGGGTGGGTTGGAAAACTTATCATTGATACCCGGCAATGTAGGTGCAGCACCTATACAAAATATTGGCGCTTATGGTGTAGAAATCAAAGATATTTTGTGGAGTGTAGAGGCTTTTCATCTTCAGGAGCGAAAAATCAAAACTTTCTCAAACACCGACTGCAATTTTAAATACCGCGATAGTGTATTTAAGTCAAAATTTAAAAATCAGTTTGCTATTCTGAGTGTAATTTTCCAGCTAAGAAAAACACCTGTATTTTCTACAAATTATGGTGCTATCTCGCAAGAGTTGGAACGAATGCAGGTGCAAAAATTATCAGTAATAGCAATTGCAGATGCAGTAATAAACATTCGCCGGTCGAAACTACCCGACCCTGCAATATTGGGTAGTGCCGGGAGCTTCTTTAAAAATCCAATAGTTGAAATTGACATTTGTCAAAATCTAAAAAACAAATTTCCTGAAATAGTCTTTTTTCCTGCAGGTAAAAACAAGATGAAACTATCAGCCGGTTGGCTTATAGAGCAATGTGGATGGAAGGGAATACGTAAAGGAGATGCTGGATGCTTTGATAAACAGGCATTAGTGCTTGTGAATTATGGAGCTGCTTCGGGTATTGATATTATGAATTTGAGTATGGGAATTGAAACATCCGTTTTTTATAAATTCGGCATTCGGTTAGAAAGAGAAGTGAATATTCTGTGAAATCGTTAATAATAATTTGTCTTTATTGTTGACTTGGATATATTTGGATAGTAAATTATCATTAACCCTAAATTGTAGTTATGAAAAAATTCTTTATTATTTTATTTGGAATGATTGCTGTATCGCAGACATCTACTGCGCAGTCGGTGTATGCTGAACTGGGTGGCCCCGGTTTAGCTTCATTAAATTTTGACACTCGCTTTAGTAAAACCAATGGAGGTTTTGGTGGACGTGTTGGTGTAGGAGGTTTTAGTATAGATGGTTCCGGAATTGTTTTTGTTCCCGTTGGATTAAACTATTTAATAAGTAAAGACAATCGTAATTTCTTTGAAGTAGGTGCAGGCGTAACACCTGTTTTTGGATCGGGTGATTTAGCTGATGGAGATAACTTCTCCAGCACATTTGGCCATGTACTTTTAGGTTATCGCATGCAACCTGCCGATGGCGGCTTTACCTTCAGGGCTTTTATATCGCCTGTTTTTGGAAGTGGTTATTTTATTCCATACTATGGTGGCGTATCGTTTGGTTATAAGTTTGGAAAGAGTAAAGAGAAATAAATATACCGGATAAGTGAAAAGTGCTGATGTCCTCAGCACTTTTTTTATGTACTCAAATGAACCTAAATACCGTAATTTTTGTTTTACATTTTTATACTTTGATAAAAATAAACGGCGTCTTTATAAATCTTGATATAATAAAAAACCCTTCGGAAAAGCCAAAGGGTTTTAAAAATTTGATTGCAACTACTTACTGTGAATCTTTCTTTTTTGTCGAATCTCCCGGCATTTTAATCTGTCCGGGTGTTTCGCCTCCTGCTTTTTCGGTAGGAGAAGCGGGTGCATATTTTTTCTCAATTTCTTCCAACACCATCAAATAGATATTATTCAATGCATCTTCGCTACGTTTATAACTTTCATAGTCAGCAGGCCTTTCTTCTTTCATATATTCAAAATAGGCTTTTTGCTGCTGCATATCTGTTTTTAAAGCCTGTCTTACTTTTTCTGCCATATCTTTTTTACCAGCTTTATAATAAGCTTCAAGCAGTATCAATCCGGTTTGGTTGTGACTGCTGCCATAATAACGGCTGGGCATGGCGTATGGCAAATTATCTGTACTGATGCCTTTTTCTAATTTTTCTAAAAGTTTCAAAGCTTCCTCTTTTCTTCCCTTATCCGCCAGATCGCCGGCGGCTTCTGCAAATATTTCACGTATATCTAAAATATGCCTTCTGTTTTCTTCATCGTAATAAACGCCTTTCACATTTGCATTTCCAAATTTGTATTTAGTTGACAAATTATTAAACATAGCATTGGAATTTATATCGCCCAATTGCGAGCTCAATCCCATACTGCGTACACTTGATTCTACCACCCAGCTATTGGGGTCAAATGTTGTAACCACAGGAATGAGTCTGTATGAAAGACCATCTTTTCTGAGGTAAGGACCAAAACCAAGAGAACCAAATTCAGATGTAAAATAAATAGGACGTTTCCAGCCACTGGCTGCATTGGATGCTATAATATTCAACATAGCAAAATCACTCTTACTCAAACCTCCTTCCAGCTTTGATTTTGGAATTTCGCACCTGATTTCTGGGACAACAATATCATCGCTGTTCACTGTGTTGTTTTTGCGAACAGCAGCTGTATCTACCTGTATAAAATAACGAGCAACCGGCCAGGCATCAGGCCCTACATCTCTTCCCGTTTCTGCATCAAGTACCGGTTTACCCATTGTATTCTTCATTACATTATATAAGTTATAAAATACATTGGGGTCGCCCTGTTGCTTATATCTTAGGTATTCTCTGTTGTGTCCTTCTATTTGTTCAGGACTCCATATTACATCCAGCGAGTCGGCATTGTTAACTTTCGTACGTAGTTGATTGATGTACCAGTCAATACCCAGCAAACTGGTATTGATAATTCTAATATCAGGTCTTACACCTTCTACCTCCTGTGCATACCAAAGGGGATAAGTATCATTGTCACCAAAAGTGAAAATAACGGCATTGGGAGCACAGCTTTCCAAATAATCCGTAGCCAAGTCGGGGGCCGTTGTTTTATGGCTGCGGTTGTGGTCATTCCATTCCTGTTGCGCCATCAATACCGGTACAATCATACAAATAGCCGTAGCGGCAATATTTAATTTACTCCAATCCTTACCATCACCCGAAATGGCTTTTACCAACATGGTAACACCGGCAGCAAATGCCAGATAAAGTGCCGTTGCCATTAATGATGTTGAAAGAATATCACTACCGGAGCCCGGCATACAGCTCATCACGGTTATCAGAAAGGTAAGCACGCCGCCATATATAAGCATATCAGAAAAGAGGCGTTTATCTTTTTTCTCTTGTGCGGTTTTTACAATAGCCGACAAGCCTAAACCAATCCAGATGGCA
>JAKIZK010000093.1:0-297 GCA_022708055.1 Bacteroidota bacterium
ACCGATGCCGGTAAGGGTTGATAAAGTGAATCAACATTTACCCAGCTCAACTGAGCGGTTGCCAAATTTGCAAACCATGATGCAACAAGAAAAAAAATCCATTTTAGATTGCTTTTCATTTTATCATTTTTTCTTACCTGATACGCTTACTGCTTTTTTTTATTTCCAATATGCCTTTCGCTGTGATAGCTGGATCGTACCAATGGCCCGCTTTCCACATATTCTATTCCCATTTTCAATCCTATTTCTTTGTATTCGTCAAACTCATCGGGATGCACAAAACGATGAACCGGTAAA
>JAKIZK010000093.1:329-8469 GCA_022708055.1 Bacteroidota bacterium
TGTTGGCCAATGGTTACCACATCGCAACCATTATCATGTAAGTCAGCTAGTGTTTGTATTACTTCTTCTTTTGTTTCACCCAGTCCCATCATAATGCCGCTTTTGGTACGCATGCCACCTTGCTTCAATGTTCTGATTACTTCCATACTGCGCCAGTACTTTGCCTGAATGCGAACCTGGCGGGTAAGGCGTTCCACTGTTTCTATATTATGACTCACTACTTCCGGTGCTGCATCAATGATGCGTTGAATATTTTCTTTATCTCCTTTAAAATCCGGTATCAATGTTTCTAATGTAGTATTGGGATTTAATTCCTGAACTGCTTTTATGGTATTATGCCAAATGATGGAACCGCCGTCTTTCAGTTCATCTCTATCCACCGAAGTAATAACCGCATGTTTCACTTTCATTAAATGAATCGCTTCTGCTACTCTTTGTGGCTCATCCCAATCAACGGGGTCGGGCTTGCCGGTTGCTACTGCACAAAAGCCGCAACTTCGGGTACAAGTATTTCCCAGTATCATAAAAGTGGCTGTGCCGGCACCCCAGCATTCACCCATATTGGGGCAATTGCCACTCTCGCAAATGGTATGTAGTTTGTAATTATCAACGAGGCTTCTTACATGCTTATATTCTTCCCCAATGGGCAGTTTTACACGTAACCAATCTGGTTTTTTTACTCTTGTATTATCAATGGAAGAAACAACCGGTAATTCAATCATCCGGCAAAATTACTGTATTACTTACGCCTGCCAAACAATACAGCAATATATCCCTGAAAGAAAAGGGACTTGTCTTTTTGCTTGGCCATTATTTTTATTTTGGAAGCATAGTATTCAACACCCACGCCTATTTCCAATCCAGAAACTAATTCATTATAGCGGCCATAATCAAAACGCAAAGCAGTACGGACAAAAGCTCCCGGTTTTACACTCATTTCGCTCCAGCCCCTGCTAAAACCACCTCCACCTACAATACCTGTTCCCAGAAATAAAGCAGTATCCTGCGAATATTTGATGATCAGATTTTCGCCACCCATTGGATTTTGTACTTCCAAATAGTAAGGTCTTAATAATCCCAATGATAATCCACCTGTATATACGGCAGATACAGCAACTCCGTTTTTATTCCCTTTTTGACCCAGTATGTGTTGTTGCCCAAATCCAAATGCTACCTGATAAAAATTATTCACCTTTCCATATTTGTAAGGATTACCAAATACAATGGCACCATTGGGAAGTTTCAATTCTTTCTGGCTCATCGTTTCGGTTATGTCTAAGCGGTAAAGATTTGTTTTACGGTTGGTTTTCATACGACCCAGCTCTATAAAACCTCCATAGCCGTTTGTACGCAATTGACCGCCGGCTATGGTTTGCTTACGATAAACCAGCACACCTTCCTCCGCCTGTCGAATCAGATTATTTATCTTTTCTTTTCGAGCTGCTCTTTTTTCATTCTTTTTTTCCTGCTTGTCCTGCGATTGTGCAGCTAAAAGCAGTGAACACATGATTACAGTAAGACTTAGTTTCTTCACAAAGACGAAATTTTAATTATACTAACGTAAATTTAGGGCAAAATATTGATAATGACATCTTCTGTAATTTATAAAGGCGACTTAAGAACCACCTGCACCCATTTAAAAAGCGGTTCATCATTTGAAACCGATGCGCCGGTGGATAATAATGGAAAAGGTGAACGTTTCTCCCCTACTGATTTACTGGCTACCAGCCTGGCAGCTTGTATGATAACGGTAATGGGCATAAAAGCCCGTAGCATGGGAACGGACTTGAATGATGTAAAAATGGAAGTGCTCAAAATAATGAAAAGCGAACCCCGTCGAGTGGGCGGTATAGAAATTGTATTTCAAATTCCAGACGCTTTGTTAGCAATTGACAATAAAACAAAAACTATTTTAAAAAATACCGGGGAAACCTGTCCGGTGTTCAAAAGCATTCATCCGGATATTGAAGTAAAGATTGACTGGGGCGCATGGAGTTAAGCTTTCAGTCAGTTTTTTAAAATGGCATTGCCCACACTGCAGGAAAGACAAAATTTCTTATTGCAGTATTCATTTTTTAGCTCAATCAATGCCTGGCTGTCGAAAGCGTTTTTATTTTCAATTCCCAGCTTTACAAAACCATTTGTAATGGCATTATTTTCCGGGCTCAATTTTTCAAGCCATTTCATTGCTTTGGCTTTTTGTTTTTCATCTTTATAATAAATACCATAAGCAAAAATGAGCGGACAAATGGTATTGATGATGATGTTATCGATCATGCTGCTGCCCAAATCTTTTTTTCGGTAAGCAGCGGCTTTATCAAACTTGTAATGATAAAGCCAGTAATCATTAGCAGTAACATCAAACATTTTCTTTACATCAACAACGGTTTCCGCTTCCTTAATTCTTGAAAAAAGATGAGCGGATTCTTTTATTAATGCGGCTAACTGTGCTAGTCTGATGGTAGGAAAGTTGCCTGGCCTCATTCTTAAAAAATGAACCGGTAGTTTTATTGGTTTCAAAGAATATTTTTCTTTTAAAAACTGATACTCCTTTTGCAGCAGAAGCGGATATTCGTCATTAAATTTTTCATTTAACAAACCTGCCTGTCCCAGCAGCAGCGCTTCTAGCTGATGGATCTGTGATTTATGTTTTGCCAATATGGTTACAGGCAGCGAAATGGCAATGGCTTCAAATGCATCTGCATTTACTTTTGTTCCAAAATTTCTTGCAAGCAGCCACCAGAAAGTTTCCTCCCAGTGCTGTTTGTTTTTTTGAAGCATCACACTTGCCATCATTGATTTGCGGCTCAGTCTTTCTGCCAGCAATCTATCTTTCCAGCTATGCCAGGTTATGGATTTTACTTCATTGATCATTTTTTCGCAGGGAATAAATGAATTTGCATTCATCAGACTTTCATAGCGAGCTAAAAGAATTTTGGATACGCATGACTTTAATTCTAAAATGGGGAAACGCTGGCTTTTACCTTCCATCAGTTTATCGTGTTCCCATACTACATGCAATATTACATTGTCATAATTTTTATCATGATCATGATGATGCTTTGCCCAGTCGCTGCTATTAATATGTACTTCTACACTACCTGCCCAAATGGTATCGTCAATTTTTATTTTGGCATTTAAAAAATCGGGGCCTTGGTTCATATTGTACTGGCCTGCTATGATAATTTGCAAAGGGATACCATCGGTTGTTGCCAAACCTGATTTATTGAAATATTGAAACTGCCAGATAAATTGCAACAACTTTTCCGTCATAATTCAAAAATGAGATAAAAAAGTAGGTAACTAAAAATTAAATTACGGAAAACTATTCAAAAAAATAATTTTTACATTTTCTCCAACTCTTGTATCACCCTGCTTACCGGCAAGCCCATTACGTTATAAAAGTCACCATGAATTGATTTGATACCCACTACACCTATCCATTCCTGTATGGCGTAAGCTCCTGCTTTGTCATAAGGCTTGTATTTGTCCACATAAAATTCAATTTGCTCAACCGTAAGTTCATGAAAAACAACTTCCGTAATATCGGCAAATGCAATTTCCTTTTCTCCCTTTTTTATAACTACACCCGTTATCACCTTATGTTTTTCTCCCGATAAAGCATATAGTATTGAAACGGCTTCTTCACGATGAACTGGTTTGCCAATGATGTTTTCATTCAATACAACAATGGTATCGGCAGCAAGCACTACCGCATCGGTATTTATTTTATGCTGTACAGCTATTGCCTTTTTGCGGGCAATATGTATGGCAATAGCATCAGGCGACAAACCCGGAGGAAAAAGTTCATCACTATCTGAAACGACTACTTCAAAAGGAATTTCGGCCCACTCCAGTAATTGCTTGCGTCTTGGAGATTGGGATGCTAGTATAATTTTGTTCATAAATAAAAATAATAAAACACCATAGAAACAATGCCGGTAAACATCACCAGTTTGGTGAAGGTACTCAACCGGTGAAAATCGGTAGTGGAAATACTTTTCTTAAGACTACTCAATATCAATATCAACGGAAAAATAAGTACCGGAACAATGTAAGCAATAGCCAACCACCATTGGTATTGTAACACATAAGCAACCACTCCAATTAATAAGGCAATGAGCACCAGTAGCCACACTGCAGTATAAACCTTTGTTACATTCACGCCCCACACAATCGGCATTGTCTTACATTGGTATTGTGCATCGCCATACATATCTTCCATATCCTTAATGGCTTCTCTTACCAATGAAATAATGAAGGCAAAAGCTGCATACAACACCGCTATCTTAAAAAACTTTTGATGCATGACCGGGCCGCCGCCAAAAGCATCTTCAAAATTTACTTTTGAAAAAAATACAACCAAGATCGTCCAAGCGGTAAGCAACGAAATAACAACATTGCCGGTGAGCAACTGCCTTTTGAAATTGGTAGAATAAAACCAAAGCAGTACCATACATAAAATATTGGCCAGTATCAAATACCATTTATGCAAAAACGGAAAAGCCAGTATGCTGAATAGCAGCCCCAATGTATTGAGTAGAAAATGCCAGGCAATGGCCCAGCGGCGGTTAATAATTTTATCTACCACCATTTTATCCGGTTTGTTTACTTCATCAATATTAATATCAAAATAATCATTGATGATATAACCTGCGGCTGCAATCATTAACGAGGCCAAAAGCAAAAAAATAAAATTAAAAGTGTCATCAGCCGGAATATTGTCTTTGTACAAGGGCTGATAAATACAGTACTGCATTAAAACCTGTGTTAATGCAATAAAAAACAGATTGGGCAAACGAATCAGTTTCAAAAAAGCCGCAATCAGTTTCATTAAAAAATTTTCAGGAAAGATACAAAGATGCTTGCACTATTTATCGAGATGTTACTGTTACATCAAACTGCCAGTGCCCGTTTAATTTCAAAACTTTTTCTATAACATCTCTTACACAGGTATCGCCGCCTTTATATGGCGAAATATATTTTACGGCTTCTCTTATTTCGCTTACCGCATCGGCAGGGCAACAAGGCAGGCCAACGATAGACATTACCGGAAGATCGGGCAAATCATCAGCCATATACAATACTTCTTCTTTTTTAAGTTTATTATCAGCAATATATTTTGATATAAAACTTCGCTTGTCTGCTACCGACATATTTACTTCTGTAATGCCCAGGCGTAGCAAACGGTCTGCCGACTGAGGCGAATGACCACCAGAAACGATAACGACACGATAACCTTTTGTAACCGCCATTTGCAAGGCAAAACCATCTTTAATGTTCATTCTTCTGGCTTGCAGTCCCCCATCCATCACCAGTACAGTACCATCCGTAAGCACACCATCTACATCAAAAATAAAAGTGGTTACAGGTTTAAAATATTCCAGCACATTCATGGAAGTATAATTAAGTATTGAAGCAGAAAGTTAGGAAACTATAGCAATTCTCCGGTGGTTCATTTTTGATTATCCCGCCACTCATATACCCATGAGCTTTGTATCATTTCCAGATGACCTTCATTACTTTCTTCCCGCTTGCCGGTAAATCCGGGTATTTGCAATACCCATTCCAGCAAATCAGTAAAACGGATTCTGTAAATTTTACCTTCATTAAAATCATCGCCAAAACGTTCATATAGTTTTAAAGCGATGTCTTCATAATCGTTCCAGTGAATAGGCGGCTCAAAATGAGACATAAATATTTTTTTTTGATAACCAAATTTTTGATACAGGTATTATTCACCCAAAAACTGGGTTTGATCGGGCAATAACACTTCCACTACTCCATCACCATCCAACAACAAAGACTGACAGCCCAGTCTTGAATTTAATTTTGGATTTACCGCACGATCAATAAAATCTTCTTCCCTGTCCGACAGTTCTTCTAAATGCTCAATTCCCTTTTCAACATACAAATGACAGGTGGTGCAGGCACATACACCGCCACAGTTGTGATGCAGTTCAATGTCATTCATAAGTGCTACTTCCAATAAGCTATTACCCGCTTCAATATTTTCCAATACAACAGGCTCTTTTCCTTTCTCTTCAAAGTTGAATTTAATCGTGTACATTTCTGTTTCTAAACTTTTGTGGTGCAAAATTAATGGTAAAAGGCACAGCAGGGTTTACTCCATTGGGAAAAGAATCAGGCACCCGTTTCAATACTTTCGGAGAGCAACTGATAAATTTTTTGCAACTGCGGATGACGACTCAACAGATGTAAATGTTTTTGAATCGTTTCTTTATCATGCCTTACTGCCGGACCCGTTTGTGCTTTTGCCGGCTCCACTTCCTGCAACCGGTGTGTTGTTTCGTTTATTAGCGGAAGCAATTGATTGAAGTCGATTCCTTCTTTCTTACAATAATCATTAGCAAGTTTATAAAGGTGATTCGTAAAATTACTGACAATAACTGCCGCTACGTGCATCTTCAATCGGGCTTCATCACCGGCTTCTGTTACCTGTTCCGGCGAAATGGATTGCGCCAATGAACTTAAAGTTTTTTTTGTTTGCGCATCACTGCCATCCGTAAAAATGGGAATTTCTGGCAGATCTGTCATTTCTTTGCGAAGGCTTTGCAAAGGGTAAAATACACCGTAGTGAGATGTTACATGTTGTAAAATTTCTTTGGGTACAGAAGCTGCCGTATGGGCAACCACTTTTCCGGGAAAACTCAAGTCGTCAACCACTTCTTCAATAGCAGTATCGCTGACGGCAATAATGTAAACATCAGCATTTTTAACAATCAGGCTTTTGTAATTGGTAGATTCGGTATCCCATTCATAAGCCAACTCTGATGCTGCCGATGCATTGCGGCTGTATATCTGCACAATGCTATGTCCTGCTTTTAAGAATTTTCTACCCAAAATAGCAGCCACATTTCCCGAACCTATGATGACAATATTCATAATTCTACAGCTTTATTAAAAAATTCATATTTGCAAAAAAGGCAAAAGACAAATTTCGAACTTATTCGGGCATTGGCCAAATGAATAGACAATAGCCTTTGGTAATTATTGTTATTTTCATGTTACAAAAGCATGAATCTTGAAACAACAGCTCACTTATTTAGCACTTGGCGATTCTTATACAATAGGTGAATTAGTTACGGCCGGGGAAAATTTTCCCAATCAGGTTTGTAGCATATTGAACCAACATGGATATTCAATGTCTCCACCACGCATTATTGCAACTACCGGATGGACAACCGGCGAACTGAAACTTGGCATAAAAGCAACAAATGCAGAAGCACCTTTGCTGAAAACTTACGACTTTGTATCCTTGCTGATCGGCGTAAATAATCAATATAGAGGCTATTCGCAAAAAGAATACAGCATTGATTTTGAGAGTCTTTTAAAAGATGCTTTAAAATTTGCAGCAAATAATAAAAATCGGATTGTTGTGCTTTCAATTCCCGATTGGGGGGCTACGCCTTTTGCCAAAGACAGAAACCGAAAATTGATTTCAAATGAAATTGACGACTATAACAAGATAAATGAAACCATTACTCAAAAAATGGGCATACAATATATATACATCACCGACTGGACTAGAGAAGCCGCTACCGATTTATCGCTATTGACAACCGATGGCCTGCACCCATCTGGCAAAGAGTACAAACGATGGGCGGAAAAAGTGGCTGATTATTTTCTACTTCAGTTCAATACAAAATAAAAAAAATCGCTTAGGTTTTTTGGTAAAATATGATTTGAAAAATCACCAAAAATTTGGTTTCCCGAAAAATTCACTAATCTTGCCCCGCAAAGTCAATACTTTGTAACGAACTTGCAGCCGCTTAAAAAGCGGTTTCATTTGAAGCGACTTAACCCATTATGGCAAAAAATTTATTGATAGTAGAGAGCCCGGCAAAAGCAAAAACCATAGAAAAAATTCTTGGAAAAGATTTTCAGGTAAAGAGTTGTTTTGGTCATATTCGAGATCTGGCCAAGGCGGATATGGGAATCAATATTGAAAAAAATTTTGAGCCCAGCTATATTATTTCGCCCGACAAGGAAAAAGTGGTGGCCGAATTGAAAAAATTATCCAAAGGTGCAGATGTATGGCTGGCAACGGATGAGGACCGTGAAGGCGAAGCCATCAGCTGGCACTTGTGCGAGGTTTTGGGCCTTGATCCCAAAACTA
>JAKIZK010000093.1:8479-8793 GCA_022708055.1 Bacteroidota bacterium
CCTGCCATAAAAGAAGCGGTAGAGAATCCACGAAAAGTGGATATGAATCTGGTAATGGCTCAGCAGGCACGCCGCGTATTGGATAGAATTGTAGGTTTTGAATTGAGTCCGGTACTCTGGCGCAAAATAAGTATGCGCAACAACCTGAGTGCAGGTCGTGTGCAAAGTGTGGCTGTAAAATTAATTGCTGAAAGAGAAAGAGAAATTAATGCTTTTACACCTGTAAGTTCATTTAAGGTTGAAGGAATTTTTACAGCTAAAGATGTAAGCGATAAATCTGTAAATTTTTCTGCTGAAGGAAAGAAACAAAACAA
>JAKIZK010000094.1:0-8462 GCA_022708055.1 Bacteroidota bacterium
GTTGAGCGGAATTGTGCTGGATCAATACCGGGTGGCCGGCAAACTGTGTGGCGTATTTACGGTTATGAACAGCACCATTCTCAATAGCTATTGGATGGAAGGCGATCATTTAATAGTGGAATTTTACTCCATCGGCTGTAAACCGATAAGCACCACCGGAAAAGGCAACGACGAAATTCCATTTGTTGACAGCTATCGGGTGGGCAGTTATCAAAAAGCGGTTTTAACGAGAGTAAAATGAGGTGTATTTTTGCAAAAATTTTTACGGGATGAAATTATTATTTGCTTTTGTTGTTTCGGTTTTCCTATTCAGTTCCTGCGCTTCCAATAATGTAAAGAAAGATAAAAGCCTTAAAAAATATTTTGACGAACATAACGTTCAGGGATGCTTTGCTTTGCTGGATAATGGCACTAATAAATTTACAGTTTATAACCTGAGCCGCTACCGCGATAGCAGTTACCTGCCGGCTTCTACTTTTAAGATTGTAAATTCACTGATTGGTCTGCAAACGGGAAAAATTGTAAACGACAGTATGGTGATAAAATGGGATGGTGTAAAACGCTGGAATGAAGATTGGAATAGAGACCTAACGATGTATGAAGCCTTCAGGGTTTCATCAGTTCCTTATTATCAGGAAGTAGCAAGACGTATCGGGAAAGACACCATGCAGCTATGGCTTGATAGTTTGAAATATGGAGCCAAAACCAAAACTGAAAAAATAACGATACATAGTGTCATCGACAGCTTTTGGCTTGACAATTCTTTAAAAATCACTCCCGATCAGCAATTGGGCATGGTAAAGAAATTATATTTTGATCAGTTACCTTTTTTCAAAAGTTATCAGGAAACTGTAAAACGAGCTATGCTCTTTGAAAGTAATGCAAACTATCAACTTGGTTATAAAACCGGAACAGGATTTGCTGAAAACGGTAACCAGATTGGCTGGGTGGTGGGTTGGGTTGAAGAAAATAAACATCCGTATTTCTTTGTATTAAATATAGAGTCAACCGATAAAAATATTGTTATGAAAACTGTGAGAATGAAGATGCTGAAAGATATATTGGCTCAATTGGGCTTTTTTAAAGGGAAAATGTAAATACTTCTATTCTGAATTTAAGATTGCAACATAAAGAACTCGTCTGGCTATTCGCTTGGGTGGCCGTATTATTGTTTTTCTTTTTTTTGTATTTGAAATGGAAGCAAAGAACAAGGAAAGCGATGGGGGATAAAAAATTGATTGACGATCTTACCTCAAATTTTTCTTTCCGATTATCACGACTAAAGTATGTCTTACTTTTTTTTGCTTTTTCAATTGGAATATTAGCTGCCATGAATCCCCGCCGAGCAGGAGCTTCCTCTGCTCACACTAAAAAAGGGATTGATATAGCTATTGCATTGGATGTAAGCAATAGTATGCTTGCCGCCGATCTGCCACCCAACAGATTGGAACGAGCCAAACAATTTATTTCAAAACTGATTCAAGACCGACCCAATGATCGTTTTGCATTAATACTGTTTGCCGGCAAAGCATATTTGCAAATGCCACTTTCGGCAGATCAGGGTTCGGCATTACTATTTGTGTCTGCAGCTTCACCACAGTCGGTACCACAACAGGGAACCGTTATCAGTGAAGCATTAAAAATGAGTGAAAGAGCTTTTGTAAATGATAAACAAAATTATAAAAGCGTAATATTAATTACCGATGGAGAAGACCATGATGATGATGCCATACATACCGCCGAAGCATTGGCCGATCAAGGTGCAATGATCAATACTGTAGGGATGGGTTCGGTAACCGGAACCACCATAATAGATGCCACTACCGGTACTGCCAAAACAGACGAGGCCGGCAATACCATTGTATCAAAACTCAATGAAACTATTTTACAAGAAATTGCCGATAGAACGCATGGTATTTATATTCATTTTCAAGATAGTAATGAATCCATACAGTTATTGAACAATCAGCTTGCACAAATTGATAAAAAGGCTTATAGCGATCTTGCTTCTATGAGTTTTATAAACTACTTTCTGGTGCTGGCTGCCATTTCATTATTATTGATGGTTATTGAAATCTTTATTCATGAAAAGAAACTAGCAGCATTATTATGAAAAAACTGATTTTAATGATCTTAAGTTTTTTTTCGCTTCATGCTTTTGCGCAGAAAGAAAAGGCCAACAGTTTTATTGAAAAAGGAAATAAATATTATCGTAATCATGAAATGACGCTTGCTGAAAATGAATACAAAAAAGCACTGGCTGCTGATCCCGGAAATGAAACGGCCGGTTTTAATCTTGCCAATACACTGTATCGACAAAATAAACAGATAGACGCCGCTCGGCTGCTGCTTTCAATGAGCAGCCAATCCAACAACAAATCTTTACTGGCAAAAATTTTTTATAATCAGGGAGTTATTTTATCAAAACAAAAAAATCTGGAACAAAGTATTGAAGCATATAAAAATGCTTTAAGAAATGATGCTACTGATAAAGAAGCCAGAGAAAACCTGCAAAAGGCATTGCTGGAGTTGAAGCAAAAAAAGCAACCAGAGAAAAAGGAAAACAAGAAACAACAAAAACCAGATGAGCAAAAGGACAAGTCTCCTTCATCAATGAGTCAAAAAGAAGTATCGCAACGGTTAAAGCTGCTGGAAGAAAAGGAAAGAGAAATTAAAAAAAGAGTTCAAAAAGATAAAGCAAATAGTGAGGGTGGGGCAAAGGGGAAAGACTGGTGATGATATTTCCATGTTTCGTGGGGCCACGAAACATGGCAACGGGACAAGAGTTTTTCTTGGTTCGTGGGGACACGAACCAAGACCACGAACCAAGACAGTGTTGAATACCTAAATTTGCATATTGCGACAGTTTATATGCTTATACAAGTTTAAAATATGACATGCAATTTTATTGTGAAAATATTACGACGTATCAAAGACTAAAAACTAAAGAAGTAAATATCGGTGGCCTGTTGTTAGGAAATTTTCATCCCATAAGGGTGCAAACCATGACGACTACCGATACCATGAATACAGAGGCAACGGTAGCGCAAAGTATTCGTTGTATAGAAGCCGGGGCCGAACTGATACGCATTACAGCGCCATCAAAAAATGAAGCAGAAAATTTATTGAATATCAAAAATGAATTGCGGCGTCATGGTTATCATACACCGCTGGTGGCCGATATTCATTTTACACCCAATGCCGCTGAGATGGCTGCCCGCATTGTAGAGAAAGTACGCATCAATCCCGGTAACTATGTAGATAAAAAGAAATTTGAACAAATAGAATATAGCGATGCTGAGTATGTTGAAGAAATTGAAAGAATAAGAGAGCGATTTACACCGCTGCTGAAAATTTGTAAAGAATACGGCACTGCCATGCGTATCGGTACCAATCATGGTTCGCTCAGCGACCGCATTATGAGCAGATATGGGGATACACCGATTGGCATGGTGGAAAGTGCAATGGAATTTTTGCGCATCGCAAGAGCGGAGTCTTATCATCAGATTGTATTGAGTATGAAGAGCAGCAACCCACAGGTGATGGTGCAGGCATACCGGCTGCTGATAAAAACCATGTTTGATGAGTTTGGAGAAATTTATCCATTGCATCTGGGCGTTACCGAAGCAGGAGATGGCGAAGATGGAAGAATAAAATCAGCAATAGGTATTGGTAGTTTGCTATCCGATGGTATTGGTGATACCATCAGAGTGTCATTGACGGAAGATCCTGAATTTGAAATTCCGGTTTGTAATGATTTGGTAAAGCGATTGCCTCGGCAATTAGAAAAGAAGCATCATATTCCCGTTGTGGACAAGCTGCCTTACAATCCTTTTGAATATAAAAGGCGAGAAACTTTTTCCGTTAATAATATAGGTGGCAAACAGGTGCCCGTTGTGGTGGCTGATATGAGCAAGTATGAAAAAATAAGGCCGGATCATTTGCAAGGAATTGGTTACAAATATGATAGCATTACAGATAAATGGACAATTGGTGATGCGGCGGCTGATTATATTTTCACCGGCAATCAAGTGTTGGATTTTGCATTGCCGGGTACGTTGAAAGTTATTGTATATCCTGCCGCATGGCAACAGGCAACAGATAAATCAAAATATTTTCCAATTTTTAGTGATAAAGGGTTTAGTGAAGCAATATTAAAAAGCGAAGAGCTGAATTTTGTAATGATTGATTGTTTTTCTGATGAAACAAATATTAATGATTTTACATTTTTAGAAACGGTTGCAAATGATGCTACTGTTGTTATTTGCCTGAGCACAACCCATAAGTATGCAATACAAGCTGTACGTCGTATATTTATTGAGTTGCTCAACCGAAAAATAAAAAACCCGGTAGTATTGATAAGTGATAGTGCTGCACAAACACCTGATGAACATTTAATTCATTTTGCAATAGAAACCGGCAGTTTGTTTTTAGAAGGGATGGGTGATGGTATTTGCCTGGGATATTCGGCTGCAGCACAAATGAACAATATGCAAATCAGCGGCAGAACTTATTTACCGGTAAATGATATTAATCAATTTACCAATAATACCGCTTTCAGCATATTACAGGCAACACGTACCCGTATTTCAAAAACGGAATATATCAGTTGCCCCAGTTGTGGCCGCACATTGTTTGACCTGCAGGAAACCACTGCTAAAATAAGAGCCGTTACGCATCATCTAAAAGGAGTAAAGATTGCCATCATGGGCTGCATCGTAAACGGTCCCGGCGAAATGGCTGATGCAGATTTTGGATATGTAGGCAGTGGCCCGGGCAAAATAACACTCTACAAAGGAAAAGAGATAGTAAAAAGAAATATCAATAGCGAAGTAGCAGTGGAAGAGTTGATCGGCCTGCTGAAAGAACATGGAGCATGGGTTGAAAAATGAGAGGCTATGAGAAAAAAATATTGGGTTAACATATTTCTTTTTGTTTTGATAGTAAACCTTGCCGGAGGCTCAATAGCAAATTCTGCAATGCAAAATATTTCCAAACCATTGCTGATGCCTTTGTTGATAGGTTGGCTTCTGTATAGTGGTATCAGAAATGTTACAAAAAGGAATTGGATAATACTCGCATTATTTTTTTCCTGGTTAGGTGATGTGTTGCTGATGTTTCAGGAGAAAGACGCATTATTTTTTATATTGGGACTTTCGGCATTTTTAATTGCGCATCTGTTTTATATCGTTTTCTTTTTTATTATAAATCGTAAAGAAAAATTAAAGCTGAATTGGTTGTTAATAATTGTCGTAGCTGCTTATTATTTTGCATTGCTGACAATTTTATTTCCAACTTTGGGCGATATGAAAATTCCCGTAACCGTTTACGGACTTGTAATCAGCACTATGTTATTGTTTGCCTTGCATGTAGCTTCTATAAAAAATCGTGAAGCTGCAAAATGGCTGCTGACAGGTGCTATATTATTTGTAATATCAGATTCTGTACTGGCAATCAATAAATTTTATTATCCATTTGAATACAGTGGTGTACTTATTATGCTCACGTATGGCATGGCTCAATGGTTTATAGTAAAAGGAGCGATTCTATATCTTCGCAATCAGGATGAATAATATTATTTTAAAATAGGATTAAATAAATGAGACAAACAGATTTTCTGGTCATTGGCTCGGGCATTGCAGGGTTAACTTATGCTTTAAAAGTGGCACATCATTTTCCCGACAAAAAAGTATTGGTAATGACGAAAGCAGCGGCTGATGAAACCAATACCAAATATGCACAAGGCGGCATTGCAGTTGTAAATGATATGGAGCACGACAGTTTTGAGAAGCATATAGAAGACACTTTAATAGCGGGTGATGGATTATGTAATGAAAAAGTGGTGGAGATAGTAGTGAAAGAAGGCCCGGAAAGAGTGCAGGAAATTATTGACTGGGGCGCAAGGTTTGATAAAGAATCGGACGGCGATTATAAACGGGGAAAAGAAGGCGGCCATTCAGAATTCAGAATACTGCATCATAAAGATGTTACCGGCAGAGAAATGGAAAGGGCGTTGATTGATGCGGTGAATAAGCAAAGCAATATTGAATTTATCAAACATTGTTTTGTAGTTGATATTATTACCCAGCATCATTTAGGTTATCTGGTAACCAAAGCCACTCCCGATATTGAATGTCTGGGTGTATATGTATTGAATCTTGAAAATAATAAGATTGAAAAAATTATTGCGGGCACTACATTGTTAGCTACAGGCGGTAATGGTCAGGTGTATCGCACTACTACCAATCCATCCATAGCAACGGGCGACGGAGTGGCGATGGTGTACCGAGCCAAAGGCAGAATAGAGAATATGGAATTTATTCAGTTTCATCCTACGGCATTGTACGAACCCGGTATGCGAGGTCAAGCATTTTTAATCACAGAAGCTGTAAGGGGCGATGGCGGCATACTTCGTAATAAGGATGGTGAAGCCTTTATGGAAAAATATGATGCAAGAAAAGATCTGGCTCCCAGAGATATTGTGGCAAGGGCGATTGACAGTGAAATGAAAAGAACCGGTACGGAGCATGTATGGCTCGATTGCAGACATTTCAGTAAAGAAAAATTTGTAGAACATTTCCCGAATATTTATGAGAAGTGTTTGTCCATTGGTATTGATATTACTAAACAAATGATTCCGGTATCGCCGGCTGCACACTATAGTTGTGGTGGTATAAAAACCGATGAATGGGGAAGAAGTAGTATCAAAAATTTATATGCGGCCGGCGAATGTGCATCAACGGGTTTGCATGGAGCCAACCGACTTGCATCCAATTCGCTGTTGGAAGCAATGGTGTTTGCGCATCGTTGCTTTAGCGATGTGGTAAAAGAATTTGAAAACAAAACATCATCGGCTTTTGCTAATGCACAAATACCCGACTGGGATGCAAAGGGCACAACGGAGCCCAAAGAAATGATCTTAATAACACAAAGCCTGAAGGAAGTGCAGCAGGTGATGAGTGACTATGTGGGCATAGTGCGCAATGATGTGCGTTTGCAAAGAGCGATGCGACGACTGGATTTGCTTTGGGAAGAAACTGAAAAATTATACGAAAGCAGTTCTATTTCGCCACAGTTGCTGGAACTACGCAATCTCACCACAGTTGGCTATTTGATTGTAAAAGGAGCAGGATTTAGAAAAGAAAGCCGCGGCTTGCATTATAATACTGACTATCCTGAAAAGAGTGCATTGGTTCAGAATATTGTTTTGTAGTATTAATTAGTAAAGGTTATGTATTATTTTGTTTATAGTTTGTTATGGCTGTTTTCGCTGCTGCCACTGCGTGTACTTTATTTTTTTGGCGATTGTATTTATGCTTTTGTTTTTTATATTGTAAAATACAGAAAAGAAATTGTAATCAGTAATATTCAACATGCATTTCCGGAAAAAGACAATAAGGAAGTGTTGAGAATAGCGAAACAGTTTTATCATAATTTCATAGATACATTTATTGAATCAATAAAGCTTGTATCCACCGGAAAAAAGTTTATTGCTAAGCATAGCACCGGAGAGTTTGAGCTGTTAAATAAGTATATCAAAGAGGGAAAGAACATTCACATTATGGCGGGTCATCAGTTCAACTGGGAAATTGGAAATCTGCTATATGCAATGAATTTGCCTGTACCTTTTGCAGGAGTGTATATGCCTATTTCTAATAAATCTCTGGATAAAGTATTTTATAATATTCGTAAGCGGTATGGTACTATTCTAATTTCTGCCAGAAATTTTAAAAATTCTATGCATAATGTTTTTTCAAAACAATACTTGCTTGCGTTGGCTGCCGATCAAAATCCCGGGCACCCCGGCAATGCATACTGGATGAATTTCATGGGCCGATTGGCTCCCTTTGTAACCGGACCATCCAAAGGTGCAATAAAATATAACACAGCCGTATTGCTTGTGGGGTTTAAAAAAATAAAAAGAGGTCAATATTATTTTTCAACTCAACTATTAACTGAAGACGGTTCAAAATTTACTCCACCACAGCTTACATTATTATATAAAAATGAGTTGGAAAAAATAATACGTGCCGACCCTGCTAACTATCTGTGGAGCCATCGCAGATGGAAGTATGAATACAAGCCGGAGTATGGAGAAGTATATCAGTAAGGATTTTAATAAAATCAAAAGTCGCTCCTTTTTAATTGAGAGCGACTTTTTAGTTGTTGTTGGTTTTTGTTTTTTATTTTTTTCGTTTATTTTTTTTCAAATCCAGATAATCTAAAAAGTAAAGCACTTTTAATGAGATATTGTTGTTGTGTGCCTGACTGATTGTTTTATCTAAGTTTTTAAAATAGCCATGTTTCACTTCACGATTGAAATTGTCGACTGGATTGGTATTTTTCCAAACGATATTGATAAAACTGCCCGGTGCAAACTGCCAGGTATAAACAGCATTAATATAAAAATCATTATAGTTCTGATTAGGATTTCCGGTGTAATTGGAAACAGGCTGCAAAGA
>JAKIZK010000094.1:8488-8765 GCA_022708055.1 Bacteroidota bacterium
CAATAAAAAGAAATCAGTTGCAGAATTGTGATAAGTAACCTTGCTCCAATAATGACGTATGTCGGCAGTAATGCCCATCTTGTTATTGAAATTATATTTTAGGTTTAAAGAATTTTCAACACTGCTCACATCTCTTTTTCCAAAAACAACATCGTTGCCCATAAAGCCTGCAAAGCCAATATTTCTTTTTTGTGGTTCCAGTTCTAAGCTATAAAATATTGAAAATTTGTCGCTAAAACGATACCCCTGCTCTACATTGATACTTATTTTATTTCCG
>JAKIZK010000095.1:0-392 GCA_022708055.1 Bacteroidota bacterium
CGTAGCCTACAATCAACACAACCTTGCAGGTAAAGGAAAAGATTCGTTAACTTTTCGCCATCCATTTGTAAGTGCTTTAGGCATTTCTAAAAAAAGAAAAGCGGATATCGCCTGGCTTTATACTGACTCGTCATTAAAGTATGCCTATGCAAGACCCAAACCTATTGCACTCAAAAAAGATTCCAACGCTTATTTTAGTTTGTCGGCTGCAAAAAAGTATAATCAATCTGTTTTTGATAGTTCAAAGGGAGCTGTTATCGATTTTAAAAAATGGAAAATGAAAACGGCAGTAGGTGGCGGGCCTGCACTGGTTCAATATGGACAAGTGCAAATCAGTAATAACGAAGAAATGAAATTTGCAGGAAAAGCGATAAATGATAAACACCCCAGAA
>JAKIZK010000095.1:402-8678 GCA_022708055.1 Bacteroidota bacterium
GGTATGGGCTATACAGCCGATGGTAAATTGATAATCTTAGTAATAGAGGGAAGAAGTAAAAACTCCGGAGGTGCTACATTAATACAGGAAGCTCAAATTTTTAAAGACTTGGGCTGTTGGGAAGCACTGAATCTGGATGGTGGCGGCAGCAGTTGCTTACTGGTAAATGGAAAACCGACCATAAAAGTATCTGATGCAGGGCAAAGACCTGTTCCTGCTGTTTTTATCATCAAGAGCCGGAAATAAAATTTATTCAGCCTCCATTACTAATGCGCTGGCTCCTAAGATTGCAGAATCGGCTTCAGGCAACTGGCTGAACAATAGTTTTACTTTATTCTTAAATACCTGAATGAGTGAAGCCTCCATTGCCTGTTTTGTAGGATTTAAAATCAAATCTCCGGCCTTGGTCAATCCGCCAAATAATATAATTGCTTCCGGCGAAGAGAACATTACAAAATTGGCTAAAGCTTCGCCCAATATTTGACCTGTAAAACGAAATACTTCATTGGCTATCTGATCTCCTTTTACAGCACAATCATATACTGTTTTACTGGTTATTTGTTCCTCATTTTCATACTGCCGAATCAAGCTGGGAATATCAGGATATTGACGAAGTAGCTCGAGTGCTGTTTCTCTTACGCCGGTGGCAGAGGCATAAGATTCCAAGGTACCCTTGATTCCGGTGTTTTTATGCAAGCGGCCATCATGTCTTATTATCGTATGGCCCAGCTCTCCGGCAAAACCATCCTGACCCAAAACAATTTTACCATCAATTACAATACCGCTACCTACGCCGGTGCCCAGCGTAATTACAATAAAATGTTTCATTCCCTTTGCTGTGCCATATATCATTTCGCCCATGGCGGCAGCATTGGCATCATTGGTAAGGCGGGTAAGCAAGCCAAATTTATCTGAAACCATTTTTGCGAATGGAACAATGCCTTTCCACCTCAGATTGGCAGCATATTCAATATTGCCGGTATAATAATTACCATTGGGTGCGCCAATGCCAATACCTGAAAAATTTTCAATACCGCCGGCCTCATTTATCATAGGCTGCAATTTCTCGTGTAGTTCATTAATGAAATCCTGAACTTTCTCATATTTATTTGTTTGTAGTCTGTTCTGCTGCAGAATTTCTCCGCTTTGATTAACAATTCCAAATTTCGTGTTGGTGCCACCAATATCAATACCAATAGCGTAAGGTTGTGCCATACTTATTCTTTTGCCGAAAATACAATAACATCAATAATGTTGCTTTAAAAATATTATCAGAAAATACTTTAGTGCAATTAATAATTCTTCATTAAGTTCGGGCAACAAAACAATGATATGAGTCATACTTCAAACAATGCAGCTCCAAAAAAGAGCTATGCTTTTCCCTTAGTTATTATTGGGACACTGTTTTTTATTTTTGGATTTATAACCTGGGCCAATAGTCAACTAATTCCATATTTAAAAATTGCCTGCGAACTTACCACCACACAATCCTTTTTGGTAGCCACAGCTTTTTTTGCGGCATATTTCGTTATGGCATTGCCTTCATCCACTATTCTACAAAAAACGGGATTTCATAAAGGAATGTCATTGGGCTTATTAATAATGGCAGCAGGTGCTTTGTTATTTATACCTGCAGCAGGTAGTAGAAACTATCCTTTATTTCTGACTGCACTTTTTATAATAGGAACCGGGCTTGCATTATTGCAAACAGCTTCTAACCCTTATGTAACTGTACTGGGTCCATTGGAGAGTGCTGCACAGCGTATCAGCATCATGGGTATTTGTAATAAATTGGCTGGCATTATTGCCATTTATACATTGGGAAGTATTGTTTTAAAAGATGTAGATCCGCTAAAAGAAAAATTATTAACTTTATCGCCGGCTGATAAAGCTGTTGAGCTGGATCAACTGGCATCTCGTGTAGTACAACCTTATATCATCATTGCCATTGTACTCACCATTTTGGCTATCGCTATTTATTTTATCAAACTTCCTGATATTGAAGAAGAAAATGAAGGAACCACTCTTACACATTCTGCCGAAAAGACCAGTATTCTCCAGTTCCCACATTTAATTTTGGGCGCTATTGCACTTTTCTTTTATGTAGGCGTTGAAGTGCTAAGCTATGATAGTTTTGCCTTGTTTGGAGAATCGCTGGGTTTCCCACTAAAAGAAGCATCCACATTTGCTACTTATACAGGTTATGGATTATTGGCGGGTTACATCATTGGCATTTTTACAATTCCCAAATACATAACGCAGCGAAAAGCACTTATTCTTTACACTGTATTAAGCTTGGTATTAGTAGTAGGGGCAATGATATTAAAAGGTATGCCAGCTGTCATCTGTTTTGCCGGTTTAGGATTTTCAAATGCTATCATGTGGCCAGCCATCTGGCCATTGGCTATGGAAGGACTGGGCAAGTTTACAAAAACGGGTGCTGCACTTTTGATAATGGGTATTGCCGGAGGTGCCATTCTGCCATTGGTTTATAGTGAGGTTTCAAAATTGATGGGATCATTGCAAAAAGGTTATATCTTAATGATTCCTTGTTATCTGATTATTTTATATTTCGCAATGTCGGGTTATAAGGCCGGAAAAAAATAATATATGGAGATTGTACATATAGCTGCGGAATGCTATCCGGTAGCCAAAGTGGGCGGATTGGGTGATGTGGTAGGTGCTTTACCTAAATATCAATGTGAACTGGGGCATGTAGCAAAGGTGGTAATGCCCATGTACAGAACAAAATTTTTGATGGATAACCAGTGGGAACTGGTACATGAAGGCAATCAACATATCGGCCCGCATCATTTTAAATATGCGGTTATTAAAGAAAAGACTAATAAGCTTGGTTTTGATCTTTATCTTGTTGACATAAACGGATTGCTGGATCGTGAAAAAGTGTATGGATATGATGATGATACCGAAAGATTTCTTGCTTTTCAAACTGCTGTTTGCGATTGGATGAATAAATGGCAACACCTGCCCGATGTACTTCATTGCCACGATCATCATACGGCATTGATTCCTTTCATGGTGAAATATTGTTTTGAGTTCAGGCAAAGATTATCAGAAGTACCTACTGTTTTTACAGTTCACAATGCACAATATCAGGGTTGGATGAGTTGGGATAAATATTACTTGCTTCCGGCTTTTGATTCCTGGAAATGGGGCATGCTGGATTGGAATAAAACCATCAACCCTATGGCTGCCGCTGTAAAATGCGCCTGGAAAGTAACTACAGTAAGTAACAGCTATCTCGAAGAAATGAGATCTGCTGCCAATGGTTTGGAAAATCTTTTTCAATACGAACAGGGAAAAAGTTTGGGCATCTTAAATGGAATTGATACCGATGTATGGAATCCGCATACGGATACCATGATTGCAAAAAATTATGACACAGAACTGGTTGAAAAAGGAAAATGGAAGAATAAGAAAGAAATAGCAGGCCAATTTGGACTTGATCCTGATAAGCCATTGATTTCATTTGTAGGCCGGTTAGTAGGAGAGAAAGCCGCCGATTTATTACCCGATGCAATCAGCCAGTCTATTTATCAAAATCATGGCAATGTAAATTTTCTGGTATTGGGTTCGGGAGACACGGCTGTAGAAAACCAACTGGACCAAATGAAAAATCAGTTTAAAGGTTACTTCAACACATATATTGGTTATAGTGAGCCATTGAGCCATTTAATATATGCCGGTTCTGATTTTTTGTTAATGCCCAGCCGGGTAGAGCCTTGCGGATTAAATCAATTATATGCACTGCGATATGGAACCATACCCATGGTAAGAAGCATTGGTGGATTAAAAGATACCGTAACTGATATGGGCGACTGGCAAGGTACCGGTATTCGTTTCGATCAGGCTTCGGTGGGTGATATTACTTATTCGGTAGGCAGGGCACTTGACCTTTACAATAATAAACCTGACCTTTATACCTGGATGCGCAGCCACATGATGACCATTGACCACAGCTGGGATCATGCGGCACAGCAGTATATCGATCTTTATCAATCATTGAAATAATTGGGCTATGAGTAAAAGAACTATTTCAGACTCTTCAGAAATTCTTTCCGTTATTTTAGGAGGTGGTGCAGGTTCACGATTATCTCCTTTAACCTCTGCACGTTCAAAACCAGCTGTGCCGGTTGCAGGGCGATATCGGTTAGTAGATATCCCAATTTCCAATTGCCTGAACAGTGGTGTAGGCAGAATGTTTGTTTTGACACAATACAATTCTGCATCACTCAATCGACATATAAAAAACACATATCATTTCAGCGCTTTCTCCAAAGCCTTTGTAGATATACTGGCTGCGGAACAAACGCCGGATAATCCTGCATGGTTTCAAGGCACTGCCGATGCTGTAAGACAGGGGCTGCGACATATAGCACCTTTTGAAAGCGAGTACATATTAATTCTTTCCGGCGACCAGTTGTACCAAATGAATTTTGCAGAAATGCTGGACAATCATAAAAAATTGGGTGCCGATATTTCCATTGCCACCATTCCCGTAGGTGAAAGAGAAGCACCTGAATTTGGAATTTTAAAGTCTGCTAACGGCTATATTACATCATTTGTTGAAAAGCCCAAAAAAGAATTATTGCCCGAATGGATAAGTGATACAGGTGCTTTGATGCAGAGCAAAGGCAGAAATCATCTGGCCTCAATGGGTATTTATATTTTCAATCGCAAGCTATTATTTGATCTGCTTAAAACTGAATTTTCACGTGCTACCGATTTTGGTAAAGAAATTATTCCGGCTACAATCAATAAGTACAAAGTAGCCAGTTTCCAATATGAAGGATACTGGACGGATATTGGAAATATCTATTCTTTTTTTGAAGCCAATCTTGCTCTGACACAGGAGCTGCCCGATTTTAATCTTTTTGATAACGACAATGCCATTTACACAAGACCCCGCATGTTGCCTCCAGCAAAAATAAGCGGCACAAAAATGGATAAGGCATTGGTATCTGAAGGCTCCATCATCAACGCATCGGTTATTGAAAACTCGGTTATTGGTATTCGTTCAAGAATTGGACACCATACTACATTGATCAGCACTTATGTAATGGGAAGCGATTATTATGAAACCGTTACTGAATTGGCAAATGCACACAGCAAGCAAGTACCGCCATTGGGTATTGGTGAAAATTGTTATATCAAAAATGCAATACTCGATAAGAATGTAAGAATAGGTAATGATGTAAAGATTGTAGGCGGTAGCCATTTAGAAAATACGGATAATAGTTTGCTCACCGTAAAAGACGGTATTGTAGTTGTAAAAAAAGGTGCCGAAATCCCAAATGGATTTGTGCTGTAAAGTATCAAATTGGCTTTTTTATCTATTTAAAACTTATAAAAAAATATCCCAAACGCTTTGCTGGCCCCAGCTACCCCAGTCAGCTGTTGCTTTTTTAACCTTATCCAATAGCTCATTCCCTTTTTTCTTTTTTCCTTTTGTGGGGGCTTTTATAATACCGGTATTCACACCATTCACCTGAAGCTTGGTGGCAATCCAGCTGGTATGCATTCGGGGTATCGTTACGGCCATAATCATACCCGGCAAACCATGCAGCCCCATGGGGCCGCCGCTTACTGTTATTTCATCAGTATAAAATGCAAATACATAAACGCTATCAAAAATAACGCCGGTGGCCTTTCTGCACATAAAGCCTGCAAACTCCCGGGTTTCATTGGGCGAAAGCTTCCACTCAATTTTCATTAATGAATCTGAAAGATTATAAGTATCGTCAAAAACAAATTTCTGGTTAATGCAGGTTTGCGTTTTGTAATCGTTGTACCAAATGTTGTCTTCACCATCACCATCATCAAAGGGAATTTTGGTGGCCTCATCCTTGCGTTCAAACTTGTATAATGACTGGTCATTATCAAATGTAAGCCCATAATATTTTGTTGAGAACTGCGGCAATTTGTCTTTCATCATCTCGCCCCATATTCCATCGCCAAACATTTTATGGTTATTGGTTCTTACCTCATACTCTATTTTGCCGGTGCTGATGTATAACTGTGCATCAGTATTTAATGAGAGCAACCAAGCTGATATTAAAAGTAATCTTTTCATTTTTAAAATTTTTTAGAATCCTGATGCCGGTTTACCGTTTTTAGAAATATTCCATCTCAGCGTAACAAGCCAAAACCTTCGAAGGGTAGTATAATAATTTTCAGTAAAACTATAGCTGCTGAAATTTCGGCTATAGCCTCTGTTTTCATCTAGTATATCGTTGATGCTAAATGAAACTTCCAGTGCGTTGTCTTTAAAGAAACGCTTAGTCAATCCGGCATTCCAAGTGGTGTAATTATTGTTTTGTGTAAACCTTGGATCCTTTTGTCTTATTTCCAGATTTACATTTGTATTCAATTCAAATTTTTTGAGGAAATAAACTCTTGCACTGGCCCAGGTTTCTAATTGCCAGTACTTTGAATTGGCCGCTGTATTGATACTGGCTTTTGATTTATTAAAAGTAATTGTAGGTGCGATATTAAAATCATACTTATTTTCTACAAATTTTCCTGCATTTACTCTTATTCCATAACTGGTAGTTTGGGTTATGTTTTTTATATTATTAAGAAATTCAATTCTTCTGTTTATATCCGCCGTTGGCCCCATGCCCAATCTGATTTTAGATTTAGATAATTTAAAATTAAAATCGCTATAAAGACTTAAATTGTAATTGCCATTTGCATTTACCGTTTGGTAAATTCGTTTGCCCACACTATCCACTACGCTGGATTGAACAAATGCATTTTGTGTAGTATTAAAATTGAGCGTACTCCATAAGCCTTTTTCTTTTAAAACATTGTAAGAGCCAAAATTCATATTTAAGCTATGCTGGAATGACTGTTTTAAATTGGGATTTCCTATAAAAATATTCAACGGATCGGTATTTACTTTTATAGGTTGCAGCTGGTCCAGCGTTGGCACTGAGGTAGAGCCATTATAATTAATTCTGAAATTTTGACTGGACTTAGGCTTGAGTGAATAAGAGAACCTGGGAAAGAAATTCGTGTAGTTATAGTTTCTTTCTAAATGCTGTGACAAATCTTGCTGTACAAAATGGCTGAAAGCAACAGCGGTACCAAATGAAAAATTATATTTCTTTTTATTCACTCTAAAATTGATGCCGGGTGTATTGGCCAGTTGATTAAAGATAAAATCATTACTCAGGCTGTCTATTCGTTCCTCATACTTTCCATTTATATCTTTTTTATTGGTAATCCGGTCATTCGCATTGTGCTTATAGGAGAACGCATAGCTCAACTCCATATAAAAGTCTTTTGCCAACGGCTCGGTGTAAGCAATTTTCGTAGAAATGTTGCTGCCTTGATTGTGGCGCAAATTGCGTTGATCGGTTGTATCTGTATTTTGCAATAATCCATTATCATAATACTTATTCAACGAATAAAGCAGTCCATCGCTGGTGGATTTGTTCCAGGCAAAATCAGCATTTACAGACAAAGTGCGGGATACTTTTTTAAACTTATGCCGCCAAAGCAGGCTGGATGTAATGCCGCTGTTTTCTCCTGTGGAGTTACTGTTTCTGTCGCTATTATTGATACTGTCTTTATTTTCAGTAAGCGATTCTGAAAAATAGTGACTATTACTCTTCGTGTTTTTTCGGTTTAAATCCATTTTCCATTTCAAAGAATTGGCAGAGTCGATATTCAAATCCATGGTCAGGTTATAGGCATGCTTTACTGTTGAATTAAAACGATTCGTATAGCTGTTGGACAACCAGCTGCTATCGGGCAAAAAAGTTCGGGAAAAAGTGGAACCTTTCATCGGGGCATTTACTTTGTTGTACTTATACCCGTTGTTGAAACTCTGTTTATTGTCTTTACCAAACTTATTGCTATAGTGCAAACCGCCACTCCAGTTTTGGGGTATGCCATTTTCGCCGCCACCAAAATATTCATCGTCGCTGTACGTCATGGACATATACATGCCTCCACCATCTTCTGTCATTCCCATTTCCATACCGGAGCTTCCACCATAGTTCTGCGCATCTTGCCAGTCAAGGTTGGTTTGCCCCGTATTGCTCATAATGCCATAGGCTGCCAGCTTTCTTTTATTTTTAAAAGCATTGACCATTGCACTGTTACTATATTTATCTTTTATCCCGCCGCCCAATTCTACTTTGCCGAAATAGCCTTTCTGTTGCTTCATTTTCAGGTTAATGGTTTTATCTTTTACGCCATCATCAATACCTGTAAATTCGGCCTGATCACTTTTTTTATCAAACACC
>JAKIZK010000096.1:0-8066 GCA_022708055.1 Bacteroidota bacterium
GATATGCCGAAACCGATCAAATGGGTGTAGTCTATCACAGCAATTATTTTTTATACTTCGAATCAGCCCGTGCCGAATCCATTCGACACATGGGCTTTACCTATGCCGATATGGAAAAAATGGGCATCATCATGCCTGTAGTAGATGTGCATTGCCGATACCTGCGACCTGCAAAATATGATGACCTGCTTACCATAAAAACGATTTTGAAAGAACTACCCCTTCATCATAAAATTGAATTTTTTCAGGAAGTTTATAATGAAGCAAATGTATTACTGGCATCCGCAAAAATTACTTTGTACTTTATGGAAGCAAAAGACATGAAGCGTACCAACATCCCTGAGATGTTTTATAATTTTCTAAAACCATACTTTAATTAATTTTAGTATGGAGCATACCGAGCCAGTTTCTGAAAACGCTAAACCGGCAGTTGCTGCTGATGTCTATGTAGCATATCCACCAAAATATTTGCCTGCTGCAAACAATACCAATATCTGGATTAAATCAATCGTCAGTCTTGCACTTTATTTGGTGTTAGGCTATTTTATTTTTCCGGATGTAAAGATTTTAATCCTCATTACCATCGTGGTGCTGATACACGAACTGGGACATTTTCTGGCCATGAAATATTTTGGATATAAAGATTTAGGAATGTTCTTTATTCCGCTGCTGGGTGCTTATGTTTCAGGTACCAAAAAAGAAATTTCACAAAGAGAATCTGCCATTATTTTGCTTGCAGGCCCGCTGCCCGGCATTATCATCGGACTGCTTTTGCAAATACCTATCGGGCATCAGCCCCATGCCGTATTTGCAGGAGTCTCGTTACAATATATTTCTTTGCTTTTTGTTTTTCTGAACATCATCAACCTGTTGCCCATTTACCCATTGGATGGTGGTCAGTTGCTCAACAGGGTGTTCTTAAATGAAAACGAAACGATATCACGCATTTTTATCATCATTTCTATTGTTGTCATTTGTTGGTTTGTCTGGAAACATAATTTTCCTTTTCTATTGATATTTCCGGTAATGATGGTGGCACGTATGTTTGGCGAAAAACAACAAAACCGGCTTGAACAAAAAGTTGAATGCAGCGGCATCAATACTAATATTGATTACGAAGAATTGCCGGATAAAGACTATTGGGAAATCAGAAAAATTGTAATTGAAGAAATTCAATTGTTTAAAGACATTACACCCGGACCTCCTTTCGAATACAGTCACAAAGAAGAAAAAATAATGAATGTCATTCAAAACCTCATGCATCGCTATTTAATTCAGGATGTTTCGGTTTTGGGTAAACTGCTGATTTTTATCATTTGGGTACTTGCTGCTGCCTCACCCTGGCTTTTCAAAATGAATTTGAGTTTTTTTAATCAGTTTCTTCGTTAAACCCGGTGATAGTCGCCCCGCCAGTTTTTGATGGCCATTTTAATATCTTTTGCCGAAAGTTTTTCAGCAACAGCACGTTGGGCTAATGCCAAAAATTCATCGTCGCTTGCAAAGCGCAGGGCGATAATCTGGCTCAATCTTAAATTTTTATCAATGGGTTTACCAGATAAAATATAATGGCGAAAGTTTTCTTCGGCTCTTATGGCTCTGTCTTGCGCCTTCAATGCAAATGCACGGGCATACCAGACAAGCCCAACCAATACAAAGCCACCGATGAGCATAACAATAGCCATTTGCCTGATCATTTTTTCTTCGGCCTGAAAGAAAGTAATCAAACAACCCGCCAGATAAGC
The DNA here is from genome assembly GCA_022708055.1 of Bacteroidota bacterium. Lineage (GTDB taxonomy): Bacteria > Bacteroidota > Bacteroidia > Chitinophagales > Chitinophagaceae > JJ008. Next base: position 1,743 of record JAKIZK010000096.1, read on the forward strand.
CAGCAGTAATAAATATGTTGCACCATGATAACCTGCTACCAGGCGAGTGTGATTTTTAAAGTTTTGTTCATTCATATTTTTTGATTAAGAAAATAAAATTAGTGAAATGATGAATATGAATGTGATGCTGCTGCTTGAGGATTTTTTCCATTCCGGAAATTTTTGCAATGCGCTGGCTGTATTGAAGGCATTAAATGTAAATAAAGGTCGAGGCTCTTGCGAACAAGAACCACGGATAGATAAGCAATAAAAATTGTAGCCTATAATAAATCAAAATCAATTGCTAAAATAGCAACCTCATCTCCTCCTACTTCAATGCATCCAAAACCTGATACATTTTATTTACAACAGGTGCTGTTTTGCCGCTGTAGTTATTTATCAAAAATGAAAAAATATATTCGCCTCCGCTTTTGCTTTTATGAAAACCACAAAATCCTTTTACATCGCTAATGGTACCGCTTTTCATTTTCATGCCATTGTAAATGGGTAATGCATCATAAAATGCGGGGAACCATTTTTTTGTTTTGGCATACTGCAATATAGCTACTTGAGCATGTGTGGTTACCCGGTTCAATGGAGAAAGGCCGGAGCCATCATAAATATTCAAAGCATCATTGTCAATGCCGGCTTTTACCCAAAACCTTTTTATTGTTGCTACACCATTCTCTGTATTTCCTTCTTTATTATCATTTAGTGCCAATGTTTTTATCAATGCTTCACCATACAGGTTTACACTTTTTCGCAAAAACCAATAAATAATGGAATCAAGCGATGGAGAAGCAATAGAATCAAGTATTTTATTTTTGAATACAGCAGAACTTTGTTGCCTTGCAATCTCATCATTGAGTTTATTATCAAAATTTACTTTTATGCCATTTGCCATTAAATATTGTGAAACCTCATATACAAATTGTTTTGACGGTTGTGGCATAGAGCCGGAAATTGTAAAACTGCCGACACCTGCCGGAATAGTACCTGTTGCAAAACCTGATTGACTATTGGGCGCTACATAAATGTATCCATTATCGCCACTGCCTGCTGCGCCGGTTTTTATATAATTTTCCAGATGAAATCCCTGCAGCATTGGTTTTGCTTTAATGATTGAGGTAGTGTCACCCGGCTTTGCTCCCGGCTTTAATATAAGATCGTATTGATTTTCTTTCCAGTTGAACCCCCGGGCACCTGCACCATAATAATTTCCAATATCCTGCCATATCCATCCATCAGGAAGTGGATTTACGCCCCATTCGTTTTCGTCAACGAGTATATCTCCCGATATTTTTTTAATACCTGCTTTATCTAAAATTGATTTTACTTTTTTAAACACAGAGGAATCTGAAGTATGGTTCCATCTTGTACTACCCAACGTAGGATCGCCGCTTGCTTTGAAAATGAGATTCCCTTTCAGTTCACCATTTACGATTTCACCATTGTAAGCAAGATAGGTTTGGTATCTAAAATTTTGTCCCAGCATTTCAAATGCAGTGGCTGCCGTTATAATTTTTTGGGTAGATGCAGGTGCCAGCCCCGTTTGTGCCTGTTTATCAAATACAGGTTTTCCGGTAGCAGCATCCAATACATAAAGTGAGCTGATGGCGTGTAGAAGCTGACTGTCATTTTCAAACTGCTGAAAGGTTTTTTGCAATCGCAACGATACATCCTGAGCCAAAAGAGAAAACTGTAAAAGCAATAAAGCAATACATGAGAAAAGGTTTTTAAGCATCATCACAATTTTAAAGTCTGAAATTAAAAAGATTTACTTTTGAGGAAAGAAAAAAAATGGTTAAATCATTTTATTGCGAAATAATCAACATTATTCTGACTCAGCTTGCCACATCAATTCTAAATTTAAACATTGAATCCATTAATAATTCAAATATAACTTGAAACAAATAACCGCATCCATCATAACCATCGGCGATGAATTACTGATTGGACAAACCATTGATACCAATTCTGCTTTTATAGCTCAGGAGTTGAACAAGATTGGTGTTTGGGTAAAAAGAAGAGTGGCCGTAGGCGACAATGAATCCGATATTTGGCAGGCATTAGATGATGAGGGAAAAATTACTGATATCATCATCATCACAGGCGGACTGGGCCCTACAGCCGATGATATAACCAAACCCTTGCTATGTAAATATTTTGGAGGCAAATTGATATTAAATCATGAGGTGCTGGCTCATGTTACGTATCTTTTTGAGAAAGTATATCGCCGACCCGGGCCATTAATGGAGGCCAACAAAAAGCAGGCAGAAGTGCCTGATGTGTGTACCGTTTTGCACAATGCCCGAGGCACAGCACCGGGCATGATGTTTCATAAGGATGGAAAGGTTTTTTTCTCATTACCCGGTGTGCCACACGAAATGAAAGGATTGATTTTAAATGAAGTACTGCCCGTAATTCAAAATCAATTTAAGATGCCTGCTATACTTCATCGTACAGCCTTTACAGTAGGTGCAGGAGAAACAATGCTGGCAGAAATGCTCAAAGAATTTGAACCGGCACTCCCCGCTTCCATCAAATTGGCCTATCTGCCATCGTATGGAATGGTGAAGCTGCGGCTTACCACCATTGCTGTCACCAATGAAGCTGGTGAAAAAGAAATAGAACCCTATTTTGAAAAACTTCAGGAATTGGTAATGGAATACCTGGTAACCAATAAAGATGAAGGTCTTGAAAATGTGGTAGCTGATATTTTAAAACAAAAAGCCAAAACGATGTGCACGGCTGAAAGTTGCACTGGTGGTTATATAGCACATCGTATTACTTCAGTACCCGGTTCGTCGGCCTATTTTTTAGGCAGCATTATCAGCTATGCCAATAGCGTGAAAGAAAACTTATTACATGTATCGCCACACACACTGTCAATAAAAGGAGCTGTAAGCAGAGAAACCGTTACCGAAATGGTAGCCGGTGCATTATATAAATTAAAAACCGATTATGCTTTAGCAGTTTCAGGCATTATGGGCCCCGGTGGTGGCAGTGAGGAAAAACCGGTGGGGACAGTGTGGATAGCAGCAGGTAATAAAGAAAAAACGGAAACGACCCGGTTGAATCTGAGATTTGACCGTAATAGAAACATTGAGATGACTGCTACGTATGCTTTGAATTTTTTGAGAAAGTTTATACTAAACAATCCATAACCGGTGGGCAAATGGGATTAGCCGGAAAACTTTAACTTTGACAATTATTAAAAGAACAATACACTCTTAATTTTTTAAACTCATATATGGCAATCGTTGATTTAATAATGCCCAAACTCGGTGAAAGCATCATGGAAGCCACAATTTTAAAATGGCACAAACAACCCGGTGATGCAGTAAAAATGGACGAAACCGTTTTGGACATAGCAACAGATAAAGTGGACAGCGAAGTGCCCAGTACAGCAGCCGGTGTTATTGATGCCATTTTATTTAACGTAAATGATGTAGTGCCTATTGGTGCAGCGATTGCCCGCATCAGAACTGCCGATGCCGATGCTCCGGTCGCAAATCCGGTAGTAGTAACCCCGGTTGCTCAAGCAGTTCAAGCGCCTGCTCAAGAAGCCGTAGTAGTAGAAACTATTCAAACAGCTAAGCCGGCCAATGGCGGTTCGACAAATCGTTTTTATTCACCTTTGGTTTTAAATATAGCTGCCAGCGAAGGCGTAAGCATGGCAGAACTGGAGGCAATTCCCGGTACCGGAAATGAAAGCAGAGTTACCAAAAAAGATATTCTGCAATATGTAAGCACTCGCAAAGCCGGTGGTGCAAAATCAATACCCGGCGGACAAAGAGATCCCATGGTTATTCCGATTGCTAAAGTGCAACCGGATACAAGTGGGACCAATACAACCGCCAATGCAATAACTACCTATACAGGAAATGTAGAAGTAATAGAAATGGACAGAATGCGCAAGCTGATTGCCGATCACATGGTGCGCAGCAAACATACCAGCCCGCATGTAACCAGTTTTACAGAAGCAGATGTTACCAACTTAGTTATGTGGCGCGACAAAGTGAAAAAAGATTTTGAAAAAAGAGAAAGCACCAAAATTACTTTTACCCCATTATTTATAGAAGCAATTGTACGTTGTATTAAAAAATTTCCGTTGATCAATTGCTCACTTGATGGTGATAAGATTATTGTAAAAAAAGACATCAATATAGGAATGGCAACTGCCCTGCCCAGCGGCAACCTGATAGTACCCGTAATAAAAAATGCTGATCAGCTAAATTTAGTAGGCTTAGCCAGACAGGTAAATTCGCTTGCAGATAATGCAAGAAACGGAAAACTAAAAGCCGATGATACTACCGGCGGTACTTTTACTTTAACCAATGTGGGAACCTTTGGCAGCTTGATGGGTACACCCATTATCAATCAACCACAAGTGGCAATATTGGCTGTTGGTGCCATTAAAAAACGCCCGGTTGTAATTGAAACACCACATGGCGACAGTATTGCCATCAGACACATGATGTACCTGAGTATGAGCTACGATCATAGAATTGTTGATGGAAGTCTGGGTGCTACTTTCCTCACTGCGGTTGCTAAAGAGCTTGAGCATTTTAATGGCGAAAGAGAATATTAATTTGATGGTTTTCCATATTTCTCATTCTTAAACCGATAGGTATTCCCTTTTCTTTTCAGAATAAAGAGATTGTCGAATATCTTTTCATCCAAATCACCGGGTACTACTTTCTTACCGGCTATTAAATTGCACAGATCATCCACTGTGTTAGAATGGCCCACAATCAAGATATTTCCTTTTTTAATCGCTTTAATCTTTTCTATAAATTTTTCAGTCGAGTCAGACTTGCTGCTGTAAATTTCTATGGGCAATCCCAAAGTAAGTTCTTTTAATGGGCTTGCTGTTGATATGGTACGCAAAGTATTGGTAGAAAAAATATGCGTGATGCCCTTGCCTCCTAATATTTCTTTTAGCTTGAGTGCCCGCTCCTGCCCTTGCAATGAAAGTGGGGGGTCTTTTATTGTTTTCATAGTTGTAGATTCAATCCCCGATTCTTTTTCAGCATGTCGTACAATATAAATTGTGTTGCCACATGATATAATGGTAAATGCTAAAAGAAAGTAAAGAAACAGACGCATAAAAAATTATTAACAGCCTGAAGATAAACTTCTCTTTTGGTTTTCGCGTCTTTTTGATAAATTAGTTAAACAAAATCCGTTAAGTTATGAAGTCATTATCCGAAACCTGGTTTGCCGAAGGCCGTATAGATTTTGAACTCAAGAAATATACCTTACTCGCCTATCTTCAGGAAATCAATTTGTATTTTAATGAGAACAAATTGTATCCACAATTAGCCGATATTATTTTTCATTACAATAACATCGTGGCTTTCAGAGAAAATAAAAAACACTTGCAAGAGCATTTTCCAAAAAAGCTTACGGGTTTTCAAATGGAGAAACTTCAATTGCTTTATGAAAAAATGATTGAAGATTGCGAATTGATGCAGGAGTTGGAAGACATCATTCATTATGCATCCGGAAAATTAAAACAAACCATTTCCAATGGCACCGAGATTTATGAATTTGTAGAATATAATATTGATATTGCTCCTGTTGGTCTTATTCCGCTTGAGGTGAACGAGGGATATTTCTTTCTGAGCAGCGGCAATCCACATCAAACTTCCGTTTATCATTACCGGCTTACCTTATTTGAAAAGCACGATGAAAAATACAGAAGTATGCGCACCTTATTTATTGACGACTGGACACGAAGTATTTCTTCTACATACGAGCACATCAAATCGGAATTGATAAAAAAACACAAGCACTTGCCCAACCCGGCCGTTTATGCAATAGAAACGATGCTACAATTTCCGGTTGAAGAAACATTGTTGCCCATTGTAAAGCGTAGCCTGGTTAAGTTTATTGCAGCTGCTTGATGTCTATTAATATTAAATTGGGAACAATTAATCTTCAATTTCCAAACCCCAGTTTTTTCCTTTGTTTACCGCCGGTACACCTTCGGTAATCCACTTTGCAGGCTTCTCACCTTTCAATATCCAGTCAAAAAACTGTTGCATTCTTATTTGATAATCGAGCATATCCTGTCTTTGTGTAAGACCGTGTCCTTGTCCGTTGTAGTTGAGCATCCATACTTGTTTGCCCAATCTTCTTAAGCCGGTGAACAATTCAATTCCCTGATACCAAGGCACGGCACCATCTGCATCGTTGTGCAATATGACCATGGGTGCGGTTACTTTATCCAAATGAAATAGCGGTGAGTTTTCCAAATATAGTGGTAACCCATTCCATAATGTTTTACCAATGCGACTTTGCGTTTTCTCGTATTGAAACTGGCGGTTAGCGCCACTC
>JAKIZK010000096.1:8076-8435 GCA_022708055.1 Bacteroidota bacterium
CCCATCTGATGCCGCCATAAGCACTGGTCATATTTGTAACTGGTGCACCGGCCCACACAGCTTTAAACAACTTTGTCATAGTAGCCAATTGTGCAGCCTGATAGCCTCCCCAGCTATGACCCTGTATTGCAATCTTTGTACTATCGGCCCATCCTTTTTTTACAATAGCTCTTGCTCCACTTACTATATAATCATAAGCATTTTTTCCGGGGTGGCCTGTTGTGTATTCAATATCCGGCATAAAAACAATATAGCCGCGGCTTACAAAAAAAGGAACATTCACCGCACTGCGAATAGGCGCCGGTTCTTTATAATCATGTAAGCCATCGCTCAACTTTTCGTAGAAATAACAAATCATC
>JAKIZK010000097.1 GCA_022708055.1 Bacteroidota bacterium
CACCAAAACTTTTTTTGTAAATATCAGCAGCTTTTTGAAGCATCTCTTCTACCTTATCTTGCTTGTTCATCACTAAATAAAGAATAGCAAGATTATTCAATGCATTGGCATAATCAGCCGAGTTGCGATCCGTTATTCTTTTTTGCATTCGCTGATAAATTGCCTCAGCATCATTATACCGTCCCATTTGTTGGTAAAGCAATGCGAGGTTTGACATAAATCTGAATTTATTACTATTCTTCACATCACTTTTTAATGCTTCGCCAATTGCAATTACCTGTTGCAATAGTTTTGCAGCTTCTTCATATCTTCCCAGTGCCTGAAAAAGCATGGCTTTATTATTTAATACAATGGCATATTGTACACCTTGTTGCTTTTTATTTTTTTCTATGATCTGTAATGACTGTTCAAACTCTTTTTCAGCTTCATTATATTTCCCCAAATTATAATGCAACACCGCATAGTTGTTAATGGAAGCCGCCACTTCCATGTGTGCATCTCCAAAAGCAGCTTCTCTCAATTCCAATGCTTTTAAGGTAAATTTTTCGGCCTGCTGATAACGACCCATAGTGGCATACAGCAATCCTTCACTGGATATCGTTTTCATATAACCCGGGTGGCTGGTATTATATCCATTTTCAAAATAGTTTTGTGCCGCAATAAATCTTTTTTCTGCAAATACATAACGACCCATTGCATACGATGACTGACCTTGATGCAAATTGAAAATAGCTTTTTCTTCATCGCTCAAATCAATGTCTTTATGATATAGCTGGGTGCCAATGCTTTTCAAATTCATAAACTTGCTGCCCAATTCTCTTTTGTCCTTTAAGTTGAACAATCCGGAGTTGTCGCTTACCAGCACCGCATAGTCGAAATCGCTTGAATCAAACTCAGCTCTTATATCATTCATTTTTTTGTAATAGGCTTCTCTTGCCTCATTACGAGCACGGTCAACTGTGTTTTCTTTTGCTTTGTTTACAGCCTTGTCTTTTATTCTTTTCAGAATCTGTGAAGGAGCATTCACAGAACAGGTGAGCAGGATAATTGCAAATAGCATTTTCATAAAAGGATTATTTCAGGTTTACAGGTGTCAAGTTACGATGATTTATTAAAATTTGCTCATTGACATTTATTATTGCTTCATAAAAAAACCTCCTGTTGATAAACAGAAGGTTTTTAAGTTTTTATTTTGTATTAGTTGCACCCCAATACTTCACAAAGTTTTTCATCTAATGCCGGTCCTCGAAGATTGCGCCCAATGATTTTACCTTGTGGGTCAATCAAAAAATTTTGTGGAATACCGGTTACTTTATAAAGTTTTGCCGCAGCATTATTCCATCCCTGCAAATCGCTAAGCTGGCTCCAGATAAGTCCATCCTCTTTAATTGCCTCAAGCCAGGCATCTTTTTTACCGGGTCTGTCAAGCGAAACACCTAAGACTGTAAAATTCTTTGATTTAAATTTATTAAAACTTGCCACCACATTTGGGTTTTCATTGCGGCAAGGCCCGCACCAGCTTGCCCAAAAATCAAGCAACACATATTTGCCCCTAAAAGAAGATAGTGAAACCATATTTCCCAAAGTGTCGGGCTGTGAAAAATCCATAGCTTCAGTGCCTACCGCACCTATTTTATTTTCTGCTATAAAATCAACCAGCGTTTTGCTGATTTCCATTTTTCGTACACTTGCATCTAATTTATTAAATCTGTTTTCCAACAGAATGGGGTCTTCATTAAAACCATAAGTAGCACTTAAAATAAATGGCAATACAGCCGATTTTGGTTTTTTCTGAATCAGCTTATCAATTTCATTTTGAATTTTATTGCCGGAAGCTTGGTGAACCAATATTAACGAATCTCTTACTGTACCGGGTGAAGTGCCATTGATGGTAGCAGCTAAGGCATTTAAATCCTTTGCCATTGGAATAAATACTTTTGTAAAGTCTTTAAAATCCTTTTGCGATTTTGAACCACTTATCTCTGCATTTTTAAGATTGGTTTTACTTCCTTTTAATGAGATGATTGTATTTTCAAGATATAATTCTACCGGAGCCTGATCGCCAACTAACACATAAAATAATGTAGGCTCAGCAATTTTCCCTTTCAATACAAATTTTCCATCCTTTAGTTTTGTATCAGTCAAAACAGTTCCCTCGCCATTCTTTACCAGTTTTACTTCGGTACCATTTTCAAATCCTGAAAGCTTTCCATTGATAGTAAACCCTTTTTGGCCGGTTTGGCCTGCCAAAAAACCCGGTAACAATAATAAAACAAACAATATTTTTTTCATAGGTGCAAATTTAGAATTTAACCTAACATTCCAAAAACCTTCTATCCGGTTATTGACGAAAGGAAAGATTTTGTGGCTGCATTAACATTTTCATTTTTTCCCAAGGCAGCTATATAGGCCGAACCAATAATGGCTCCTTGCGCATAACGGCAGGCAGTATTAAAACTATTTTTATCCTTTATGCCAAACCCCACCAAAACAGGGTTTTTCAGATTGAGTAATTGTAAACGGTTGAAATAGCTTGCTATATCGCTTACATGAGTGTTGCCTCCTGTGGTAGCCGATGCTGAAACTGCATACAAAAACCCGGAGCTCAGACTGTCTAATTTTTTTACTCTTACATCCGGGGTTTCGGGAGTTACCAGAAATGAGAAACTGAGTCCGTATTTTTTTATAATTGTACCATACTCATTTTCAAACTCAAATTCGGGCAGGTCAGGAATTATCAATCCATCGATTCCCACTGATGCAGCAGCCGCACAGAATTTTTCAAACCCAAATTGTAAAACCGGATTGAGGTAGCCCATCAGTATCACCGGAATATGAATTTCCTTTCTAAAATCTTTTAGTACCGCAAATAATTTTTGCATGGTCATTCCATTTGATAGCGCAATAGCATTGCTATGTTGAATAACCGGACCATCAGCCAAAGGATCGCTATAAGGCATACCCAGCTCCATCATATCTGCACCACATTCCTGTAAAGAACGCATCATTTCCAGTGTACTGTTTAGTTTTGGAAAGCCTGCCGTGCCATATACATTAAGAATATGATGCTTCTTTGTGCTGAATAAAATTTCTAATCTGTTCATTCTAATAAAAAATAATTCAAATTACAATTCAGGAAATGTGCTGCATATATGTTTCTAAATCCTTATCTCCTCTCCCACTTAAACAAACAACTACTGTTTCTCTTTTTTTTGCATGCTCATTTATTTCTGTAAAAAGTTTTTTCAAACCAGCCAATGCATGAGCACTTTCCAAAGCAGGTATAATACCTTCCAGTTTAGCTAATTCAAATGCAGCATTTAATGCTTCCCGGTCGGTAGCATTTAAAAAATTTGCCCGACCATTGGTAAATAAATGTGCATGTAGCGGGCCAATGCCCGGATAATCGAGACCAGCAGAAATACTATGCGGCTCCACCACCTGACCATCCGCTGTCTGCATCAACAAACTTTTACTTCCATGCAAAATACCCGGCTTGCCCAACACAGTTGTAGCGGCACTCTTACCCGTTTTCAAACCTTCGCCTGCAGCTTCTACTGCAATCAGTTTTACATTTTCTTCATCTAAGAAATGATAAAAAGCTCCTGCTGCATTACTGCCTCCACCTACACAGGCTATTACATAGTCGGGAAATGCGGTTCCAGTTTTTTCTTTCAACTGCTCTTTTATTTCTTTACTAATGACACTTTGAAAACGAGCCACCATATCTGGATACGGATGCGGGCCTACTACACTACCTATAATATAATGCGTATCATCCGGATGATTGATCCAGTCGCGAATGGCTTCATTCGTGGCGTCTTTCAATGTTTTACTGCCGCTGATTGCCGGAATGACTTTTGCACCCAGCATTTTCATTCGGGCTACATTGGGCGCCTGTCGTTGCATATCTTTTTCGCCCATATACACAATACAATCTAATCCCTTCAATGCACATACGGTTGCTGTAGCTACTCCATGTTGCCCTGCTCCAGTTTCTGCAATGATTCTTTTCTTTCCCATTCGCTGCGCCAATAGCAACTGGCCAATGGTATTATTAATTTTATGTGCACCGGTATGGCAAAGGTCTTCCCGCTTCAGATAAATATTAGCATTATACTGATTGCTCAGTCTTTCGGCAAAATATAAAGGTGTAGGTCGTCCGGCAAAATCGTGCAGCAATAAATTAAGCTCCCGTTGAAAATTTATATCAGCAATGAGTTCTAAATATTTTGAACGCAGTTCTTCAACATTCCTGTACAACATTTCAGGAATAAATGCACCACCAAATTGGCCATAGTAGCCATGTTTGTCAGGAGCAGTATATGATTTTTCTGAGTTCATTTTTTTTAGAGTTATTGTTTTTCTGGAAATTGACATTTAACAACCAACCCGGTTGCTTAAAGTAATTAATTTTCGTCTGACCGTACATCAAAGCATGAGATGCCAATCAAAGCGAGGATTTTTCATTAAAAAAAACATTTTTCTTCAAAACATTATTATTATTTCAACGCCATCTTAAACTGCAATACTTTACTCATATCTTTTACACCGGGTTCGGTTTCAAAACGGCTGTTAATGTCCACTCCAAAAAAATCGGGATGCCTGAATGCTTTGATCTTCGCTGCATCGCTTACGCTTATGCCTCCACTCAAAAAAAATGGTTTTTCAATTTTTGCATTCTTCAGAATATTCCAGTCAAACTGTTTGCCTGTGCCTCCCAATGATTCCTGCAAGCCACCTGTGTCAAATAAATAATAATCGCACACAGCATCATAAGGCGTCACTAACTTATCGATATCTTCATTGCCACTGATACGAAATGCTTTTATCACTTCCACCTCGCCACTCAGGTCATCACACATTTCCGGACCTTCATCTCCGTGCAATTGCACAACCTGTAATCCATAATCGTCGATGGCATCCAGCACATCAATCAATTCCGGATTTACAAATACACCTACTTTCTTTAAATCGAAATCTGCCTTCTTCACATCTTTCTTCGGCAGCTTATCTCCAACATACCGTGCAGACTCAGGATAAAATATCAAACCTGCAAAATCAATATCCAATCCATCTAACTGTTGTAATTGTTTCATTTCGGTAATACCACAAACTTTAATATTCATAATCGTTTTTTTTAAACCTTTTGGCAATGGTGAATCGCAAATATATTTGTTTCCACTTATGGAATGGTTTCATTCAATTCGCATCATTACACATTTAATTTGTTTACAAAATCCTCAAAAGCCCTTCCGGGGTTATCTTCCTTCATAAAATTTTCGCCAATAAGAAATCCCCTATAGCCTGCATTTCTCAATGTCTTTATCGTTTCCACATCACTGATGCCACTTTCGGCTATGGCAGGTACGCCGGCAGGTATCTTTTCTATCAACTGCAATGAAGTATTGATATCAACCTCAAAGGTTTGCAAGTTTCGGTTGTTGACACCTATCATATTTACTTTATCGCAATAGTGTTCCAGTTCTTTTTCATTATGTACTTCAAGTATCGATTCCAAACCAATAGATTCCGCATAACCGGCAAATTCTTTTACAGCTACCGGGGTAAGGCAGGCTGCTATCAATAAAACCACATCTGCACCAAAAGCTTTTGATTCTGCTATCTGCCATTTATCAATGATAAAATCTTTTCTTAAAACAGGTACATCGCTTATCACTTTTGCTTGTATTAAATCATCTAAGTCGCCTCCAAAAAAATTTTCATCTGTAAGTATCGAAATGCCTGCTGCCCTTTTATTATATTGCACAACCACATCTTCTACTTCCAGTGATTTTGGTTTAAACTCGCCTTTACTCGGGCTTTTTCTTTTAAATTCTGCAATGATTCCATTGCTACCGGGCATTAGTAAATGATCTGTCAATGACCGGTTTCTTATTTGCCAGAAAAATCCTTGATGTTCAAATCGTTCAATAGGACTGAGTGGCTGATAGTGTGCTATTTCTTTTTTCTTGGCTGCAATAATTTTATCTAAAATTGTACTCATTGTAAGTTGATTAATTTTTGAAGTGCCTCATTTGCTTTTCCACGCTCTAAGCTATCGACTGATGCCTGATAAGCCGATTCATAATCCTGAAACTTTCCGGTGCAATAAAGTGCCATTGCAGCATTTGCCAAGGCTACTGCATTTTGTGTCCAGGTACCCTCGCCTTTCAGTATGTTTGAAAATATTTTTGCAGCTTCTGCAACTGAATTGCCACCAGAAATGGATTCTGCACTCACGATTCTTTTTCCCAGCTGTACTGCCGACATTATACTTTCTCCTTTATTTGAAATTACTTTCGTATCACCCGTCAAAGATATTTCATCATAACCATCCAAACTGTGAATAATAGTAAACGGCCGACCGGTTTTTTGTAATAAATAATTATAGACCCTTGCCATTTCCAGGCTGTAAACACCTACCAATTGAAAATTGGGCAATGCAGGATTGGCCATAGGGCCCAGCATATTAAAGAATGTACGCATAGCCAGATTCTTACGAATGGGTCCCACTACCTTCAAAGCCGGATGAAAAAGCGGTGCATGTAAAAAACAAATATTAGCAATTTCCATTTCACGCTTCAGCTTTTCATTGTCATTACTAAAACGATAACCTAATGCCTCCATTACATTACTGGCTCCGCTGATAGATGAAGCTCCATAATTTCCATGCTTGGCTACCATTTGTCCGGCCCCGGCAACAATAAAACAGGCAATGGTAGAAATATTAAAAGTATTCTTGCCATCACCACCCGTGCCTACGATATCAATCGTTTCAAAATCTTTTAAATCTGCCTTCACACATAGCTCCATTAATGCATCCTGAAAGCCCTGCAATTCTTCTATGGTAATACTGCGCATAAGATATACGGTCATAAAAGCGGTTACCTCATGCTCATTGTATATACCTTGCCCTATATGCATCAACACTTCTTTAGCAGCCGTGCGATCCAGTGTTTTATGTTCAAATAATAATTGTAATATTTTCTTCATAATATTCGACGTTTAAAAACCTATCGCAACCAGTTTCTCATAATCGTTTCACCATCGGGTGTTAATACACTTTCGGGGTGAAATTGCACACCCTGCACATCAAACTGTTTATGCTGCAAGGCCATAATGTATCCATGCTCATCTCGGGCGGTTACTTCCAGCGATGCCGGAAAATTTTCATCGATTACTATCCAGGAATGGTAACGACCTACTTCTATCCGCTCTGGCAGACCCTGAAATAATTTTTCAGACTTCCCGGAAACAGGCTGCACCAATGCGATGGACGTTGATACGCCATGATAAACTTCCGACAGATTCACCAACTTTCCGCCAAAGGCTTCTCCAATGGCCTGATGGCCCAGGCAAACCCCAAGTATGGATTTGGTAGCCGCATATTTTTTTATTAACGGCAGCAACAGACCCGCTTCTACAGGTATGCCCGGTCCGGGCGACAAAATAATTTTATCATACTGCTGCACCTGCTCCAGTGACAATTGATCATTTCTATAAACATCCACTTTCTGGTGAGTAATTTTTTCTACCAGATGTACCAGATTGTATGTAAAAGAATCGTAATTATCAAAAACCAAGACTTTCATTTTCATTTTTTTTAAATGGTTGCTGCCAACGCAATCGCTTTTTTTAATGCCCCCAGTTTATTATTTACTTCCTGCAATTCACTTTCAGGTAGGCTGGCAGCCACTATACCTGCGCCTGCCTGATAGGTAAGTGTATTGTGTTGACTCAAAAAAGTTCTAATCATAATTGCATGATTGCAACTGCCATCAAAGCCCAGAAAGCCGATGATGCCACCATAATAACTTCTTGCGGTTGGTTCCCATTGCTGAATAAGTTCCATTGCCTTACATTTTGGAGCCCCACTTAGTGTACCCGCAGGAAAAGTTTTTGCAAGCAATTGAAAGGGATTTGTACCTGCTTTTACCTTGCCGGCTACTTCACTTACCAGGTGAATAACATGAGAGAAATATTGCACCTGCCTGAACTGTGCTACAGCTACTTGCTCACACTCACGACTCAAATCATTTCGGGCAAGGTCCACCAGCATCACATGCTCCGCATTTTCTTTTGCATCATGCAGCAACTTCTCAGCAGCTTGTTTATCACTGGCAGCATCTCCCGTTCTCTTTACGGTTCCCGCAATGGGATGCATAACGGCACTGCCATTTTGAATTACTAACTGTGCTTCGGGTGATGAGCCCAACAGTTTATAATCGCCATAATCAAAGAAAAATAAATACGGCGAAGGATTGATGCTGCGCAATGAGCGGTACACATTAAACTCATCGCCGATGAATGGCTGTTGAAAACTTCTGCTCAATACAATTTGA
>JAKIZK010000098.1 GCA_022708055.1 Bacteroidota bacterium
TGTAGTACCTACTCCCATTCTGGTTCCATTATCAAACAGTAATGAATTACCAAGATTAGTACCATTAGGTGTCCACTTTGGTACAAAATTTAAAGTCCCACTACCGGTTACTATTCCTACAGCTGCAGGATCCTGCCAGGTAGCCGTACCATCACCGGGTATTGTTGTTAAGACTCTATTGGCTCCTTCATTAATACCTTGCAATCTCACACCACCTGTAGTGTATAATGCATTGCCTGATGTAGATGTAAAACGACCACCTACTCCGGATGTTGATGACCCTTGCACACCGGTTCCGGATGTGGATGCAAAATTACCACCAATACCTGATGGTGCTGTACCATACACACCCCAGCCGCTTCCATTTTGGCTTCCCCATACACCTATGCCTAATCCACCCGTACCATTATTGATACCTCTTACACCCGTTGAAAAACCTCCGGGGCTGCTTGAGGTTACTGTTCCTATTACCGCATACGCATTACCCGCTGTTGAATTGGTTAAACCTTCCAATGCCGTACTACCTGCTCCGGTTCCACTATTGGTTACTTTAAATAAAGTACCGGCATCCGATTGGGTTTTATTAAAAGGCAATACCAAATCATTGCTCAATGATGAATACAAGGCATAAGGCACACTCGCTATCTGTGCCGTACCTATATTGATAAAGGTGCTGCCACCATTAGGATCTATTTCTACCTGTATGTACTTGGCGTTTACTCCCCAGTTTACGCCGGGTATGGTACCACTGGAGCTGCTGGCTCCGGGGCCGCCTACCTGTACATTAAATAATCCAAACGGATTCGTTGTTACCGTTCTGGTTTCCTGATATACGGATGGACCGCCCGGCGTACCATCGTGTATCGTCAGCCGCAGGCTGATGGTTTTATTTATCAATACATTTCCCACGCTATTGCGGGCAACGCCTTGATAGTTGAACAGGCCGGGAGCCGGCGACTGACCAATGGCTGCTACAGCCATCAGCAGTACTGCTGTCATTAAACTGAATATCTTTTTCATTTGTTCTGGTTTAATTTGGTTTTATAATATTTATTGCTAATGATTCTTTTGCTGTTTTTTATTTATCGCTTAGTTTGACTACTTTCAATCCACTGTGGCGGATTACTTGCAGGTTATCGCCGGGGCGATTGATGTCGGGCTTTAAATCCGCTACTACAAAATATACCCCATCCGGATAGCGGGAAATGTCAAACAACTCTATGCGGCAGCATCCATCGTAATGATAGCTGCGGCTGCTGAGTATCTGACCCAATGAATTTACCAATTGTAAACTCATAGTACCCGGCGTGGTTACAAAAAAGTCCACCTCAAATTTGCCACTGGTAGGATTGGGAAATAGTTTGTAATCCCCTTCATCAAATAAAAGCGTAAAGGCTGAGTAGCCTAACTTGTCGGTACAGGGTTGTAATACACCCTGGGTTACCAACACTGAACTGTCCGGCGGGGCAAAAGCCTGTATCAGCAGTAATTCGCCAAAACTCCACTCATAACGATAATACGACGACGCATTGTCGTAGGTACCACCTGCCGCATTTAATACAGCCGGAACTACACCATTGATCGGATTGACTGAGGGAACTTGCGAATAACCAAAACTGACGGCTAAGAATACAGCCAGACATGAGAGCGTAATTCTCTTTCTCATAAGTCTCAAGGTTTAATGGTTATTTAATAAATTCTAAAAAAATAATTTCTTAGAATTCAATGCTAAATTATGTAATGTTTTTAATTCGGGCAAAAACAATTGCGATTTTTTATTATAAATTTTTAAAACTTATAAAAAAAGCAAATAGAAAAATAAAATTAATTCAGCTTACCCTGGAAAAAGCATTTTATAATCTACCCTGATTTTTCCTTTTGAAATATCGGTAAGTTTTCCTTTCATGAGTTTTCTTTTTAATGCTGATATATGATCAATAAAAAGTTTCCCTTCAATATGATCGTACTCATGTAAGATTACTCTTGCTGATAAACCTGTAAAGGATTGGGTATGAGATTGAAAATTTTCGTCTAAATAATTTATGGTAACGGATTCATTTCTGTACACATCTTCTCTTATTTTAGGAATACTGAGACAACCTTCGTTATAAGGCCACTCATCACCATCCAATTTTAGAATTTTTGCATTGATAAAAACAGATTTTATTCCATTGTCATCAGGATAATCGGCCTTTTCATCTGCTTCCATATTTTCAAACATCTGTAGCGTATCTACCAAAAAAAGACGGATATCTCTGTTAATTTGAGGTGCTGCCAATCCTACACCATTACTATTGTATAAGGTTTCCCACATATCGGCAATCAGTTTTTCCAACTGAGGGTAATCGGCAGTAATATCAGTGGCCCGTTTTCTTAAAACCGGATGACCATAGGCAACAATAGGTAAAATCATTGTGCGAAAATACCAATGACTGTTTAATAAAACAATAAGGAACTAAGCGATTGTTCTTAAATATTCCTGCAACATAATGGTAGCCGCTATTTCATCTACCAAAGCTTTATTCCTACGCTTCATTTTTTTCAATCCCATTTCCAGCATGGCATCTTTTGCCATTTTAGAGGTATAACGTTCATCCACTTTCTGTAAGGGAATTTGCGGGAAATGTTTTTGAAGCGCTTTGATGCAATTTTCAACTAATGGTGTAGCATGCGTATCCGTATCATCCCAGTTTTTGGGCTCGCCTATTAAAATCAAGCTAACTGATTCCTTTGAAAAATATTCTTTCAGAAAAGGAATTAAATTTTTTGACTCTATTGTGGTTAATCCGGTTGCAATGATCTGCAAAGGATCGGTAACGGCAATGCCGGTTCTTTTGAGACCATAATCTATGCAAATGATACGAGCCAAGTTGCTAAATATTATTAATGATTAAATCTGCGATAACAAAGATGGCAAAAACAACCGATGCTATGCCATTGGCTGTCATAAAAGCCAGATTTACCCTGCTGAGGTCATTGGGATTTACTATGGAATGCTGATAGACCAACATACCTGCAAAAATGAAAGCACCCACCCAATAGAGCCAACCAAAATTTCCATAGTAACCGGCAAACAAAACTGCAGCAGCGCTACATAAATGCAAAATCTCGGAAACTCTTAACCCAATTTTCTTGCCTGCAAAAGCAGGAATGGAATACAAATGATTTTCCTTATCAAATGCTTCGTCCTGCAAGGCATAAATAATATCAAAACCGCTTACCCAAAAAATAACGGAAAGCGAAAATAAAACGGGCAGCCAGGCAAAACCACCTGTCACAGCTAAGTAAGCGCCAATAGGCGCCAGTGATAGCCCAAGACCCAATACGAGGTGACAAAGCCAGGTAAATCTTTTAGTGTAACTATAACCCAACACCACCGCCAAGGCAACCGGCGATAGATAAAAACAAATACAGTTGATAAAATAACAAACCATTATAAACAACATTGAAGTGATAATGGTAAATATCAATGCCTGTTGTGCAGAAATTTTTCCCGAAGGGATTTCACGAATGGCCGTACGAGGATTTTTAGCATCAAATTTTCTGTCGAGATAACGGTTAAATGCCATAGCAGCGCTTCGTGCAAAAACCATACATAAAATGACCAAAAAAAATTTCAGATAAATTTCATTCTCAGCAAGGCTTCCAACACCCGATTTATACAAAGCCAAAAAGAAACCAATCAACGCAAAGGGCATGGCGAAGATGGTGTGAGAAAATTTGATGAGGCTGAGATAGTTTTTGAGCATTTTGAGAAATGGAGGGTGAGGTTGAGGTTAAGGTTGAGATTAAGGTTAAGGTTGAGATTAAGGTTAAGGTTGAGGTTAAGGTTGATGGTTGAATAGATGATTGGTTGATTGATTAGTTTTTCAGTAGTCTTCCGCGAACTAACTCCCATAAAACAACACCGGCTGCTGTTGCAATATTTAATGAATGCTTCATACCCAATTGTGGAATTTCAATACAACCGTCACATATTTCTATTACTGATTGCTCTACTCCTGTTACTTCATTTCCAAATATGATTGCAATTTTTTCTTCTATCTCTGTTTTTATTTCATGTAAAAGATAACTTCCTTCAGCCTGCTCCGCAGCAAAAACCTGAAAGTCTTTGCTACGCAATTCATCAATCGCTTCTGCTGTAGTTTTAAAATATTTCCATTCCACTGTTTCTTCGGCACCCAAAGCTGTTTTTTTTATTTCTTTATGTGGCGGCTTTGCCGAATAGCCAACAATATAGATTGCCTCAATTAAAAAAGCATCTGCCGTACGAAATACACTGCCTACATTATAGGCACTTCTTATATTCTCCAATATAATTATAACAGGAAACTTTGCCGACTCTTTAAACTCTGCAACCGATTTTCTGCCCAGTTCGGTCATTGACAATTTGCGCATACGGCAAAAATAAGAAAGAAGGGTTGTATAGCATCTGAAGGCAATGCCATACAACCCAAATAAATAAGCAGAGAACTTTATTTCAGATTCGTTATTTTTTTATCCTTTGGATATTTTACGGCATAGCTGAATCTGAGTTTCTTTACTTCACCGGGTTTTAAATCCATTTTCCAGGTAAGTACGCCTGTTTCATTATTCACCATTGCTCCGCCATCCGCTTCCAGTTTTACTTCTATTTCTTTTATGGTACTCAGCGGAAACTGATCTTTCAGCAACAGATTGATATCGGTTGTTTTATTATTCTTTACCACAATTTCATAAGTGAACACCTGACGATTATAGCCTCCGCTTGATTTTAAACTGCTCAACTCTTTTACCAAAGAACGTTTTACATCAATTCTTTTATCGCGGCCAAGTGCCAGATTCAACGTGTCTGCTGTTGTATTCGGATCAATTACGGAACGGCCAATATAGGTTTCATCCATAATAATATTGGCATCGCCGGGCAATAGATCCAGGCTTTCCCAATCGGCTACTTCTGCAAGCAGGTAAGCTTCCTTGTCGATACGAGGCACTGCATAGTTCTTCAGTATGCAATTGATCTCCTGGTCTTTGATGTTTACATACTGCAACTGTCCGTCGCTGGCAACATCGTAAGGCAGGTCAATTTCAAAATTGGTATTTAATTGCCCCTGCGTAAGTGTGGTATATTGCTGTAGTGTACTGGGATCGATAGATGTGACAGCCATTGTTTCATTTATGCGATATTGATCAGCATCGGCTTTTACAATTTCAAGACCAGCTACTTTGCCACTTAATGCCGATTGTAAATTGTTGCGCATGGCATTTCCCTGTGCCGCCCTTCGTTGCAAATCGGAATAAATACCGGGCACATATAATTGCAGGTACCAGGGCGTAAGTTGTGGTGCTGCTACTCCAAAATTGGGCGTACCGGTACTCAGCGTCAGTTTTGTTTTTTTCCAATCGATTCCGGTTGTCTGGCTAAGCATCGCCTTATAAATTAATTTTACTTTATTGGTTTTTGAATTTACCCGCACATCATAAATAGCAGTCCATCCCGCATGATTGGTATAATAAGAAAGATTTACAGGCACTTCACCGGCCGTTTTACAAATGACCTGCAAAAAAACCTGTCCATAAGGTTTTTCTTTTGTTTCTACTTTCTTATCAAAATTTACGATTCTTTTTCTGATCTCAGCAATTCTCCTATTAATGCTTTCAATATTTTGATAATGATTGAAAATATTGGTTTCCGATTTATCAATTTTACCATTGTAATATTCCAATAACTTTAATAGCTCTGCACTGCTCAATATTTTTTTATCGGAACTAACGACTGCGGATTCTATAAGCAACCCTGTTTTCTCAATCATCTTTTTTTCAATACTCACCAGGTTTTGAATTTTTAGAATATCTTTTTGAAGTACTTCAATGCTGTCTTCCTTGATTTCAATTTCCCGCGGTTTTATATTCACCGGTGTGGTGGGATAATGTATGGCATATCGTTGCGAAAGCATGGCCACGTTTTCGGGCACACTTATCTGCAGAGTGTTGATGTCAATCATGGTGCTCAGGTTGTTGATAATAATCACTCTGGTACCTGCATCTACTTTTAGTTTAGACTCGTGTGTTATTTCGGCGCCATAGCCAAAATAAACGGTAGCGTTTTTAATAACCGCATCGGTACGAGCTGTGTCGGCACTTGATTGTGCATGGAGTATGGCACAGAGGTGTAGTACCCCTGCCAGGAGCAATGTTTTTTTCATGGCATTATATTGTTTGGCATGGGATGCTGCGGGAGAAAGAATTACACACAAGAAAATTGTAAAATGGAATAATTATTTTTTTTGCTATCACCCTGTTTAAAAAAAAGCAGCCTTTTGATATAGTTATAATTTAGCAACACCGCTTCCACTTCCCTATTTTTGCCTACCTGCAAGGTGCAGATTAAAAATGGCAAAGTCAGCTACTACCGATACACCCATGATGCAACAACACCGGGCTATTAAGCAAAAATATCCCGATGCCATTTTGCTATTTCGTGTGGGCGATTTTTATGAAACCTTTGGGCAAGATGCCGTACTTACTTCTCAAATTTTAGGCATTACACTTACCAAAAGAAATAATGGAGCAGCCGCATCATCGGAACTGGCAGGTTTTCCGCATCATGCACTCGATACCTATCTGCACAAATTGGTAAAAGCCGGACACCGAGTAGCAATATGCGACCAACTGGAAGACCCCAAACAGGCAAAAGGTGTGGTAAAACGTGGTGTAACTGACATGGTAACACCGGGCACGACTACTAATGATAAATTACTGGAACATCATAGCAATAATTTTCTGGCTGCCGTACATTTCATAGATAATGACGGGCAACAAACGCCTGAGAAATTCGGCTTATCATTCTTAGATATTTCAACCGGCGAATTTTTTGTGGCCGAAGGCGATAAAGAATATGCAGATAAACTGCTACAGGGTTTTAAACCTGCTGAAGTAATATTTCAAAGACATAAACAGAAAAAAATAAAAGAATATTTCAACAGCAAAATTTATTCTTATGCTTTGGACGAATGGATCTTTGACCAGAGCTATGCCGAAGATTTGCTGTTAAAACATTTTCAAACCCATTCTTTAAAAGGTTTTGGTGTAGATGAAATGAAGCAGGGGCTGATTGCTGCAGGTGCTATTATACATTATCTGAAAGATACCGAGCATCCCAATCTTCAGCACATAACCGCATTGCAGCGGATTGATCGTGATGATTTTTTGTGGATGGATCGTTTTACAATCAGAAATCTGGAACTGGTAAGTGGCAATGCTGAAGGCAATCATACCTTACTTTCCATATTGGACAATACGGTATCGCCCATGGGCGCAAGATTGATGAAGCGATGGATAGTGTTTCCTTTAAAAGATATTCAAAAAATAAATGAACGATTAGACACGGTTGCTTATCTGATTAAAGAAACGGATTTAAGAAACCAGATCTGTCAGCATATAAAACAATGTGGCGATATTGAAAGATTGGTTTCAAAAATTCCGCTGAAAAAAATAAATCCCCGCGAAGTATTGCAACTGGCTCGTGGTTTAAAGCAGTCGGAACTCATTAAGCAATTATGTGTTTCATCTTCCAGCGAATATTTAAAAAGGCTGGGTGATGCCATCAACCCCTGCCCCATTATTGCCGAAAAGATTTTCAAAGAAATTGTAGAAAATCCACCTGCGCTGGCGGCTAAGGGAGGATTTATTAATAACGGCGTACATGAAGAACTGGACGAGCTGAGAAAAATTGCATTCAGCGGGAAAGAATATTTAACCCAATTACAATTAAAAGAAGCCGAACACACCGGCATAGGTTCATTAAAAATCGGGTTCAACAATGTATTCGGCTATTACCTGGAAGTTACCAACTCGCAAAAAAGCAAAGTGCCTGCCGAGTGGATGCGTAAACAAACACTGGCCAATGCAGAAAGGTATATAACGCCTGAGCTAAAAGAGTATGAAGAAAAAATTACAGGTGCCGAAGAAAAGATTTTAAAAATTGAATTAGAACTCTTTGAAGCTTTATTAAATGAGTTGTTCGACTATCTGGCTCCGGTGCAGGCCAACGGGCACCTGTTGGCTATCATGGATTGTCTTTGTTGTTTTGCACACAATGCCATCCGCCATCAATATAAAAGACCGCAACTGCATACCGGCGATGAACTGAACATCAAAGAAGGAAGGCATCCGGTAATAGAAAGAAATCTTCCAGTGGGTGAAGTCTATATCAGCAATGATGTAGTGCTCAATAAAACCGATCAGCAATTGATTATACTGACAGGCCCCAATATGAGTGGTAAATCGGCACTTCTGAGGCAAACCGCATTAATTACA
>JAKIZK010000099.1 GCA_022708055.1 Bacteroidota bacterium
TCGGGCATTTCTGTTTTTTTTAAATCTTCACAGGCATGAATCACTTTTTCTATCACATCAAAATCGGGGGGCAGTGAAAAGCGAATCTTGGAACCCTGGGGCACCGTGCCACTGCAATAAAAAGAACGGTCGGTCCAGTCAATCAACAGGCCGGGGCGCATTACGGGATCACCTTTTTCTCTTTGCATTTGCAGGGGAAATTGTGAGGCCACTTCTACCGAAAAATCTTCTTTTCTATTGATGGTTAAGCCTCCGTACTTCAAAGTAAGATCCAGCACGGGCACATCATCTACTGTATAAACATGATTGCCTACGCTTTTGGTTACGGTACGAACAGTGCCTACCGCATGCCAGCCACAGGTGGCCCGGCCGCTTATATCTAGTTTATCTTCATCTAATATCAGTGTAACGATTCCCATAGCTGTTTCCCTATCGTTGGTAAAAACAACCTGATCTTTAAAAGTAAAGTCATCACCAGCCATACAACCATATATATTAATCTGTTCACCCACCACATCTGCAAATCCAAATAATAATGCCTCTGCATCGGTTTCAATATGACTACCGGCAATAAAAAATGCAGGATGCGTAAATTCTTGCAATGCTTTTTGGGCAATGCCCTGTGCTACTTCACGATAATTCTTTTGCGGATATTCTTCAAAAAGAATGGAAAAATATTTTGGATCAATATCCATTAATAAAACTGAAGTTGCGTTGAGTTCAACATCTTCATCTATAAAATTTCCATTGGAGGATGCGCCGAAAACGGCAATGCCCGCATCCGAAAATATTTTGCGGATAGCGTTGCGGTCTTGTTTCATGGAAACAAGTACAATGGCTAGAGAGGGTTTATAACCGTCGCTCATGTTTTCTTGCAATGCAGTTTCTATTTGTTCCGGCGTAGTTCCTTTAAATGATTTTGCTTGCATAGTTGTATTCGTTAATTTTTTGAAACTAAAAATTCATGTGCATTTCCCGGGTGTATCAAATGAGTTTTCGCTTCAGGGTAAGCATTACTGAAAGCCCGGCTCAATCCACCTTTTGCTTTTACGTTCCATTTACATTCAAAAGCAGTGATTACTCCCTTCGTGTCTTCAATATAATCTACTTCCTGCTGAGCGAGTGTACGCCAGAAAAAACGTGACATATTTTTCCCGGAATTATTTGCATATTTTATCCGTTCACTGATGAACCAATTCTCCCACAACTGTCCCATATCATTGCGCAGATTAACAGGGTTAAACTGATTGATGACTGCATTGCGTAAACCATTGTCATAAAAATAAATTTTATAACTTTTCTTCAACTCATTCCTGAGGTTGCGGCTAAAAGAAGACAAGCGAAAAACAATAAATGCTTTTTCCAGCAGGTTGATATACTTTTCAACGGTTTCGGAATTTAATCCACATAACTGGCCCAGTTCATGATAACTGATCACCTGTGCAGTTTGAAAAGCCAGCGCCTGCACTAATTTTTCCAGCTTATCCGGTTTTTGAATCCGTTCCCAGGTGAGGATATCTTTATACAAATAACTATTGGCTAATTGCTTTAATAAATCCTGTTCATTACCCGGCGAGGTTACAATCTCAGGATAGTAACCATAGATGAGCCGGTGGTGCAACAATCTTTTTTCTTCCAGTAAATTGGTATGTGCCACCATTTCACCAAATGATAATGGATACAAATGATACTCCCATTTCCTGCCGGTTAATGGTTCATTTATTTTATTAGCCAATTCAAATGCAGATGATCCGGTAGCAATAATTTTTACTTGCTTTATATTATCCGTTATCAGTTTTATACACAACCCGATATTTTCTATACGCTGTGCTTCATCAATAATTACTGTTTTGTTTTTTCCTATCAAAGATCTCAAAAGAGTGGATGTAGGTTTTTCAAGAAAAGCCCTTACATCTGTTTCATCACCATTCCACCAGAGAACAGGTTGCTTCAATTGAGGCCTTAACATTTCCAGCAATGTGCTTTTACCGGATTGCCTTGGGCCCAACAGTATGATGGCTTTTTTATCAGTCAATTTTTTAACTACAATATTTTCAATCGCCCTATTTATCATTTTTTTGGTTTTATCCGTAAATTTAATAGATATTTTACGGATATAATATAAAAATTAATGAATTAATGGTTAATGGTTAATTGATTCTCTGCAGTCGTAACTCATAATTCTTCATTCACAATTATTTCTTCTCTTTCAACGCCACCCAGCAACATGCCCCTGAATGAAATTCCTGATTTCCCATTTTCGCTCTTCCATATTCACCATAAGTAAAAAATCCGGCCATGGGGGTTTTCCAAATTTCGGCCAGCCCATTGTTTTCCGCTGTTACAAGCGGACCCAATACCGGTGGCCGGCCCGCACAGGAAAAAATCAATAAAGCATCTGCACCTATTGTTTTCTCATTCTTTAATTGTGTGGCTTCGTTTAATATTTCATCTACAATATCAAAATCAGGAGGCGTAGAAAACCAGAATTTTGTGCCTTCGGGCATTTCAACATCAAGCACCAGCGCATTTTCATTATGATCAATTTTTATAGGAGATCTTAAAATCATTTCTCCACCCGGTTTTCTTTCTGTGATAAACGGATAGGTATAGCCCAATTCTTCAAAAACATTAAAATCTTTATCAGATTGCTTTTCTTCTTTGCCAAGGTATTTGAGATACATTTCCACCGCAGTTTTTCCATCAATTTCATACAAACGGTTTTCAATACTTTTTGTAACCCTTCGGGAAATACCCAAAGGTTTCCACCCGGTGATAGCCATACCTGAAAGCTGAATCTTATCTCCATCCAACACGAGCACTGCTAAACCGCAATCTGTTTGTTGGTCGTGTGTAAAAATGTAAGTGCCGGTAAAAGTCATATCATCACCAGCCATGCCGCCTACAAATATTTTATCTGCCCCCAATGTTTGCTCCAGGCTTTTCACCATTTCTTCACCGTTAAAATATACACCTGCTGCAGTCATGCCGGTACTGCAAACAATCAAAGATGGATTTTTAAATTGCATCAGAGCTTTTTGCCCGGCCCGGGCAGCAGCATCTGCAACACTTCCGCTCCCGATATTTTCAAAATAAATGTGGTAAGAATCCCGTGATATATCAAGAAGTAAAATGGCAATTTCACCTTCTGACTGTTGCCCATCAATAAACTCCCCGCAAGAGGTGGCACCAAAAACATCCATTCCATTTTGATGTAATAAATCAGCCACTGCTTTTCTATCCTGTTTTATTGAGATGAAAACAATGGCTAATGAGGGATTGAACCTATCTGAAATAGCTTTTTCCAAAGCAGTTAAAATTTCTGCTGCTGATTTTCCGTGTATTGATTTTGCTTTCATATCAATGATGCAATAATTTATTGATAATGGAATCTTCTGCTTTTGCTTTCATTTTTACCACATCATTCATAATATCATTTGGCACGGTAGCCGATAAAATATATTGAGCCACTTTCCATTCGCTTCCCTGCCTTATCACCACGCCGGAGCCTCTGCAAATCTTCATTTGCGTATTCAACAGTTCATCAAACCAGGCAAACTTGCCACTATTGTCAAAATAAATATGCCTCTGAATTGAAGTAAAATTCCATGCCCTGCCTCTGTCAAAAAAAGGCTTGGCCCAAATCATAAATTCTTTTTTATTCCAACGCTCAGTTGCATCTGTACCGGTAAAAATGGCATCATCAGTATAAAAATTAAAATAAGTAATGTAATCGGCTTTTGCAGCCGCCTTGTTGAAGGAGTCCAGCATCACACTTATCTGCTCATGATTTTGCATCTCATCGTTTTGACCATTCGTTGTTGCAGATTTACTACCCACTGAACAAGAAAAAATAAATAACGATGCTGCAATTAGCAATAAAAGGACAAGATGCCGGAATTGGAAATACTGCTTCATGTTGGTTTTGTTTTATAAAAATAATTTTAGATGATTATGAAATTTGCTATCATCATATTCTGAAAATATGTCTTATATGTTTACTTAAAAAAAGATAAAACGGATAGTAAGTAGTCGACAGCAGATTAGGTCTTTTAATAAAAAGAAAGAATGGCATAGGAGGTTCGTTTAAATAAATGCCATGTAATTTAAGCATTGTTGGGCATAAAACATCAGGCGGGCTGCCCCATCCACAGTGCACCGCCTATATTATCGCGGCTGGCTCCGGTTACAGATGAAAGCACATTGTGCTCCTGCCGCCATCTCAAAACGCCAATAAATGCCATTATCAAAGCTTCTTTATAATTTACCAGCCCGGCCTCAGGTACTACTACTTCAATTTGCAAGAGCTTTAGCTTCTCTTTCAATTTTTCTATCAGAAAACTATTGAAAGCTCCGCCACCGGTTGCCAATAATTTACCACCGGCTTTAAACGACGATTTTTTGATTCCTATTTCTATGGACGCTGCAATTTGTTGTGCAATATGCACGCAATAGGTATGCAATGCATCTGCCACCGGTATATTGGCGCTTGCAATAGCCGGATATATAAGTGCTGTGCCAAAATCATTGGCCAAAGATTTTGGAAATGGTTTTTTATAATACTCAAACCCGTTTAGCCTATCTAATAAGTCCTGATGTAAGTTGCCCGATGCTGCCATTTTACCACCTTCATCATATTCTTTTCCCGCATCCTGTGCCAGCATATTCAATACACGATTGGCCGGGCAAATATCAAATGCGATATATGGTGACTGATTTACAGAAATATTGGCGATGCCACCCAGATTAAGAAAATATTCATACTCATTCAGCAAAAATTTTTCTCCAATAGGAACAATGGGTGCGCCCTGCCCTCCTAATGCCACATCCATTGCCCGTAAATCGCTCACTACCGGAAGCTGCGTGGTTGCAGCAATGGCAGCCCCATCGCCCAATTGTGCTGTCATCTTTTTTTCGGGATGGTGAAAAGTGGTGTGGCCATGTGATGCTATCAGCGCAACCTGATATTCCAAATTTTTTTCTTTAATAAACTGATTTACTTTATCGCCAATATAATGACCAAATGACGTGTGCAATAACTGATAATCAAGTGCATTGAGTAGTACTGCATCTCTCAGTTGAATTTTCAAGTTTTCATCAAAAGGATAACAGGCTGATTCCAAAATTTCATAACTCCATTTACCGCCTTGTTCCTGAAATTCGGCAAATACAATATCCAGCCCGTCCAGCGAGGAACCACTCATGATACCAATTGCTTTATAATTCATAATAAGATTTTTGATTGCAGAATTAAGAATTTAGATTTGCCGGAAATCCAAAAATACTTTTTTAATAGGATTTTACCGATTTGAAATATTATCTTCAATTCAAAAATTTTTTATAAGCAATGATCATTAATCTCAGCGACAAGCATTCATTGGTGTCCAATTGGGTTGCCGAATTAAGAGATGTAAATATTCAAGGTGACCGGATGCGTTTTCGTCGCAATCTGGAACGAATAGGTGAAGTAGCAGCTTATGAAATAAGTAAGACTTTGGAAACCGAGGATAAGGAAATTCAAACTCCATTGGGCACGGCTACACATAAAATGTTGAAGGATCAACCCGTTTTGGCTACCATTCTAAGAGCCGGCTTGCCCATGCATCAGGGATTGCTTAATTATTTTGACAAGGCAGATAATGCTTTTATTTCAGCCTATCGCAAGCACAATAAAGATGGCAGTTTTGAAATCAGTCTGGATTATGTTTCTTGCCCCGAACTGGAAAACAGGGTTGTTATTATTTCAGACCCCATGCTGGCAACGGGTTCTTCCCTTGTAAAAACCATTCATTTTTTAAAAGAAGAAGGTCATCCTAAAACGATTCATATAGTAGCAGCCATCGCCTGTACTGTTGGTATAGAATATGTGAAAAGAGAGGAACCATCTGTTACTATCTGGTGTGGCGATATTGATGATGAGCTTACGGCCAAAGGATATATAGTACCCGGCCTAGGCGATGCCGGCGACCTGGCATTTGGCACCAAGGTGCAGATGTAGCATCATTTATTTTTGAAAGTCATTAACCTTTTCTGCGAATTTTTTATTGATTTTGGATTTTTCAAATCAAACACCTGATTGTGGGCTTAAAAGCAGCAATAATTCTACATTTCAGGTCTAAAAAATATTGTATTTTTCCGGTTCTTTGCGGGCGGATGGAATTTCAAGGCAATTAAAACAATATTACTGTCGTTTTAATGCTATCACAACCGAAAATTGGAACGCAACCGCCCCATTGAAAAAACAACTAAATCATTACATGAAGAAAATAGTTTTTACCCTGCTGACCTGTGTGGCTTTGGTAAGTGTGTCAAATGCCCAGGATCCTAATTTTTCTCAATTTTTTGCATCTCCCCTTACCTTAAATCCGGCTCTCACCGGAAAGTTTGATGGTACATTTCGTGTGGCAGGAAATTTTAGAAATCAATGGCCTACTATCTTAAACGCATACGAAACAAAAACCGCCTCTATTGATTTTGGAATTTTAAAAAACAAATTGGCTGATGTAGATCAACTGGGTGTGGGTATTTTAGGTGTTACCGACCGTGCCGGCGATGGCGTGTTGGTTACTAATTATGCAGGCGCTTCACTTGCTTTTCATAAAGGGCTGGATGAAAACGGTTATCATCAAATTGGTGCAGGGTTTCAAACTACTTATGTAAATAAAAGATTGGATGTAACTAAGGTAACTTTTGGCGACCAGTTGACACCACTCGGTTTTACAGGTGTTACCAGCGAAATATTTACAAACAAGCAGGTAAACGTAAGTTATGTAGATATCAATGCTGGTGTATTATACAATGGAAGTACCAATGGTTATAATAATTTTTATGTAGGTGCTTCTATGTATCACATCAACCGTCCAAAAGAAACCTTTAAGGGTGGCGAATATTTATTGTCAGCAAGAACTACATTACAAGCAGGTGGTAAAATACCCGTTGGGCCCTACAATTATTTACATATTTCCGCCAATCACAGTATGCAGGCTAAAGCACATAATACGGTTGTTGGTGGTGCATTTTCTTTAAATGTAAATCGCAATGAAGCCAATCCTACCAATATCTATTTAGGTACTTGGTATCGGCTGGGCGATGCCGCTATTCCTTACATAGGTCTTGAATTTAACGGATTATTAATTGGCGCTTCTTATGATGTAAATACATCCAGCCTTAAAACGGCATCCAACCTGCGTGGCGGTATCGAGCTTTCTCTCATCTTTATCAAAAAGCCGGGAGACCCTGATGCAAAGAAGCTCAACTGTCCCCGGTTCTAATAGTTTTCAAAGGCAAGCGACTGAAGGTAATGTGTGAAATTCCTTCTTTCCTATATTTACCCAAATTTCCATTTGCTAAAAGAAATCATCATAGCTTTTCAGGGATTTGAAGATGCCCGCTATTTTATAAAAAAGCATCAGCTTTTTCGCAGACTATTGTTACCGGGAATTATTTATACCCTATTATTTATTGCCGGAATGTTTTTATTCTGGCATTCTTCAGATACAGTAGTAGCATGGGCAAGCCGCCAAATGCGTATAGAAACATGGCTGCAACAGGAAAGAAACGAATGGCTGAGTTTTCTATTTGTAATGACCGGCGTGATGCTTCGGCTGGTATTGGTGTTATTTTATTTCTCCTTTTTTAAATACCTCATACTCATCATTGGCTCTCCGTTGTTTGCCTACCTCAGCGAAAAAACTGAAGCCATTATGGAAGGAAAAGAATATGAATTAAACTGGGCATCTATCAAAAAAGATTGCTTGCGCAGTATTAAAATTGATTTAAGAAATTGTGGCTGGCAGTCAGTTTATCTTTTGGCACTGGTCCTATTTTCATTAATACCTGTTGCCGGATGGATAGCGCCCATCATCGCATTGCTGATTGAGTGTTATTATTTCGGGTTCTCAATGGTGGATTACAGTTTTGCACGGCTTGGACTTACGCCTGCCGAAAGTATTCGCTATTCGGGCCGGCACA
>JAKIZK010000009.1 GCA_022708055.1 Bacteroidota bacterium
TATGCGTAACTGCACCTTTTCGCCTGCATTGGACTGATAAGTAAGTGTCACCATTCCGTTTGTAGGATTGGGATATGCCTGCCATTTTATTTCGTTGGAGAATACTAAGGGTCTGATATTGGAATAGCTGTACCTGCCATCATTGTCCACCATTTTTAATCTATAATAATGCACTCCCGATTTATTGCTTTCCAAATCAGAAAAAGAATAATGCCTTATTCCTGCACCTGAGTTTGCGGCTGCTACTTCACCCAGCTTGACAAACTGATTGAGCTGATAATTTGAATTGCCTTTGGCTACTTCAATTTCATAGTGATGCAGGTTTGATTCATTTTCAACAGTCCATTTGGCCAGTACATCATTATTATTAGTCTTTGTAACCAAAAAGTTTATTAGCTGTACAGGTAATGCAGAGTTGTTATCAAAGCCACCATTGTTGAGCCAAAACTCAGAAAAGTTTTTCACCTTAAATTCGGCATAATAACCTTTATCAAATGGCGTAAATTTTATTTTTCCATTATTGATGAAGAGATAATTGCCCGGTGTATTATCACTTAGCGTTCCATTTTCTTTTGAAACATCAGTGGGGTCGCTGTATTTGGTTACTCCCAGTTCGTAGGCCATTGCCGGTTTGTAACAATTACTACAACCGCTTGCATTAATTAAAGCTTCTGTTTCGGCATCGGTAAAATAAAAGCGAACGGTTGCCGAATCGGCTAATGCTTTGTTGGCGGGTTTCATAGTAATATTTCTGTTATGATAATATTGATCTCCATTGACTCGCACCGGTCCGGCGTAAATATAGGATTGTACATCGGTGCTTCCCATATTCTGATTGTTGGGATTGATAGAAGCAATTATTTTGCCTGAAACGGGTTCTATAAAATGTATCCAGCTTGTGCCGCTTACATTTTGATTAACAACCGGACTGGAGCCTGTAATATCATAAATACCATTGACATCGTCGTACACATGAACATCGTCAATGGCAATACCTTCTTTTGTAACGCCCGGATCTGAACTGATAACAAAACGAAAACGAATGTTGCTGTTGTTGGTAGTAGGTAATGCTGAAGTGGCCACATGCCAGCGTGTATAGTCCTGCTGACTCCATAACTGATTGCCGGAATAATTTTTATTATACCAGTTGGTACCTGAGCCCTGTGTTCCTAATTTGTTCCAGGTAGTTCCGCCATCATTGGAATATTCTACCCAGGCACCATCGCAATAGGTGGCACCGCAATCTTCAACATCTAATGCAAGGCTGAAGCTGAGGGTAGGGTTACTCATGCTACTTAAGTTGAAACAGGGTGAATAGAGATATGAATTTTCATTTTCGGTGTAATAACCATTCAGGTTGGTTTTCCAGACTTTATTTCCACTTGCTGCTCTGGTGATTTTGGCACTGTTGGGTGTGCCATAGTTCCAAGTACTCAAATTGCCGCCGGCATACCAATAGCCATTGTTTGTTTCAAAATTTTCTAAATATGGAAAAGAAGCAATAAGCGGAAGGTGATACGCATTCACCTTTGCAGTATCGTTTTGTCTTACATTGTCGGTAGCATAATCAACCCAAGCTTCTACCAGATGATTGCCTGGGGCAGACAGGTTGGCTGTTGCTGTAAATGTATATTGTATCGAGCTATTGGCTGCTATGAAAGTAATGGTTTCATTAGCAATAATATTTCCGTCAACTCTTAGCACTACAGGAATATTATTGATGGCTGATCGTTTTGAATTTCGAACCTTGAGTTTTACAGGCACTGCATTATTGAGGCCACAGGCAACTACAACCGGCGTATCCAGCCCTAAGGCCTGTACATCATCCACTGCACGATAGATTTTGATATCATCAAAACTATAGCCGGCACCGCCCTCGTTATCAGCAGTCATATATTGGCCCCATTGGCCCCAGCGAGCTTGTGTACTGCTGCTGAAAGCCTGTCCATATACAGCTAATGAATCTGCCAATTCAATACTGGAAGAAAGTTTGTAACTGCCATCAGCAGGGTTTTGATTAGCATATAAATCATAAACAGGAATCCAACTGCTCATATCGCTGCCTCTAATCCACAACTGATTTGCGGAATTTGGTTGCTGGTTGTGATTTTTGTATCTAAAGTCAATGCGAATATCATCGCTGGCAATATTAAAAGCACTCAGGTTAAATGTAGCCGTTAGCGAATTGATATTGCCGCCACTGATGTATTTGCTTACATCCAACGTAATGGCCTTGCTGCCTGAATAAGCGATGCCTGAATTGATATAACTACGCAAACGCCCATCCGTTGAGCTTTTTAAAAAATCATACCTGTCGTTGCCGGTAAGACCCATTTGATTTTCGGTAACTGTTTGACCGGGTGTGGATTCTAAGTTATCTATCCAGGGCAACTGCGCATTGGTAATGGGCTGGTTGTCTAATTGTTTGTAAACGTTTTGAAAACTGTTGTTTATGGTTACGGCATCACCCGCTTTAGTGGCTGTAGCCAAAATGGTATAGGAGCCAACGGCCGAGAGATTGGCGTTGGTTGCAAAGGTATAATCCAAATGATTAAGGGCGGGAATATTTGCTGTGGGTGCTGTGATGACTTCATTAATGGCCGGCCCTCCATTGATAGAGTAGGAGACATTGATATTTCCGGAAGATGCAATATCATCCAGATTTTTGATGCGAATGGTGATGGGTACATTATTGCCCAAAGCAGTAGATGTAAAAATTCTGCCGGATGTAATGGGCGAAATAATGGTGTCAAGTTTCAAATCATTGTCAGAAATACTTCCTGCGCAGGTTCCTGTATTGGGCTGTCTGGAAATCGCAATTGCCCTTCGGCCCGGGTGCCCGTTTATTCTGGCTCTTACGGTTACCCAGTAAACAGAATCTTTTGATAATCCGCTAAAATTGTAACTAAGACTGGTGGTTGTGGCTACGGAAACCATTTCATTTCCTATCAATCGCATGACTTCATAATCCGTAGCAGCGGGAACCGCATTCCAATTGATGCTGATATAACCTTCGCATTGTACTGCAGACAATGTAACAACAGGAAGCTCCGTTATTACAAAAGCATTACTGGTTTGTGAAAATCCGGTTGTATTTTTTGTCAATCTCAATTTGGCTACATCGGTGGGTGTATTGGGCACCGTCCATGCATAATGCCTTATTGCGGCTGGCAAATTATTACTTAAAGTAGTCCAGCTGCCACCGTTATTACTTGAAAATTCCAAAGTAAAAGTATTGGTTTCATCACTATACGATTCCCAGTTTACAATAAAACTGTCCACATTAGGTACCGATGGAATTAAGTGTTCGCCACCCACAGGATTCGTAAGTACCAAACTTTGGGGAATGGCATCATAAACCAGAAAGTAGCCTTGTGAAGGGCCTGCGGCAATGGCAGCACCGTTAGCTTTTAAATCATAACTGCCGGCAGCGGGATTATTGATGACAACTTGTTCAATATTATTAATGGCATCATTGCCGGTGGCTGTAGCCGCATTGTTAACATTGGACGACAAAGTATCTAGCACATAAGGCAGTACTGTGCCACCCGGGCCGGTTACACTTAGGTTTAGATTATTTACTAAAGTGTGTGCAGCCATTACTGATGCAGCAGGATCGTTCCAGTACAGCAACACTTTTAATTGTGCAGTATTGGCCGGAACAGAAATGGTGTGTGTATTGGTAATATTTTGTGCAACTGTGTTTGTAAAATAATGATTCGCTTCCATCATAGCCAGCGAACGTACCAGGTTCATACTTCCAAAACCATAAGTAAAATCGGGGCCTGCGTTGCCACGGTCTGATGCGCCATTACAAAGCAATGCTTTCAATAATCCGTTTTTTGGATTTGCATTTCCATGTGTAGTGCGATATCTTTCTATCAACAAAGCCAATCCACCTGAAACACCCGGTGCTGCCATACTAGTGCCGTTGTTGAAACTATATTGATTATTTGACCAGGTTGAAGCTACTCTTTCGCCCTGCGACATGATTTCCGGTTTCACTCTTCCATCTCTTACCGGGCCTTTGGAAGAAAAGGTTGCCCAATCTCTTTTATAATCGGTAGCACCAACGGTAATAATATTTTTTGCACATTGAAAACCACCCATCACGGTTCTAAAACCGGATGGGAAAGGACTGCAAGTTCTAAAGCCATCATTTCCGGCAGCAAATACATGTTGCAGCTCGGGTAAATCAATTGCCTGTTGATCGAGTATTCTGGCATTTAAATCATAAATACCATTGAAGGCACAATCATCTGCTACCAATCCATAAGAATGACTGCCTATTACCATGCCATTATCTTGTACATAAGTTGGTGCTTTGGTAATAATATTATTAAACAACTGGCTTAGTATCGTTGACTTTGGTGCATAGCCTTCATGCAATTCATTGATAATACCTGCACCACCCACGGTACCTGCCACATGCGTAGCATGTGCCCTGGGTATATCGCCGGCTCTATTGATGATGCGACCTGTAAAATCCAAATGTGTTTGTATATCACCATTATCACCTACACCTACTACTACACCCTGCCCTGTAAGACCCAGTCCGCCATTTGCAATACTTGCTTTCAGCATATTGGCTTTTGAAGCTGCCATGCTGTTGGTATTAAACTCTTTTACCGGTGCAGGTGCAGCTTGTACATAATCTATACATGGCATAGCTGCCAGTTCTGTTAATCTATCGGTAGCAACTATTAATTCAAGAATACGATAGTTTTTATTAAGCGTAGAAGTAATTTGAAATCCTTTGCGATATAATTCCTGTTGTACCGTTTCAAAGTTGAAGGAAGACGGAAAACTAATCCAAAGCTCAATCTGATTATTATTTTTTAAAGCCCAGTTGGGAAAAATTCCTCTTGATAATTCAGGCTGCATTTTTTGCTCGGGCTGTGGTACTATCAATGCTCGGGCTTTTGACTGCAATATTTCATTTGCATCCGGTTGACCGCTGATAGTAGCTGTAAAAGCATTGTTGGGTATATATTCCAATAGTTCAATGCCATTTGCTTTCAGTTGTTCTTTGATGGTAACAGAGGGCAGCTCCTCAAATTGAATAATTACAAATGACTTTCCGGCAGTTTTGGCCACGGTTTGATTAAATGCTTGAATACTGGCCGGGTCAATATTTTTTACAGGAATAAAATTGCCGCTTCTTAATTGAATTTGAAATCGGCTATCGGGTTGTGCTGCTGCCGTAACAGTTATCAGCAATAACAAAGTTATCAGGGGAATTGGATTGAGCCTCATAGCATGGTTTGAATAATAAAATTAGAATAAAAAAATGAAAATGTCCAGCGGATATACTTAGAAAACAATGCCCCTGCATATTTATTTTGCGGAAGCCTTAGTAAATTGATGCATTTGATTCAAAAACTGATATACTTCGCTCATCGTTTTCATATTTTCTCCAATGAGCATAAAAAGCCTTCCTGTTTGTTTGAGCTTTGCTTTGTTCGTTTCTGTTTGCAGAAAACGAATGATTTTATCAAAGAGTGCGGATTCGTAGTAAGGAGAATCAGGCCGGTTGATGAAGAAACAGCGGAGTGTATTGTCTTTCAAACTCATTTTTTCAAAACCCAGATCGACAGCCAGCTTGCGACAACGAACCGTAATGAATAAATCGGAAACAGGTGAAGGAATAGGACCAAAACGATCTGCCATTTCTGTTTTCATCAATTCCAGTTCTTCCTCCGTTTCGCAATTGTCTAATCTTTGATAAAGCGAAAGTCTTTCGGTAATGCTTTCTACATAATCATCCGGTATCAAAATTTCCAGATCCGTATCAATTGTACAATCTTGAACAAAATCATCCTGCTTTGCAATTTCTTCTTTGAACAAATCTTTAAAATCGCTTCTCTTTAATTCACGAATGGCTTCATCCAAAATTTTCTGATACATTTCAAACCCAATATCAGCCATAAAACCACTTTGTTCGCCGCCCAATAAATTTCCGGCACCTCGTATGTCGAGGTCACGCATGGCAATCTGAAAACCGCTACCCAAATCGCTATGCTGCTCCAATGTTTGCAATCTTTTTCTTGAATCGTCGGGCAGGGTGCTCATGGGTGGTGCTAATAAATAGCAGAATGCTTTTTTGTTGCTTCTGCCCACACGACCTCTTAGTTGATGCAAATCGCTCAATCCAAACTGGTGTGCATTGTTAACGATGATGGTATTGACGTTGGGAATATCCACACCGCTTTCTACAATATTGGTACAAATGAGTACATCGTATTTGCGTTCAATAAAATCAAAAATTCTTTCTTCTAATACATGACCTTCCATTTGTCCGTGTGCATAGCCGATGCTCAGGTCGGGGCAAAGCGCCTGAATAATAGTAGCCATTTCGGCAAGGCCTGCAATGCGGTTGTATATAAAAAACACCTGACCGCCTCTTTCTGTTTCAAAATAAATGGCTTCACGTATCAGGTCTTCATTATACACCTGCACTTCTGTTTGTATGGGTTGCCGGTTGGGCGGTGGTGTGTTGATGATGCTCAGGTCTCTCGCTCCCATCAATGAAAACTGCAAGGTTCGGGGAATGGGTGTAGCGGTAAGTGTAAGACAGTCAACAGCCGTTCTTAATGTTTTTATTTTTTCTTTATGTGCTACGCCAAATTTTTGCTCTTCATCCACAACCAGCAATCCCAGGTTTTTAAACTTTACATCTTTGCCCAGCAATGCATGTGTGCCAATGATGATGTCAATTTTTCCTTCTTCAAGTTTTTGATATGTTTCTTTTTTCTCTTTGGTAGATTTAAATCGGTTTACATAATCAACCGTAACCGGAAAATCTTTCAATCGCCCGCTGAAAGTTTTATAATGTTGAAATGCCAGAATTGTTGTGGGCACCAATACAGCTGCCTGTTTCCCATCGGTACAGGTTTTGAATGCAGCACGAATGGCAATTTCTGTTTTGCCAAAACCTACATCACCACAAACTAATCTGTCCATGGGTGAGGTGGATTCCATATCCTTCTTTACATCAGCCGATGCTTTCCCTTGATCCGGTGTGTCTTCATAAATAAATGATGCTTCCAGCTCCGTTTGCATATACGTATCAGGCGTATGTGCAAATCCCTGTTGAGCTTTTCGCTTGGCATAAAGTTTTATCAGGTCAAATGCAATTTCTTTAACCTTGGCCTTGGTTTTATCTTTTAGTTTGTTCCATACATCGCTGCCCAGTTTATTTATTTTTGGAACGGTGCCGTCTTTGCCTGTAAATTTTGCAATCTTGTGCAGGCTGTTGATGTTGACGTATAAAATATCGGTGTCTTTATAAATCAATCGTACGGCCTCCTGCATTCTGCCGTTTACTTCTATTTTTTGCAAACCGCTGAAAACGCCTACGCCGTGGTCGATATGCGTAACAAAATCTCCGGGTTGCAGTTCACGCAGCGTACGCAGGGTTAATGCTTTATTTTTATTGTATGCCTGCTTTACTTTGTATTTATGATATCGTTGAAAAATCTGATGATCGGTATAGCAAACGATTTTCAAATCATCATCAATAAAACCTTCATGAATAGATACGGAAACCGGGTTGAAAACAATGTCTGCATTTAAATCATCAAAAATACTTTGCAGCCTTTCCAACTGGCGTGGATTCTCGGCAAAAATGTAAATAGCATAGCCCTTGCTTTCGCTGCTTTTTAAATCACGAATCAATAAATCAAACTGACGGTTGAATGCCGGTTGCTCCTTTGTGTTGAATTGAATACTAAAAGAAACAGATGATGCGGCCGATGCATTACCAAAATTTACCAGATGTCTGTTGCTTGTTTTATCAACAAACTCGCCGGCGGTAATGAAATCTTTTTTATCAACAGTTTTTTTGCTGTTGGATTCGTCAAATTCAGAAACGGTGGGTAGTCTTTGCTTTTGATGTTTATGAATTTCCGGCTGTGCTGCTGCACTAATTTTTTCCTGATAATATTGTAAGAAAGCATCTAGATTTTCTGCTTCATCTGCCAGATGATCTTTACACAATTCGTAATCCTGAATCCAGTAGATGGTATTTGCGGGCAAAAAATCAAAAAGAGAAACCCGTTCTTCGTTTTGAAACTGTGTTTCTACATTGGGTATAATGCTAACTTGTAAAAGTTTTCTTTCGCTCAATTGTGTTTCGGGATCTATAATGCGAATGGAATCCACTTCATTTCCAAAAAGCTCAACCCGATAAGGTTTTTCATTTCCGAAAGAATAAATATCCAAGATGCCGCCACGTATCGCAAACTGACCGGGCTGATAAACAAAATCGGTTCGTTCAAAACCATAGTCGGACAGCTTCAATAAAAGTGCTCCAATATCTAATGTGTCGGCCGTTTTAATATGAATGATGGATGATGAAAGTGCAGTAGGCAATACCGATTTTTCAAAAATGGCTTCAGGATAAGTTACCAAAATTTTTTTATTACCACCACTCGCTATTTTGGTCAATGCTTCGGTACGCAGCATTACATGCGATGCATTCAGCAGTTCAAAGTTTTTCCGGTTTTTAAAAGAGGAGGGAAAATAAAAAAGGTCCAGTGCATCTGTAAGGTCTTCCAATGAGTTGTGAAAATATGCGGCTTCCTCGGCGTTGTTGAGAATAATAACATGGTTGAGCCCTGCACAGGCAGGATGTAAAAAAGTAGCAGCCACTACAAATTGTGTAGCGCTTCCGTTCAGATTTTCTAAATGAATTTTTTCGGTTTGATGGTTTGTTTCAGCAGCGGCAATAGAAAGCCTGTCCGCCAGTTGAAACAGGCGGGGGGTGTTTTGATACAATTGCAACAAATCCTGAGCACCCATGAAGGGCGCAAAGATAACAAGAAAGATAAAATGGATTAGACGTGAATCATGTAATTTTATCTTATTACGGCTTGTCTGAAGTTTTATGAATTTATTTTGAATTAAAAAGATCGCATCAGCATCTACAAATGGATACAATTTTTTATAAAATGAAATGGAGTTTTTTGGTTATAAGCTTTACTAGTGCATTGATAGCTTGTGCTCAGCCCAAAATTATTATACATGCCTACTCGCAGCAGTTTACACCCGGCACTATTCCAACAAGGGATGTAGTGGGTGAAAATGCAGATGACTTCATAAAGCATCCTGCCGTGATTACCAACTATTTGATATATGTGGAAGTAGATACAGCGATGCAAATCACACCATCGGCAGTGTGGGTAGGTGGAAAATGGGATACCGTAGCGGCAAAAAATATTATCAAAACACCTTTTATAACCGAGTATCCCAGCAAAAAAACTTTGGTACCTGCCACTTCAAAACAAGTTTATGAAATTATCTTGGGCGATACATTGAAACAGGCGATAGTGCCAACGGCTAAGGTAAAAAAGCAGATGATTGATCATGAATTGATTTTTGCTTACTGGTGGAATGGCAAAAGATATTTTGCTGCATTAAAAAAACTGACCGTGCTGGAGCCTTTGGAGGGCATGTAAATTATTTTCCTCAATACATAAACAAATTATGTAAGTACACTTGTAATTTGCACTTAAATCATTTGCATGGCATTACTACCCTGGCTTACCGGAAAAGTAATTCTCATAGAAACAGAAACAACCAACACACATCGTTTTTGGGTGGAAGTGCAGGGGGCAACTTCTTTTGATTTTAAACCCGGTCAGTTTGTAACGCTTGACCTGCCGATTGATACAAGACCCACACGCCGTTACCGTAGTTATTCCATAGCATCTTGGCCCGATGGATCAAATGTATTTGAATTGCTGATTGTGCTCAATAAAACCGGAGCCGGCACGCAGTATATTTTTAATGAAGTGCAAGTGGGTACCGAACTAAAATTTCGTGGGCCGCTGGGTGTATTTGTATTACCTGAGGAATTGAATAAAGACTTGATATTGATATGCACCGGCACGGGCATTGCGCCTTTTCGCAGTATGTTGCATTATATAAGCAACCGTCAAATTCCGCATAAAAACATTTACTTGGTATTCGGCACCCGTGAGCAAAAAGATTTACTCTACTACGAAGAGATGAAGGAGCTGCAGCATACACTCAAAGATTTTTATTTTCTGCCCACTTTATCTCGCCAGCAATGGGAAGGCCACACCGGATATGTGCATGCTATTTATGAGGCAATATGTAAAGAAAAACCGGATGCACAGTTTTATCTCTGCGGCTGGAAGAATATGGTAGATGAAGCCCGACAAAAAATTCTGGATATGGGTTACGATAAGAAGACGATACATTTGGAGTTGTACGGGTAGAAATGAAATAACATCGAGTACATAGACAGAACACTGGGCTGGTGTGATGAATTATTTGGATTCAATAATGAAATTGGACAATTGGTAGGAGTGAAATTTAACTGGTTTTATGTGCTGCTCAGGGTGAACTTAGTATTATTTGAGTTTAATAATTTGTAGTGTGTCAATTTTTGAGATATTATGTTCTACTAATACTGTTGTTACCTTTCCATTGTTTACTGTGCCATAAATTATTTCATCACCATATTTTCCTAAAAGAACTTTGCCGTTTGGTTGATATGTAAAAGGGGTCTGCTTTTGTTCATTATAATATCCTAAACAAAGTAAAAATTCACATATCATGGATGAAGCTAAAAGGATGTGGCCAAAAATGGAACCAATTTTGCGAAATTGAAAAAAATTTATTGAACGTTTTGAGCTAATAATGTCGTGAGTTTTATTGGTTTCATTTGTGTTAATTATGAGAGCATGTAAATCAATCTTAATATTCTTATTTGTCTCACCCACCATCTCCCAAATTTTCCCATCCAACATTACATCCGCACCAACTCTTCCCATGCCCGACCATCTGCATGTATAAATGTATTGGCAACCAACCTTAGGCTTTTACAAAAACATCTATCTTACTTGTCTTTATTATATGCACTAAGAAAAAACATTGTGGTTAGCCCAGATATTAAACAACACCGATCCCATAGTCATGTTACAAAACCGGGGTGAGACATCAAATACAAAAAAGTAGTAACGGATCCACGGCAGAAAAATAGAAATATTTATTTGATTTAGCTATTCACAACTGTCAGCAATTATCCTGCAATAAATGTTTCTTTAATCATTTCCTTTCATATATTCGTCCAAACCAATTTTTATGGGTGCATCCTCACTCATTGTACTTATTATTGCTGCCATTGCCTTCTCAGGCATTGCCATTTTAATTTCCAAATTTGTATTAAAAGCATCTACTAATAAACAAAAAGGTGAACCTTATGAATGTGGCATACCCACAAAGGGAAAAACCTGGGTGCAGCTGAATGTGGGTTACTATCTTTTTGCATTGATATTTTTAATTTTTGATGTAGAGTTGGTTTTCCTTTATCCTTGGGCGGTGGTTGCAAAAAGCATGGGTTGGATAGCATTGATAGAAATTGTAGTTTTCTTTTTCATCCTATTTATGGGTCTGTTGTATGCACATAAAAAAGGTGCTTTGAAATGGCAGTAAACCAATTTTGAAATGGAATTATTTTTTTAAAAATAAAATTGAAATTTTTTAATGAGCGGAGAAAGAACTTTGGAAGAAGACGGACTGATACTCCCTCAAAAACCGGAGCATTTCAAGGATACTTTTCCCGGCGAAGTACATAATATGGGAGGGGGAGATGTTGTGCTTAGTAAGTTGGATGAGCTGATCAACTGGTCGAGAGCCAATTCGCTGTGGCCACTCACCTTTGCTACCAGCTGCTGTGGTATTGAAATGATGTCGACCGCATCGGCCAAATACGATTTTTCCCGTTTTGGATTTGAAGTGGCAAGAGCCACACCTCGACAGGCTGATGTTATCATCATTGCCGGAACGATTGTAAATAAAATGGCTCCGGTACTCAAAAGACTGTACGACCAAATGGCCGACCCGAAATATGTAATTGCCATGGGTGCCTGCGCTATCAGCGGCGGACCGTTTTTTTATAATACTTATTCGGTGGTAAAAGGTGCCGATCATGTAATTCCTGTAGATGTGTATGTAGCCGGTTGTCCGCCTCGACCGGAAGCATTGCTTCATGCATTAATTACTTTACAAGAAAAAATAAAAGCAGGCCTCACTCGTGAACAAATAAAACAGGCTCAGTGAAATGACAAATGATGTATTGAAAATAAAATTGGCTGAGCTATTGCCGGCGGCAACTTTTGAAGAAGGTACCGAGTGGATTACCATTCAACTTTCGCCGCAAGATTTTTCAACTTCCATGCAATTATTGTATCGTGATGATTTGCTAAGCATGAATTATTTGTTTTGCCTTACCTGTGTAGATTGGAAAACCCATCTCACCATGGTATATCATCTTACTTCCACCACGCACCGTTGCCCATTGGTAATAAAAGTAAAACTGGAAAACACCAAGCCGGAAATTGAAACCGTATCGCATTTTTGGAAAACGGCAATATTTCATGAGAGAGAAGTGTATGAAATGTTTGGCGTAAACTTTTTGAATCATCCGGATTTACGGTTATTGATTTTGCCCGACGGATGGGAAGGAAAGAATCCGATGAGAAAAGATTTTGAAGACCCGGTGAATATGATAAAGCTGTGAGGGAAGATATGTTGAGTAGTTGGATTGAAATGGTATTAAATTTTAGTAACGAATATGAAATAAAAAATGATAAAAGAATCGTGAATACTACTTCGTCATTCATCATTTTTTGTTCAATGTTTAATATTTACGATGTATAGAGAGACTCAAATATTAAATGATAGTACTGCACAATTGGCCGGGCCAGATGGAGGTGATATGGTGATTAATGTAGGTCCGCAGCATCCGGCTACACATGGTGTACTGCACTTGGTTATTACATTGAGTGGTGAGACTATTAAAAAAGTGGAGCCGCACCTGGGTTATATTCATCGCTCTATTGAGAAAATGTGCGAGAGCCTGAGTTATCGCCAGTTTATATATGTAACGAGCCGGATGGATTATCTGTCAGCTCATATTAACAACCATGCTTGTGCCTTGTGTGTGGAGAAAGGATTGCAGGTAGAAGTGCCGCCCCGT
Source organism: Bacteroidota bacterium (assembly GCA_022708055.1). Lineage (GTDB taxonomy): Bacteria > Bacteroidota > Bacteroidia > Chitinophagales > Chitinophagaceae > JJ008. Next base: position 13,010 of record JAKIZK010000009.1, read on the forward strand.
GCACAGGTTATTAGGGTGCTGATGGATGAGCTTACCCGCATTGCCAGTCATGAGCTGTGGTGGGGTGCTATGGCCATGGACATCGGCGCCTTTACACCATTCTTTCATGCATTCAGAGAAAGGGAAAGTATCAATGATATAATGGAAGAAACCTGTGGAGCCCGATTGACCATGAACTATATGGTGCCCGGCGGTGTGATGCACGACTTGCATCCCAATTTTCAACAAAGAGTAAAGGATTTTTTACAACTTTATAAAAGAAAAGTAAGTGAGTATGATGAACTGGTGACCGGTAATGTTATTTTTCAAAGCAGAATGAAAAATGTAGGAATTCTTTCTGCAGATGATGCAGTTTCTTATGGATGCACCGGACCTGTAGCAAGAGGCAGTGGGGTGAGTTGTGATATCAGAAAACTTCATCCTTATGAAATTTATGATAAACTGGAGTTTGATGAAGTACTGGAAACCGGTGGCGATTCATTTGCCCGCTATATGGTGCGGATAAGGGAAATGAATCAATCCATAAAAATCATAGAGCAGTTGATTGATAATATTCCCGAAGGAGAATTTCAGGCCAAAACAAAAGCCGTATTGAAGTTGCCAAAAGGAGAATTTTATACAAGAGTGGAAACAGCAAGAGGAGAGTTGGGTGTTTATATCCTGAGTGAGGGCGGCACCACGCCGTACAGAATTAAATTTCGGTCACCCGGGTTTTCTAATCTATCAGTATTGGATACCATTGCAAGAGGCGGAAAAATAGGTGACCTGATAGCGATGATGGGAACGCTGGATTTGGTGATACCGGATATTGATAGATAAGTGTGAGGAATAAAAAATCATGAATATTGAACAAGGAATGATATATGATGAAGGAAGAAGAAGAATGATAATTGAGAAATGGTTAATGATTAAAATTTTTTTAGGAAGTAATTTATGTGGAGCTTTTCAGACATAGCAAATAACATTCATAACTGGCTGAGCAATCAGTTTAACACAACATGGACAATGATTTTTGAAATGCTCATTGCCGGTGTTTGTGTTATTGGTCTATTTGCACTGCTGGGGCTAGTGTTGGTGATTATGGAGAGAAAAGTTTCGGCATGGATGCAGATAAGACTGGGGCCTAATCGTGTGGGACCTAAAGGAATGTTTCAATCGCTGGCAGATACAGTGAAGCTGATGGTGAAAGAAGGAATGACACCCTGGGGAGCTGATAAAACTTTATTTAACTTGGCACCGTTTATAGCCATGATAGTGGCCATGCTGTTGCTGGCACCCATTGCTTTTGCTTCCAATTTTCAACTGTGGGATATAAATATCGGTGTACTGTATGTATCAGCCGTTTCATCATTATCCGTCATCAGTATTTTAATGGCAGGATGGGCGAGTAATAATAAATATTCATTACTGGGAGCCATGCGTAGTGGCGCACAAATTGTGAGTTATGAACTTTCTGCCGGGTTATCCATACTTGCAATTATTGTATTGACAGGCGACTTGCGCTTTTCTACCATCATCGCTTCACAGGCCGATGGCTGGTGGATATTCAAAGGTCATATTCCTGTTATCATTGCTTTTATCACTTTTATTATTGCGGTAACCGCGGAAACAAATCGAGCACCTTTTGATATGGCAGAAGCGGAGAGCGAACTTACGGCAGGCTTTCATACAGAGTATTCGGGAATGAAGTTTGCCCTTTTCTTTCTGGCAGAATATGTAAACGTGTTTATCGTATGTGCTATTGGCGCTACATTATTTTTGGGTGGCCCTATGCCGTTACACATCGGCCTTTGGGAAGGTTTTAATCATGCCATGGATTATATTCCTTCCAGTGTTTGGTTTTTTGGCAAAACATTTTTCCTGATATTTTTGATAATGTGGTTTAGATGGACATTTCCACGATTGCGAATAGATCAATTATTGAGACTGGAATGGAAGTATTTATTGCCGATTAGTATGATTAATTTATTATTGATAACCGCTATGGCGATTTTAAAATGGCATTTTTAATGAACGCCGGTAAATACATACGAGATATTTGGAATGGCTTCACTTCATTGTTGAAAGGGATGAAGCGTACCGGTTACTACTTTACGCATCATAAGGAAATCATCACGCAACAATATCCCGACAACCGAAATGATTTAAAACTTCCGGAACGGTTTAAAGGCGAAGTAGTGATGCCTCATAATGAGAAAAATGAACACCGCTGCACGGGTTGTCAGGCCTGCGAACTGGCTTGCCCCAATGGTTCCATAAAAGTGATTTTTAAAAATGAATTGACGCCGGAAGGCAAAAAGAAAAAAGCGATTGATAAATTAGTTTATCATCTTGAGTTGTGTACGATGTGCAACCTGTGTGTGGAAGCCTGTCCTTCCGATGCTATAAAAATGGCACAGACTTTTGAGCATAGTGTGTTTGACAGAAATAAACTGACAAAAATTTTAAATAAACCCGAATCTAAAATAATGGATGGCGTGGAGTGATGCGAATGGAGTAAGAAAAACATATTTATGACCGGATCGACTATAATATTTTATTTGTTGGCTGCTTTAACGCTTGTGAGTGGTGTACTTTCCGTTACCACCCGCCATATTTTTCGTGCGGCCATTTATCTTTTATTTACATTAATAGGAATCGCCGGTATTTATTTCTGGATGCAGTATGAATTTATTGCTGCAGTGCAGATTGTGGTATATGCCGGCGGCATTGCTGTATTGATTATTTTTTCCATTTTTTTGACACAGCAGGCTGGAGAAAAATTACCCAAACAAAAAATGGAACGTAAGATATTTTCGGCACTAGCTGTTTTTTGCGGGTTTGCATTAACGATGGTGCAGGTATTGCAGCATGAATTTCCGGTTTCGGTTGCTCCAGTTACTTCTCCATCGGTAAACGATATTGGGCGACAAATGTTGAATGTGGAAGAAAGCGGATTTGCATTGCCTTTTGAAGTGATTTCTATGTTGTTGCTTGCCGCTATGGTGGGGTGTATTGTGATTGCGATGCGGGAAAAGCGGGAAAATTTGAATACGGAACAAAAAAATATAAAAAGAATACCAAATGATACCTAAACTTCACCATTCATCATTCCTTGTTTAATATTTAATATTTATTGATTTATGACTTCACCGGGATTGGAACAAATTTTATTTATCAGTGCCGCTCTTTTTTTTATCGGCATGTACGGTTTTTTCACCCGTCGCAATTTGATTACGATGCTCATGAGCATTGAACTCATTTTGAACAGCGTGAACCTGAACTTTATTGCTTTTAATAAATATGTGTGGCCCGACAAAATGGATGGACTGTTTTTTACTTTGTTTATAATTGCTATTGCCGCTGCTGAAGCCGCTGTGGCCATTGCCATCATTATTAATTTGTACAGAAGTCATCAATCGGTAGATGTAGAATCTGCTGAAAATTTAAAATATTAAAACGAACACAAGTTGTAAATAGTTTTATGAACAACCTAAGCTACATAGCACTGATTCCACTACTGCCGCTGGCTGGCTTTGTATTGCTTGGCCTGCTGGGAAAAAAATATTTCGGTAAAGCAGCAGGTATCATAGGTACTTTATTTTTATTTATTTCAGCTGCTTTAGCATTTTATACGGCTTATCAATATTTTTCTTCAGGTTTCAATGGTGTATATCAACCCGTTATTGCATTTAAATATACATGGCTTCAATTCTCCGAAAATCTTTCTATTGATATGGGCTTGTATCTTGACTCCATATCTATGATGATGATCGTAGTGGTTACATTAATTTCATTAATGGTGCATATCTACAGTCTGGGTTATATGAAAAGGGAAGAAAGATTTAGTACCTACTATGCTTATCTGGGCCTGTTTACATTTTCTATGCTGGGTCTGGTGCTTTCTTCCAATATATTTCAGATATATATGTTTTGGGAACTGGTAGGTGTTTCATCTTATTTATTGATTGGTTTTTATTACGACAAACCGAGCGCAGTGGCTGCCTGTAAGAAAGCATTTATTGTAACCCGCTTTGCTGATCTTGGCTTTTTAATCGGCATACTTGTACTTTCTTATGTTTCGGGTTCGCTCGATTTTAATACAATGATTCAAACGCTTACACAACCCGAATCGTCAACACTGAAGACTGCTGTTGCTTCTTCATTTCTCGGTGTATCGGCCGTAACCTGGGGTGGTTTATTAATTTTTATGGGTGGAGCTGGTAAGAGCGCTATGTTTCCATTACACATCTGGTTACCCGATGCTATGGAAGGCCCCACACCGGTATCGGCATTAATACATGCAGCTACAATGGTAGTGGCCGGTGTTTATTTAGTAGCAAGACTGTTTCCCATATTTGCTATTACGACACCGGTTGTACTGGAAGTGATTGGTTGGGTGGGTGCCATCTCCGCTGTTATTGCGGCCATCATTGCCTGTACACAAACGGATATTAAACGGGTGCTTGCTTACTCCACCATGAGCCAGATTGGTTTTATGATGTTTGCACTCGGTGTTTCAAAATATGGCGGGGAAGCAGGATTGGGTTTTACAGCTTCTATGTTTCATTTATTTACGCATGCCATGTTTAAGGCATTATTATTCTTAGGTGCCGGTGCCGTTATACATTATGTACACAGCAATGAAATGAAAGACATGGGCGGCCTTAGAAAATCAATGCCCATTACACATATTACTTTCTTAATAGCCTGCCTGGCTATTGCAGGCTTCCCTTTCTTATCAGGCTTTTTTAGTAAGGAAGAAATATTGTTAGCAGCTTACCAACACAACGCTGCTATTTATTGGATTGCATTATTTACTTCCGGGCTTACGGCATTTTATATGTTCAGACTTTACTTTTCAATATTTTGGAATCGTGAGCATCTTGCACACAGTGAAATCCAAACGTATAAAAAAAGTGAAGGACCTTTTGTAATGATGCTGCCTTTAATTATTTTGGCCATAGGTGCCGCCGCAGCAGGGTATATTCCTTTTGGTAAATATGTAAGTACAGACGGAAGGCCATTGGAATCACATTTTGATTTGAGTTTTTCAATATTACCGGTGGTTTTGGGTATTGCAGGTATCGTTTCAGCATGGATAATGTATAAAAAGCAAAATCCATTGCCGGATAAATTGAGTTCATCATTTGGTGCTTTGTACAAGGCTTCTTATCATAAATTTTATATTGATGAAATTTATTTATTCATTACTAAGAAAGTAATATTTAACCTGATAGGAAGACCGGCAGCATGGTTCGACAAAAATGTTGTGGACGGTATGGTGAATTTAACCGGCAATGCCACACAATGGTTATCGGGGAGAATTAAAAAATTTCAATCAGGAAAATTGCAGTCTTATACCTTGCTTTATTTAATGGCAGCAGTAGTGATGGCGGCAATTATTATTTATGTCTGGAAATAAAATTGAATGAACTTATTATTGTTATTATGCATTCCATTAATCACTTCACTGGCAATTTTGCCGGTGCGTAGTCGTGCAATGGTCAGGTGGATTTCACTGTTCGGGTCGGTAGCACAATTAGCTGCAGCCGTTTTTTTATTTTTTGCATATAATCAGGAACGGGATACCGGAAATACCGCCGTAGTTTTATTTGAAGATCATTTTAAATTTATCAGCAATCCTGAAATTAATTTTCATTTTGGAGTAGATGGTATTGCCGTTGCAATGATTTTATTAACCTCTTTTGTGCTGGTAGCAGGTGTGCTGGTATCGTGGAAGATTGAGAAGATGACGAGGGAATTTTATTTCTTGCTGCTGTTACTTGCATTGGGTGCTTTTGGATTTTTTATTTCGCTTGATTTATTTGTTCTGTTTTTCTTTCTTGAAATTTCGGTAATACCAAAATATCTTTTAATTGGCATTTGGGGAAGTGGTAAAAAGGAGTATGCTGCCAATAAACTGGCTTTGATGCTGATGGGTGGCTCTGCATTGATACTGGTAGGAATATTGCTGTTGTATTTTAATGCAGGTCATACATTTGATGTGCTGCAACTTTCGCACACAAATATCAACGGCCAATTGCAAAAAACGGTGTTCCCGCTTTTGTTCATAGGCTTTGGTGTGTTTACTGCATTATTTCCATTTCATACCTGGGTGCCCGATGGTCACTCTTCGGCTCCTACGGCCGGGTCAATGTTTCTGGCCGGCATCTCTATGAAACTCGGTGGTTATGGATGTCTTCGCATTGCTACTTTTTTATTACCTGAAGGAGCCAGAGAATATGCCAACATCATCATCATTCTTTCGGCCATTGCCATTTTATATGGCGCTTTTGCAACAATGATGCAGAAGGATTTGAAATATATCAACGCTTATTCTTCCGTTAGTCATGTGGGTTTTAGTTTATTGGGCATAGGTATGCTTACACAAACAGCTTTCACCGGTGCTTTGCTACAAATGGTAAGTCATGGTGTGATGACAGCTCTTTTCTTCGCAGTGATAGGAATAATATATGACCGTACACATACAAGACAGGTAAATGAAATGGGTGGATTGATGAAGTTGTTGCCTTTTACCATGACTGCTTTTTTTATTGTTGGTCTTTGTTCACTGGGCTTGCCGGGTCTAAGCGGTTTTGTAGCAGAGATGACAGTATTTGTAGGCTCATGGGAAAATGCAGATGCTTTTCATCGCATAGCAACCATCGCCGCTTGTGTTTCCATTGTGGTTACTGCGGTTTATATATTAAGAGCAATTGGTAAAGTAGCAATGGGCCCATTGTTTGTAAATAATATTACAAAGGGAATGGAAAGCAATAGTATGAAAGACGCAACCTGGAATGAAAAACTGGCATTGATCATTTTGATTGGCGGTATATTGGCCATTGGCATCATGCCGGAGTGGTTGAATAAATTATTGAAACCATCTGCAGAAATGATCATGAACCGGTTTACGGGTAACTAAGAAATATTTGAAAACGCAACAAGGAAATTTTATCAATGAGTGATTTTTTCTTAATAATGAAACAGGAGTTGGCGGTTACGGCCATTATTTTCTTTTTGCTGATTGTAAAGATTGCGGGCAAAAGTAAAAATGTGGAATGGTTGCCCTGGATACAATTATTGTTGTTACTCAATTTTATCGGCGGATTCTTTTTCATTCAGTCCGGAACCTTGTTTGCCGATATGTATCATACAAACGGCTTACTGGCGTTTCAAAAAAATATTTTAAGTCTTGGGGTTTATCTCATTTCATTATTGTGCAGCGACTGGTTGAAGAAATCCGAGCATCTGCCGGAGTTTTTTCTATTGATGTGCTCCTCATTGCTAGGCATGTTTTTACTGATATCAAGCGGCAATCTGTTGATGTTTTATTTGTCACTTGAGCTGGCCAGTATTCCGGTGGCGGCAATGGCGAATTTTGATTTGCATAAAAAGAGTGCATCGGAAGGTGCTATGAAACTGATATTTATTTCGGCCTTTGCATCGGCTGTATTGTTATTTGGAATTTCATTAATCTATGGTGCTACAGGCACGATCAGTTTTGATTCATTAGCACAGGTAGTTACAGATAATCCGCTGCAAATACTCGCTTTCGTTTTTTTCTTTACAGCATTTACGTTTAAACTTTCTGTTGTTCCCTTTCATTTATGGACTGCCGATGTATATGAAGGGGCACCCATTGCCACCACATCATATCTTTCAGTAATTTCAAAAGGGGCAGTCGCATTTATTTTCATTACTGTTTTGTACAAAGTATTTGCTCCATTGGAAACTGTCTGGTACTGGATGCTGGTTGTATTATCGGTGCTTACCATGCTCATTGGCAATTTATTTGCATTGCGCCAGCAAAACATAAAACGATTTCTGGCATTCTCATCTATTGCACAAGTAGGATTTATATTAGTTGCGATTACTGGAACCGGTGTGGATAGCATGGCATCGGTTACTTATTTTATTTTGATTTATGTTTTTTCAAACCTGGCTGCCTTTGGTGTAGCCGCTATTATATCAGAAAAAACCGGTAAAGAAAACATTGATGAGTATAAAGGCTTGTACAAAACCAATCCCTTTCTGAGCTGGATGTTGGCAATTGCATTATTTTCGCTGGCAGGCATTCCGCCTACGGCAGGTTTTTTTGGAAAACTATTTTTGCTGACCGCAGGAAGTGTGAAAGGAAATTTCTGGCTGATATTGATTGCCGGATTAAATATGGTCATCTCACTTTTTTATTATTTGAAAATTGTAAGAGCCGTTTTTATGGATAAAAATGAAAACCCGGTTGAAAAAGTTTTGGTAAATGGTTATGCGAAAATGGGGTTAGTTATTTGTGCGGCCGGTATTATTTTAGCCGGCCTGATAGGGCCTTTGTATGATTATATCAGAGAACTGATCACAATATTTTTTTAATTGATTGAACCATGGCACTCAATAAAAATCATGAATACGAAGATTTGGATGGCGTTCGTTGCGGCATCGTGGAAAAAAATGTAAAGCCGGAACGTTTATCTTTTTTAAAAAATTTGCTTAAAGCAAATGGTTATACGGTGATAGCAATGCCATCGCCACCGGCAAAAGCTGCCACTCCTAAACCTGCAGAAGGCGAAGACGCAGTTGAAATTGCACCTGCGATAGACACATTTACCGTTGGCGTAACAGATTATACTTTTAACCCAATCAATGCTATTTTTGGCCGTCTGTTAAAAACCAAAGACGGAGAAATAATAACCTGGGCATATTGGAATCAGCAGTTGCCGGTTAATGACGACACGATTCCTTACTTTGATAAAAAAGAAACATGGAAGTAAAAAACTTATTTGAGCCTGCCGTAAAACAGGAAATTGAAGATAGAATTAATAGGCTGACATCACAATCGCTACCCAAATGGGGAAAGATGAATGTAGCACAAATGCTGGCACACCTGCAGGAGCCAATGGCCATTGCTTTAGATGGAAAATCAGTAAAAGTAAACTGGCTGATGAAAATGATTTTCCCGCTTTTCAAGTCTAAACTTTGGGATGATAAACCTTATAAACAAAATCTGCCTACATCACCTTCATTTATTACTTATGGTTCAGAGAAGGATTTTGAAAAAGAAAAACACGGGCTGCTGAATATGGTAAACCGATTTACCGAAGCAAACATATTATCTGACCGGCATCCGGTTTTTGGAAAACTCACCAAGGAAAACTGGAGCAAGGCTACCTGGAAACATATTGATCATCATCTGCAGCAGTTTGGTGTTTGATCTAAACTTTAATTCTTATCATTTTCATTTCGGGTAACTCCTTTTGCTGATTAAAATCATAATCGGTATTAGTACCTGCTGCTACATTTGCGCTGGTTATGATGATGATTATCTGGAAAAATATAATTCGCCGTCCCACCTGAAGTTTTGCCTACACAAGATTAGTAATTCTATTTTTTATTCACTGTAGCCATACAGGCAAAACTTTTATATGCGTACAATTATTGAACCCTTCAAAATAAAATCGGTAGAACCTATTTATTTTAATACCCGTGAAGAAAGAGAAACAATTCTTTCCAATGCTTTTTATAATCCTTTTTTAATTAAAGCCAACGATGTGTTGATTGACTTGCTTACCGACAGTGGCACCAGTGCCATGAGCAGCAATCAATGGGCGGGCATTATGAAAGGAGATGAGTCTTATGCAGGCAGTCCCAGTTTTTTTCGTTTTGAAAAAGTTATTAAAGAAATTACCGGCTATCCCATTGCTATTCCCACGCATCAGGGTAGGGCTGCCGAAAAAATTCTTTTCTCTATACTGGGCGGTGCCGGAAAATATTTTATCAGCAATACTTTATTTGATACTACCCGGGCCAACATTGAATTTTCTGGTGCTGCCGGAATTGATTTGCCCTGCGAAGAAGGCAAACATCCATCTATACCCGCACCCTTTAAAGGAAACATGGATGTCGCAACTTTGAAAAGAACGATTGCAGAAATTGGAGTAGCCAATATTCCAATGGTGATCATGACAGTTACCAACAACTCAGGCGGTGGACAACCGGTGAGCATGCAAAACATTAAAGAAGTAAGCGCCGTTTGCAAAGAAAATAATATTCCTTTCTTTATTGATGCTTGTCGCTTTGCTGAAAATTGTTATTTCATAAAACTAAGGGAAGCTGGATATGCCAATATCCCTGTACCACAAATAGCGGCCGAACTTTTTTCTTATGCCGATGGATGCACTATGAGTGCTAAGAAAGATGCATTTGCAAACATCGGCGGATTTCTTGCAATGAAAGATTTGGAGCTGGCAAACAGTTGCCGCAACCTGCTCATCATTACCGAAGGTTTTACAACTTATGGTGGCCTTGCAGGTCGTGATCTGGAAGCCATCGCCATAGGATTGCAGGAAGTAATGGATGAAAATTATTTACAGTATCGCATTCGCAGTATTGAATACCTCACTCATAAACTAATAGCAGCCGGTGTGCCTGTAATGCAACCTGCAGGTGGTCATGCCGTGTATCTCGATGCTAAAGCATTTCTGCCACATATTCCTGTGCATCAGTATCCCGGTCAGGCACTGGCTTGTGCACTTTATACAGAAGGTGGCATACGCAGTGTAGAAATAGGATCGCTGATGTTTGGAAAATATGACAACAACAATCAACTAGTTCCTGCGGCCTTAGAACTTGTACGACTGGCTATTCCTCGCCGTGCATATACACAAAGTCATATTGACTATGTGGCTGAAGTGATTACTGAGGTATTTGAAAAAAGAAATCATATAGGCGGATTGGAAATTATAGAAGAAACACCGCTGCTAAGACATTTCACTGCAAAATTGAAACCTGTAAAATAAAATACGATGGCAACAAAAATAAAAAGAAGCTGGGCTGAGCCCTATAAAATGAAAATGGTGGAGTTGTTGAAAATGACCACACCTGCCCAACGGAAAAAAGCATTGACAGCAGCAGGCTATAATACATTTCTGCTAAAGTCGGAAGATGTGTATATCGACTTGCTTACCGATAGTGGAACATCTGCCATGAGTGACCGGCAATGGGCAGGCATGATGATGGGAGATGAAGCCTATGCCGGAAGCAAAAATTTTTATCATCTGGAAGATGTCGTAAAATCAGTTTATGGATATAAATATTTGGTGCCCACACATCAAGGACGTGGTGCAGAAAATATTCTTTCAAAAATTTTGATTAAGAAAGGCAATATCGTGCCCGGCAATATGTATTTCACTACAACAAGGCTGCACCAAGAGCTGGCCGGTGGCCGGTTTGAAGATATCATTATAGATGAAGCACACGATCCGGATAATGAGTTTCCCTTTAAAGGAAATGTGGACTTGAGTAAACTGGATAAGCTGGTAAAAAAATATGGGGCAAAAAAAATTGCCTACGTAAGTATTGCTACCAGTGTGAATATGGCAGGTGGTCAGCCCATCAGTCTTAAAAACCTGAAAGAACTGAGAGCATATACCAAGAAGCATGGCATCCTCATCATACATGATATGACTCGTGTGGCAGAGAATGCATATTTTATACAGCAGAAAGAAAAAGACTACGGAAACAAATCTGTAAAAGCAATTGTAAAAGAAATCTGCTCACTTACCGATGGCGCTACCATGAGTGCCAAAAAAGATGCATTGGTAAACATTGGCGGGTTTTTAACCATCAACGATTGGAATATTTTTGAAGAAGCAAGAAATATGGTGGTGGTGTATGAAGGCCTGCACACGTATGGTGGCCTTGCAGGCAGAGATATGGAAGCCATGGCCATTGGCATAAAAGAAAGTGTGGATGATGATCACATCAGAGCTAGGGTAGGACAAGTAATTTACCTTGGTGAAAAAATGAAAGACTATGGTATTCCAATTGTAAGGCCAACAGGAAGTCATGGGATTTTTGTGGATGCAAAAAAATTTCTACCTCATATTCCACAAACTGCCTATACGGCACAAACACTGGCAGCGGAAGTGTATCTGGATTCGGGGGTGAGAACAATGGAAAGAGGCATAGTATCTGCCGGTAGAAAACCCAATGGCGAAAATTATTTTCCAAAACTGGAACTGGTTAGGTTTACCATTCCCCGTCGTGTATATACACAGGCGCACATGGATGTGATAGCTGAATCAACAGCGAGGGTTTTTGAACGCAGGCATCAGATCAAAGGATTGAAAATGGTGTACGAACCAAAATATCTACGTTTCTTTCAGGCAAGATTTGAAAAACTATAATCAGCCAAACAAATAGGCAACTCCACTGTTAACCGGCTCGCAGAGGTCCGCAATTTTTTTCTCTTTGCACAATTGCTGAAAAAGATCTCTCACCTTTTTATAATCATTATGAATAGGGCAGGGGTGGGTGGCAGAGCATTTGCTCAACCCCAAACCACATTGGTTAAAAACATTTTTGCCATCAATGGTTTCTACAATTTGAATAATGGGAAGCTGAATTTGTTTTGCATTTAAAAAAAATCCACCGTTTGGTCCCTTGCTGCTGTTGATGATATTTTCTTTCGCCAGCAGTTGCAATACCTTGCCTACTGTATGCTCGCTTGCATCTATGGTATGTGCTATTTCAAGAATGCCTGCTTTTTCTCCGGTTTCAAATTTTGAAGCCAGATAGATAACCGCTTTAATGGCTGTTTTGCAAGTAAGGCTCAGCATAATTAATAGTTTAGAAATTTTTTTCCTTCATCAGAAATACGTTCATAATTCCAGGGAGGGTCAAAGGTCAGGTTTAATATTACTTCTTCTCCATCAAAGGTAGTTTCCAATGCTCTTTTCGCAGCAGCCGTTATGGATTCACCCATGGGGCAAAACTGCGTAGTGAGTGTCATGGATAAAAAGATTTTTTTTCCTTCTTCATCAAAATCTAATTGATATACCAGCCCCAGATCCACAATGTTTAACCCAATTTCGGGATCAATTACATTTTCTAATGCAGCCAGTGCAATGGTACATTTAATATTATTATTGGTAACTACATTCATAGCATTTTTGCTTTATGATTTACCACCGTGAATACGTTCATATTGTATAGCACTGCCGTTACTATCAATATGATAGCTGCAATGTTGAGTAATAAAACATTTGACAAAGTGGCGGCTGTTATAAAAAGAACAAAACCGCCCAGATAAGTCACCACCATTAAAGAAAAAATCTTGCTTTTGAACAAGTCTTTTGGATTGGGCGTTTTACCTAGTCCGGCCTTATCGTGATATACTTTGTTCCAAATAATAAAAGGCAGCGTTTTAAATGTCATGCCCAGAATAATAGCAGTTATCCATCCAAAGAAAATAATAAAACCATATATAAGTGCCATTCTTCCATTTATATCATTGGAAAACAGCAATCCGGTGATGCTTACTAAGAAAATAAGCGGTATCAACATCATCAGCACCGAAAGGAGTGATATTTTTACCTGCTCGTCCACCTGTTTTCTAATGCGATGTTTATAACATTTATAACAGTACACAGCAAAAAGCATAAGACCCAGCAATACGGCAATAACGGGCAGCATAAATAGCGAATTACCGGGAGCAAAAAGAAATATCAGTACAAAGGAAATCAATCCTGCGTTTATTAAAAAGAAGATGATCCACAGCAGACGGTCGTTTTTATACTTTGAAATAAGAAATAAAGGAATCAACCGGCTGCCCACACCTACAATCAACAACAAGAACCAACCTATCACTCCTGTATGTGCATGTATGGGCAAATAGGCTACTGAAGATTTAGGCATAAAGTTGTAAGTGAAGTTGTACACTAATGACAAGCCATAAAACACAGTAAGTAATAGCCAGGCAGTAGCTGCTAAAACAAAATATGCATGTACATTTTTTGATTTACTTTTTGATATGCTGATACAGAGATTGATGAAATAACAAATAACAGAAAGCAAAACAAAGCGGCCACCCCATTTGGCAGGCCATCCCATATTGAACACAAAAAATCCATAAACCAACAGTGGAATGCCTATAGCTGCCAGCCAGAAAGAAGCATGTGCCAGCTTTACACTGTGCAAACTTTTTTCAATAAGCACGGGCACCAGTTGGTGGCTGGCTCCCAAAATAATCATAGTACCCCAACCCAATGCCATACCGTGTGTAAGCGCTAAAATATGTGGATGAAAATAATGTTGTGTAAATGCTTCTGTTGATAACAGCAGCAGTACTGTGCTTACCAGAAAAGAAAGGGATGCATAAAGATAGAAGGGCACTACTACTTTATGTGTCGTGTTTTTTACTACGGAACCCGATGGAAAAGCACCAAACATGTTATGGTTTAAAAATTAATAAGTACACTTCGCCGTCACCTATTTTTTTGATGCGGTAATCAAATTTTCTTTCCTGCAATTCGGGAAGTAAAAATACGGGGATGCGTTTGTGATATACATAAAGTGCCTGATCGTCAGCCAGCACATCCAGTGCTTCCAGAATCGTCATCATAGGCTTGGGCATTTCCATTTGCCGTACATCTATCGTCACCAGTTTGTTTTCAAACTTCTTGATAATTGCTTCCCAATCGCCATCATTTTTTTCGGGAGGGGCAGCCGCATCGGTGGTTTTTTCAGGTTTAAGAAAATAAGTAATCACCAAATCTTCATGCACGGTTTCCACAAAGTATTGAAATCCCTGCTTACTTAATAATGCAATGAGCGGAGTGGGTTCAAAACTATTGATCAGTTTCAATACAGCACCCGGGTCCAGTTGCTTTATTGTTCCGGTTATTTCTTTAAAGGGGTCTTTATCGGCGGCAATAATGGGCCGCACATCTAGCTCAACCACCTTTTTTTCATCAAGGCTATTTATAAAAGCCGGTAGCTGATTTGTGGTTTCAATTTTTGAAGCTTCTGTTTTATCGTCAATGGCAAAACCCAGTGGTTTCAGTTTTTCAAAAAAATCGGAGGCCGTACAACCGGCCACCTTGCTGGCCATGGCAATGGTGGTACGTGAAGCCATAATTTTTCGCAGCAGCGGATTTCTTAGTTTGTTAAACTTGGGCGATATGCTGATGATGGCTTCTAAAGCAGCAGGGTGCTGTTTTAATATTTGTGCAATTTTTGTATTGACTGAAATCGTCATGATGATTCAAATATCAGATATTCACTAAAGACTTACCACTCAATATATAAAAAGAGAACAGGAAAGTTGCCCTTCTTTTCAAACCAAAACACTAAGAAAATAAAGAAGGGAACTTTCCTGTAATCGCTCAGGCATTCAATTGTTGCTCTGCCTTAAGCGCTTTTGGAAAAAGAATATTATTTTCAAGATGTACGTGTATGTGAAGGTCTTCTTCAAACTCATCTAACATTCTGTAGAGCAAACTATATGAAGCACAGGCATCGTCAGGCAACACATAGTTTTGAGTAAGTGTTCTGATTTCTTCCATGTTCTTTCCTACTACTTCATGCTCCATCTCCATCATATTGATGGGGTTTTGAACCGTACCGAAATGAGATGCCTGAAGTGGTTGTGTATTTTTTTGAGCCGTTACAATATCTTTTATGTAAGGAAATAATATACGTTCTTCTTTTACCATGTGGTTCATCATTTCATTGTACACTTCTTCTACCAGTTCTCTTACCGGCAAAAGTTCGGGATGACGGCTGCCATGTACCCGGGCAACTTTGTTTGCATAAGCCAGTATGTCAGGAAGATTTTTCTTTACATAACTGTGATGTGTATTTACAATATAATCGGCCAGAAAATCCAGTTCCCATTCATTATAAGGAAGCGGCCTGCTGCTGACCACTTTATCAGCCTGCAATAATTCCTGTTCAATTTTTGCAACATCTAATCCTTTTTCGCTACAAGCTTCTTTCACGGTTTTTTTGCCACCGCAACAAAAATCCAAACCATATTTTCTAAAAATCTGCGCCTTGCGTAAATCTTTTGCAGCAATTTCTCCAAGCGTTTCTTCATTTTCTCCGCTGATGCGACGGGTGATTTTTATTTTCCACCACTGAGGTCCTTGTTCCAGATATTCCCAGTTAAAAATATTTCCCCGCTCACCTAATAGCTGATAATATAGCGGCTTGGGATCGTGGTCGTTGTGTATGATGAGACTCTCGCCTTCATTCAGCTCGTCAAAGCGATTGAAGATGGTAGGATGCTTTTGCCTGGGTTCCAGCAGTGTTACATTCAGAATATTCTCCGTAGTTGTTTCCATGATGAAGTGTTTTGTTTAAAGAACAAAGGTAAAGGAAAAATATAATAAAAGTATTTAAATGCTTTTATTTACTTTTTGATGACATTTCGTCCCGGCTCCAGCGCAGTTTTGTTTTTATGCCAAGATGCAGTCCCGAATATTTTATCTGATTGAGTTGCAATGTATAAACCTCACCCGGCACACCTAAAGCCAACGGATGCCTTTTATAAAAGTGCGTAGTTGCTTGAAGGGTAAGTGGGTTTTCATTGACTAAAATCACTCCTTGAAACTGAATGCCCTGGGTTGAAAACCTGCTTAACTTATTGGGCAAAATGGTACCTGCTACTTTTGGATTGGTATGTATAATTTTGGAATGATGGGTTGCTACTGATGATTTGAAATATAAAAGAACCTGATCACTGTTGAAGGCAATAAAAACGGTGAAGCAATAGGGATTTCCTTCAGCATCTATGCAACAAATGGTGGCACAGGTTTGTTTATTTATAAATATTTCAATCTCTTTATTCATTGTACAGCAATAATTCTTACAGGGCAGGCCTTAGCCGTTAGCCGCGATAGAGAAATATTTTTATCAGCAATATGAAGCACATAAACATTATTTTTCTGCTGGCTGTTTAGCAAAGTTGCTTTTCCGTCTTTTTTTGACATACGCCAGTATTCCGGCTGCATATTTTCACAAACGCCACAGCCAATACATTTATTTCTATGTTGTATCAACTTAGCCATCTGCAATAATTTTATACATTTTATCCGAAGCGGTTACTTTAGTGGCAAATGGAAAAGTAATCTTATCGCCTTTTTCGGCAGTTGTTTGCTCGCTGCCATTTACAATCAAGGAATTAAGTTTTTCTTTTACCATGCCGCAATGTGTACTTGTAATCATGATATGGTCACCGGTTTTTAACTTACCTGATTCTATTATAAATTCTCCCACACCTATTTTGGGATAATATTTACTTCCTTTACCAATATAAATTTTTTTCTCGGTAGCGGCCGAGCCCGGATGCGGAGTCCATTCACCCATTTTTCTTCCTAAATAATATCCTTCCCAAAAACCACGATTATAAACAGTGGCTAATTGCTTTTTCCACTGTTCAATTTTGTGTGCATTGTAAGTTCCATAATGCACAGCTTCTATGGCTTCTCTATAGCAATTTGTAACTGTTTGAACATAATCGGCTCCTTTGGTACGTCCTTCAATTTTCAAAACAGCGACACCACTGGCTATTACCTGATCCAGTATATCTATAGTACACAAATCTTTCGGCGACATGATGTACTCATTTTCTATCACCAGTGCTTCACCCGATACTTTATCGGTTACTTCATAAGCTCTTCTGCAGTTTTGTACACATGCACCACGGTTGGCCGATGCGTTTTGTGCGTGCAGGCTTAAATAACATTTGCCTGAAATAGCCATGCACAATGCGCCATGTATAAAAATTTCAATCTGTACCAACTCACCGGACGGCCCTTTTATTTTTTTTCTTTTTATGGCGTCGGTTATTTTTTTTACCTGCACCAGCGTAAGTTCCCTTGCCAGCACCATTACATCAGCATATTTTGAAAAAAATATTACCGATTCAAGATTGCTGATGTTGGCCTGTGTAGAAATATGTACGGGTATATTCATTTGCCTGCATAGTTCCAGTACTGCAAAATCAGATGCTATGACTGCATCAATTTTTTGTTTTTGGGTTTCCTTTAAAATATTTCTCAGCAACTGCATATCATGTTCATACATCACCGTGTTTAAGGTGAGATAGCAGCGAATACCCGCTTTTTTGCAAATGGATTTGATTTGTTTTAAGTCCTTAATGGAAAATGGGTATGAGGAGCGGGTTCTCATGTTTAGCTGCTCTACCCCAAAGTAAACAGCATCGGCCTTACTGTTGATGGCGGCCTGCAAACTTTCAAATGAGCCTACCGGAGCTAAAAGACTTACCTGTTTCTGCATGGCAAAGAATTTCTAATATGAACATAAATTTTGTTGACAAATATTTGGTGTGCTATAATGATTTCATAAAACAGGCTCTTTGTTTATGTTGTCTTGCATCAAAGTATTCCCACATGGATTGTACTTTATGGTTATCTTCCAGTTCAGGATTACTCTCTGCAAAAGCGATTCCGTTTTTTATGAATGATAGATTAATATCTCTCATCAACATTGCATTTACACCTTTACCCTGCAGATCTTTGCGTACAGCTACCAGCAATAAATCTGCCGTATTATTTTTTTTGAACGCTTTCATGATATGAAGAAAACCAAACGGGAATAATTTTCCTTCTGATTTTTGCAAAGCAATAGAAAGTGAAGGCATGGTAATGGCAAAGCCTGCCAATTCCTTATTTGCATCTAATACCAGCGACACAAATTCGGGTTTTATAAAGGAAAGGTATTTTTTTATATTGTATTCGATCTGTCGTTCATTTAATGCTACCATACCAAATAACCCGGCGTAAGCTTCATTCAACAGATTAAAAATGTTATTGGCAAAAGGTTGTATTTCTTTTTTGGTTGTTGGTTTTAAAGAGGTTAAATGCAATCTCCTTTCAACAATAGCGGCTAACTTTTGCAACTTTTCAGAAACCTGAGTGCCCAATGATATTTTATATTCTACCCATCCGGTTTCTTTTTTATATCCTGCTTTTTGAATTGTTTCGGGATAGTATGGAAAATTATAAATGGTTGCAAAAGTGCCCAGCTCTTCAAAGCCGGCTGTCAGCATACCAGCATAGTCAAAGTTGGTAAAACCGAGTGGGCCATGTACTGCTTTCATCCCTTTGGCTCTGGCCCATTTTTCTGCTGCCTGTAGTAGTGCAAATGCCGTGTTTTCATCTTCAATAAAATCAAACCAGCCAAAACGTGCATAGGGTTGTTGCCATTGTGCTATGAATTTGTGATTGATGATTCCTGCAATACGGCCGGCAAGTTTGCCTTCTTTATATGCCAGCCAGTATTTTGCTTCACAAAACTCAAGTGCGGGGTTTTGATTTTTATCGAAAGTGGCAGCAATGTCTTTATAAAGCTGGGGTACATAATATTTGTTTCCTTTATACAACTCGAGTGGGAAATTGATAAAGGCCTTCAGTTGCTTTTTTGTGCTTACCTCTATTATTTCTATGTCCTTATATTGTTTTGGTTTTTGTGCTTCTTGTAATAGTTTTTGCTCACCGGAAATGATACAGTTTTCCAACGTTTGCAATATTTTATTGGCTTCCTCTAAGTTAAAATCTGCATGATATTTTTTGGCAACGCCAAATTTGCTGAGTTCAAAATGATGAGTAGGCTGAATGTCATGATTATTGAGACAGGCTTTTGCGCAGGAGAGCGGACAACCATCAATTACCACTATAGGCCGGCCCGATTTTGCTGTATGTAAAAGCTTTTTTACGTTGCCGCCTACACCCACTATGCAACTCATTTCTGCCACCGACTTTCTATCGAGTTGCAAGGCCAGATAATTCGTCATTTGTGCAGCACTGCTGCATCCTGAGCAGGCGTAAACTATGGGTTTGTTGTCAGTATTGTTTTTCAAATGATTGAGTGGGTTAAACGTATCAATTTTTAATATAAATATTCAAAGGGATGTTTGCAAAATTAGTAATAAAAGATAAAAATATCCTTAATTAAACCTAATTCTTGAAACCTAGACTTGAAAGTCTATTTTTTTCCTTTTATGATGAATCAAAAAAAGCAATTTGAAAATGGTCAAACGTTGGCCGATTGAACCGATAAAGATATTTTTGTCCTTAATTTACGATGTCTGAATTTAGAATTTTTTAAATAACGTATAAATGCTACAGGTTACAAAAATATTTTATTTTGAAATGGCTCATGCCCTTGCAGGGTATGAGGGTGCTTGCAAAAATATACATGGACATTCTTACGAATTGCATGTAACCGTATTGAAGGCAATAGATGACCAACATTATTTACCGCCTCCCGGTTTTATAATTGATTTTAAAGAGATAAAGAAACTGGTGAATGAGTATGTGATAAAAGAATTGGATCATAAATTATTGCTTTCAAAAGGCTATCTTGGCAAACAGTCTCATTTGAGTACATTGGCGAATCTGGTAATTTGGGAGGCAGAGCCTACGGCAGAAAATATTTTAATATTTATTCGCCTGGTTTTAGAAAAGCATTTTTCTGCTTCCATACAATTGGCCAGATTAAAACTTTTTGAAACCAAAGATTCTTATGCCGAATGGCTGAATACCAATGTTCATCGCTAATTTTAGGATTATGTTTTCAAAAACAACAGAATACGCTCTAAGAGCTGTTATATATATTGCTCAAAAGGGTACGGAAGAAAATAAATTGGGACTTGCTGATATTGCAAAAGCCATTCATTCTCCCCGTTCTTTTACAGCAAAAATTTTGCAGCAACTTACAGCAGGTGGCAAAATCATAAGTTCGGTACGTGGCCCGGGCGGTGGTTTTTATATTTCGGCAAAAGCAAAAAAATTGCCCGTAAGGTCGGTACTGTCAGTAATGGGCGAAGATGTAAAACTTGAAAAATGTGTTTTGGGGTTGAAACACTGCTCGGAGGAAAAACCTTGTCCGATGCATGCTTCTTATAAATTGATAAAACCTTTAATCATTGATTTGTTTGAATCTAAAACAATTGAAATGCTGGCTAACGAAGTGAGTGCCGGTAAAAGCAATATTGGAAATCTTTAGTTGATAAATTCCACAAAATATCAGAAAGAAAGATTTTTCTAAAAAGTATATTCTTTACAATGTTTTCTCCATTACGTAATGTGGAATGGTTACTTCATTAAATTCGTGGCCCGATACCCGGTATCCCATTTTTTCATAAAAACCAATTGCATTTTTTCGGGCATGCATTGTCAGTACTTTAAACCCTCTATCTCTTGCCAGATTTTCTGCAAAATGCATCAATGCCCTGCCCACTCCTTTGCCTTGCAAATCATTTAATACAGCCATCTGCCGAAGTCTAACCTTTTGATGTCCTTCTTCTACCAGCATACAGCATCCCAAAATATGCTCGTCTTCAAAAGCCGCAATCAGCATATTGTTTTTTTCCGATTCCAGTTCTTCCATAGAAAAATTGAGCCCAAGCGGACGACGCAAAATTTCGTAACGCAGCTGTACCATCTGCATATACTCCGGGCTACCGTGGTCCAAAATTTTTAGGGCCATGAACAAAGAATTAATGTAAAAACAAATTGGGATTAACCGTCGTAGCGACAAAATACAAAGAACTAACAACACCACCAACCATTTGTTAGCTTTATTTTGAGTTTTATTATTGTTTAAAAGAAGGTACTACCCATTAATTTTCAGCGATTTGGGATAATTCTGAAAAAATTTGTGTTTCCGGTGCATATTAATTCAAAAAGTATATTTTTGCTGCTTGTAATCAAAACTTTAAGAACATGTCAGACATTGCATCAAGAGTTAAGAAAATTATTATTGACAAGCTGGGCGTTGATGAATCAGAAGTAACCAACGAAGCTTCTTTTACTAACGACCTCGGCGCCGATTCATTAGACACCGTTGAGCTTATAATGGAGTTTGAAAAAGAGTTCAACATCTCTATTCCTGATGAGCAGGCTGAAACCATCACTACGGTTGGTCAGGCAATTGCTTACCTGGACGAAAACGCCAAGTAAAAAACAGGATTCCGCTTTGTAGCGGGACGATAATCTTACCGCCTTTGTTTGCTCTCATGCAGCGAAGGCGGTTTTATCTTATTAAGCGATGAGCATGGTTTTCTAAAGTGCCATTTCATCTGAAATTGTTTTTATTCAGAACGATTTTTTGCTGATTTTTTTCAATCCCCTTGTTTACATTTGGGATGAAAAAAATAAGGTGAGATTGGTTTAACTATTTTATCTTACAGCCGTATGGAATTAAAAAGGGTTGTTGTTACAGGTATGGGTGCGCTGACACCACTTGGAAACACTGTTGATGAATACTGGAACAGTCTCATCAATGGCGTGTCAGGCGCCGATATGATTACTTTATTTGATGCTTCAAAATTCAGAACCAAATTTGCTTGCGAGGTAAAAGGTTTTGATGCCACTCAATATTTGGACAGAAAAGAAGCCCGAAAAATTGATCGCTTCACTCAGTTTGCATTGGTAGTAAGCGACCAAGCCATGGCAGATGCAGGTCTTACAAAAGATAATATTAACCCTGATCGTATTGGTGTTGTATTTGCCAGTGGTATTGGCGGTTTAATCACCTTTCAACACGAAGTAACTGATTTTGCCCGGGGCGATGGTACTCCTCGATTTAATCCATTCTTTATTCCCAAAATGATACTGGATATTGCTGCCGGTCAAATCAGTATGCGGCATAACCTACGTGGGCCAAATTTTGCTGTGGTAAGTGCCTGCGCCAGTAGCACCAATGCTATAATGGATGCTTTCAATCTGATACGTTTAGGCAAGGCCGATATCTTGGTAACAGGAGGAAGCGAAGCAGTCATCAGCGAAGCTGGAGTGGGTGGTTTTAATGCCATGAAGGCGATGAGTGAAAGAAATCATGACCCTAAAACTGCAAGCAGACCTTATGATAAAGATCGTGACGGTTTTGTAATGGGCGAGGCCTGTGGTATTTTAATATTGGAGGAACTGGAACATGCCAAAGCAAGAGGCGCAAAAATATATTGCGAAATAGCAGGTGCAGGAGCTACTGCCGATGCACACCATATTACGGCACCACATCCCGAAGGATTGGGGGCCAAAAATGTAATGCTGGTAGCATTGGATGATGCGGGTATGAAGGCTGATGAAATTGACTACATCAATACGCATGGCACATCAACACCCATTGGTGATGGAGCCGAAGTAAAAGCCATTGTTCAGGTCTTTGGCGACCATGCTTACCATCTCAACATCAGCGCTACCAAATCAATGACCGGACACTGCTTGGGTGCAGCAGGAGTAATAGAAGCCATTGCCAGCATAAAAGCAGTGATACATGATGAAGTGCCACCCACTATCAATCACTTTACCGATGATCCTGAACTGGACCCCAAACTTAATTTTACTTTCAACAAATCTCAAAAGAGAACCGTAAGAGCAGCATTGAGCAATACGTTTGGTTTTGGTGGACACAATGCTTGTGTGATTGTGAAAAAATATGTTGAGTAATTATTATACATCTTGAATTTTCGGTGCCGGTTTTTTACATTTGATGAATACCAACAATTTCAATAATATTTCGTAGCTTAACCGCCGTGGATTTTTTCAAATTCTTTTCAGGAAAACATGAAAACTCCAGTTTTAAAAAGGAGTTGAAAGATATGCTGGGTTTTAAACCCGGTAATTATTCGCTTTATAAAACGGCACTTACGCATCGCTCCATCAGAGAGGGTGCGGATGAAAATAATGAAAGGCTGGAATACTTAGGCGATGCGGTGCTGAGTACCATCGTAGCCGATTTTCTTTTTAAGCGTTATCCATACAAAGAAGAAGGCTTTTTAACGGAGATGCGGAGCAAAATGGTAAACCGTCAGCAGTTGAATGATATTGCCGTGCGTATGGGATTAAAGAAAATTACTTTATTCAATAAAATGGATGGCTCGCTAAAGGTGAGTCAGATTTTTGGCAATACACTGGAGGCGTTGGTAGGTGCTTTATATCTTGATTTGGGCTACAAAAAAACAGCCAAATGGGTGCTTGAAAATATTATTCTGCCCCACATGTTTATGGACGACCTGGAGCATCTGGAAATAAACCATAAAAACAAACTTTATGGCTGGGCCAATAAAAATGGAATCGTGCTGGAGTTTGAAACAATAAATGAAAGATTGGAAAACGGGAGACGATTGTTTACGGTAGCGGCTGTTTTAGACGGGAAAAATATGGGAGAGGGGAAAGCATTTAATAAAAAAGATGCATCGCAAATAGCGGCGCAGATTGCCGTTGAAAAAATGGGAATCATAAATTCTGATTCATAAATTGTAAAGCAAAACTTTAGCATTTGAAAATTTTAATAAAGAACCATTCAACTGTTTTATTGGCTTTAGCCTGTGTTGTATTTGTCATTTCCTGTAAAACACAAACCCGGAAAGGAGCCAATGGCGTTACCTATAATACCGCACAGGAGTATAACGATTATATTGTGGGCAGGCAAACAAAGTTGGTTGAGCGAGTTATGGATTTTGTAAAAGTATCTCAAACCGATTTGGATGCTGCTGAAGTGTTGCTGGATACTTGTGTAAAAGAAGCACATCAAATGGCGAACGAAATAAAAGGTATGTCGCCATTTAAAAATGATTCTACTTTAAGAGACGCAGCGGTTTCTATATTCGGATTTTACGAAAAAATTTTTGATAAAGATTATCGTGATTTAATACACCTGAAGAAAGAACAGGATGGTACGTCAATGGAAATTGAAAATAGAATAAGGGAAATTGTAACGAAAGTTACTGAAGAAGAAAAAGGATTTGACAACCGTTTTCGAACAGCGCAGCAAGCATTTGCTTCCAAAAACAAATTGCAGTTGCAGGAAAATGATATTCAGAAAAAGTTTGAAAAAGAAATTAATTAAGTTCAGACTTCTTTTTCCATACACAGTTCAATGAGCACACCCTGTGTGTCTTTGGGGTGCACAAAACAAACTAATTTATTATCTGCACCTGTTTTGGGCGTTTCATTTAATAATCTGAAGCCTTCATTTTTTAGCCTTTTCATTTCAGCATCTATATCTTTTACTTCAAAGGCAATATGATGAAGACCTTCACCTTTTTTTTCAATAAATCGTGCAATGACACCATCGGAATCAGTACTTTCCAATAATTCAATTTTATTGGGGCCGGTTTTAAAAAAAGCCGTATTTACTTTTTCAGATTCCACCAGCTCGGTTTTGTAACAAGCGGTGTTCAGCAACTTTTCAAATAGCGGTATGGAGTCTTTCAAACTTTTGACTGCAATGCCAATATGTTCAATTTTTTGCATAAAATCCTTTGCGAATTCGGTAAAATGTACTTCAGAAACGAATTTAGACCTTTCCGCTTAGACCCATTTAGGTTAATTTTGCAATAGAAACAAAACAAGCGAGGATTCTCAATCATGTTGCAATTTCCCATTTATCTTGACCATAATGCTACCACGCCCTGCGACCCCAGGGTGGTAGATGCTATGCTGCCTTATTTCACCAATAGTTTTGGCAATGCAGCCAGTCGCAACCATTCATTTGGCTGGCAGGCCGAAGAAGCCGTTGACTATGCAAGAGAGCAAGTAGCCAAATTGATAGGCGCCGACCCAAAAGAAATCATTTTTACCAGTGGTGCTACAGAAGCTGATAATCTTGCCATCAAAGGTGTTTTTGAAATGTATGCCAGTAAAGGCAATCATATCATTACCTGCAACATTGAGCACAAAGCAGTATTGGACACTTGTAAACACATAGAGAAAGAAGGTGGTGAAGTAACTTACCTGAAAGTAAAAGAAAACGGATTGGTAGATCTTGCCGAACTGGAAGCCGCTATTAAACCAACTACGATTCTCATTGCGCTGATGTATGCCAATAATGAAATTGGCACCATTATGCCCATGAAAGAAATAAGTGCTATAGCAAAAAAACATAATGTACTTGTGTTTAGCGACGCTACACAGGCCGTAGGAAAAATTCCTGTGGATGTTAATAAAGATGGTATCGATCTGATGGCTTTTTCGGCTCATAAAATGTATGGACCAAAAGGTATCGGCGCTTTATATGTTCGTCGCAAAAACCCAAGAGTAAAAGTAACCGCACAAATTGATGGCGGTGGACACGAAAGAGGTATGCGCAGCGGCACTTTGAATGTACCCGGTATTGTAGGTTTTGGAAAAGCCTGCGAAATTTGCCTCAATGAAATGGAGGCAGAAACCAAGCGAGTAAGTGCATTGAGAGATAAGTTGCAAACTGAATTGTTGAAGTTGGAAGAAAGCTATCTGAATGGCGATAAAGAACACAAGTTGCCTCATGTTACCAATATTTCTTTTAAATATGTTGAAGGAGAAGGATTGATGATGGGCTTTAATAAAAATATTGCAGTATCATCCGGCTCGGCCTGTACTTCTGCTTCATTGGAGCCATCATACGTTTTAAAAGCATTGGGTCTGGGCGACGATCTGGCACACAGTTCCCTACGTTTTGGACTAGGAAGATTTACAACAGAAGAACAAATAGACTATACCATAGAACAGGTAAGTAATACGGTAAATAAACTGAGGGAAATGAGTCCGCTATGGGAAATGTTTAAAGAAGGGATAGATTTGAACAGCATTGAATGGGCACATCACTAACCGTTGAAATTTGACAGGGAAAAAATTCAAAGGAGCCTGTCAGCAATAAAATAAAATCTTTGATTTTTTTTGAACCTTAAACTTTTTAAAAATGGCATACAGCGAAAAAGTAATAGACCACTATCACAACCCCAAAAATGTGGGTACATTAGATAAGACTAAAAACAATGTAGGTACCGGTTTGGTAGGCGCACCCGAGTGTGGCGATGTGATGCGTCTGCAAATTGAAGTGGACGAAACAACCGGCGTTATTAAGGATGCCAAGTTTAAAACTTTTGGCTGTGGTTCTGCTATTGCTTCCTCTTCACTGGCAACTGAGTGGCTGAAAGGTAAATCGGTAGATGATGCGGTGAAGATTGATAATATGACGATTGTCGAGGAGTTGAATCTGCCTCCTGTAAAAATTCACTGCTCTGTTCTGGCTGAAGATGCCATTAAAGCAGCGATCAACGATTATCGAAAAAAGAACGGTTTGGAAGAATTGAAGTTTGACGAATCTGTTGTTCATTAATTCCTAAATCTGCTTAGCGGTCATCGTAACTTAAATACGACGAAAACCCAAATGGAAACAACGACTTTAAATACACAGGCAAACAGCATCTACATCAGCGACAAAGCCAAGGTGAAGGTCAATCAATTAATGAGCGATGCAGGAATTGGTGCTGATGCTTCTTATTTTTTAAGAGTAGGTGTTGTAGGCGGTGGTTGTTCCGGTCTTAGCTACAAACTCGATTTTGACAATGAAGTAAAGCCTATGGATCAGGTGTTTGAAGATAATGGGCTTAAAATTGTTACCGATTTAAAAAGTTTCTTATATCTGGTAAATACAACGCTTGACTTCAGCGACGGCCTCAATGGCAAAGGCTTCTACTTTACCAATCCTAATGCCAGCAGAAGTTGTGGCTGCGGCGAAAGTTTTGCAGTATAATCAAAGGCTATAATTGATTCGTTAAAAAGTTGACAAAGACCTCTTGCATTTTACATAGGCCATACAACTTTTAAACTTTATAGCTATTTTGCAGCCTACAACCTATGTGGTCAATTTGCAAAAAAGAACTCCGCCAGTTTTTCAGCAGCCTTACCGGTTATATTGCTATCATTGTTTTTTTATTGGCAAACGGTTTGGTGTTATTTTCATTTAAAGGAGAGAATAACATTTTTGATTTTGGCTATGCTACGTTAGATAAATTCTTTCAACTGGCCCCATGGGTGTTGTTGTTTTTAATTCCGGCTATATGTATGAGGAGCTTTGCAGAGGAGTTTAAAACCGGCACCTTTGAAATTTTGCAAACCCGGCCATTGACCCGTTGGCAAATTGTAATGGGCAAATACCTCGGCAGCCTTTTGGTTGTTTTTATTGCACTGCTTCCTACTATCGTATATGTTTTTTCAATTCAACGTTTAGCGGCAGGCGAGGGGATCGATAGTGGAGCTACTATGGGTTCCTACATTGGATTGTTTTTTCTTGCATCCGTCTTTACCGCTATATGTACTTGTTGCAGCAGTTTTACCAATAATGCAGTAGTGGCTTTTATTGCCGGCCTTTTGGGATGTGCCTTGTTGTATTATGGTTTCAGCGCCATCAGCAAGTTGCCGGCATTGAGCAGTGGCGCCGATTATTATGTAGAAATGGCGGGTATAGATTTTCATTACCGTAGCATCAGCCGCGGATTAATTGACACAAGGGATATTATTTATTTCTTATCAGTAATATTTTTATTTCTAACCATAACCAACAGGAATTTGCTGAAAAAATAATGAAAGCGATTAATAAAATATTTGCTTCAAAATACTGGTGGCTTTTGTTACTGGTTTTCCTGGTATTGGTCAACTATGCAGCTTCTGTTATTCATACCCGGTTCGATCTTACAAAAGAAAAACGATATACGTTAAGTAAAACAACAAAACATCTCATTTCGTCTCTGGGCGATAAGGTACAAATTGATGTCTTTTTAAAAGGCGATTTCCCTTCGGGATTTAAAAAATTGGCAGGTACCACAAAAGAATTTCTAAACCTGCTAAAAGACCGAAACAGCTCCAAAATTAATTTCAGATTTATTGCACCTACCGATGTAATGAATGATGGCCGTACTTTATATGGCGATTCATTGGTGAACTTGGGTGCAGTGCCTATTAATCTTACAGTTCAAAAAAAGGAAGGACAAAGCAGTAATATTATTTTCCCGGTTGCTTTATTGCAATACAAAGGAAAACAGGAACTGGTAAATCTTTATCCCGGAGCCAGCAGCAAAATATCTCAAGAAGAAATTAATAATGCAGAAGCCTTACTGGAATATCAATTTGCAAAGGCATTGGATAAAATGAACAGCGACCATAAACCGGCAGTAGCTTATGCTATTGGCAATGGTGAGCCAGTTGATGGCCGCACATATCAAATGGCTACCGCTGTACGATCAGCGTATCAATTTGGGCTATTGAATTTGCATTCGCTACCCAAAATACCCGATGAAGTAAATGTGTTGATGATAGTCAAACCTGCACAACAATTTTCTGAAGAAGAAAAACTTAAAATTGACCAGTTTGTAATGCGTGGCGGAAAACTATTGTGCTTTATTGATAATCTGATAGCAGAGCAGGATAGCTTATCTATAAAACCGGAAACCATAGCGTATGACCGCAACTTGAATTTGACTGATTTGTTTTTTCGTTATGGTTTGAGGATAAATACCGATTTGGTGATGGATCTTCAATGCGATGTGATTCCTTTTGTAGTAGGAGGCACCGCTCAAAACCCGCAAATGGAATTTCTTCCCTGGAATTACTACCCTTTACTGAATGCAAAGAATAGTAAAGTAACCAAAGGGCTCGGCTATGTTTCCGGCCGGTTTGTCAATTCTATCGATACCATTGCTGTTAAAGACGTAAGTAAAGAACCACTATTGGTTACCTCACCCAATTCAAGAATCATCAGCACGCCTGCATTAATAAGTTTAAACGAAAATAAAACCACACCGCAAGATGCTCAGTTTAGAAAAAATGCAATTCCGGTGGCCATGTTGCTCGAAGGTAATTTCACATCTTTATACAGAAACAGACTAACTACTGTACAGCAGGATTCGCTAAAAGCAGCTGGTGAAGTTTTCAAATCATCATCGCCCGATAATAAAATAATTGTAGTGGCTGATGGCGATATACTTTTTAATGAATTTATACCACCCGCTACTGCCGATGCACAGCCCGAGCCATTGCCAATGGGCTGGAATAAATACACCTATTCGGAATACCTGAAAAACTCGGAGCAGGGCAAACTTTTTGTACCGGTTGCCAATAAAGATTTTTTATTGAGCTGCCTGGAATATCTTACCAGCAATTCAGCCATTAGTAATTTGAAGAACAAAGAGATTGTACTTCGATTACTGGACTCCAAAAAAGTAAGAGAAAATAGAAGTACCTGGCAGCTTATCAATATCGTGCTTCCTATATTGTTAGTAATACTTGCCGGCTGGATTTACCAGGAAATAAGAAAACGCAAATATGCGGCATAGCTCATAAGCTACTACTATCTTTGTACATTATAATACTGCATGACAACAGAGCAAATAACCTATATCGTTTTTGGAGGTGTTTTAATTTTAGCCTTAATATTTGACCTCGGCCTTTTAAGTAAGAAAGGAAAGAAAGTAACCATTCGGCAAGCATTGTTCCAAACCTTTTTTTGGGTGGGACTTGCATTAGGCTTTTTTGTGTTTATGTGGATTGAAAACGGTCAAAGCCTGGCGCTGCAATACCTCAGTGGTTATTTAATGGAATGGAGCCTGAGTATTGACAATATTTTTGTTTTCATTCTTATTTTTTCAGCATTTTCTGTCAAGGAAAAATATTTCAGCCGGGTATTATTGATTGGTATATTGATGGCCATTGTTTTTAGAATCATTTTCATTACGGTAGGTGTTGCGTTGGTTGAAAAATTTCATTGGATATTGTATGTGTTCGGTGTTTTTCTGGTTTATACCGGCTATAAAATGTTTACAGCTACTGATGATGAAGAGTTCAATCCACAGGATAGTAAAATTTATAAATTCTTAAAGCGTTTTTTGCCGCTGGTGCCTCACGATGGTGAAGGCAGGTATAGAATTGTTGAAAACGGAAAACCAGTTTATACTACTTTATTTGTCGTAGTCATTATGCTGGCTGCTATCGATCTGGTTTTTGCATTGGATTCTATACCGGCTGTAATGGGAATTTCGCAGGATAAGTTAGTAATCTATACGTCAAACATTTTTGCAGTATTAGGTCTTCGTTCTCTTTTCTTTTTATTGAGAGGGGCGGTTAGTAAGTTTGATTATCTGCAGCAAGGTATTGCCATTGTATTGGTTTTCATTGGTCTAAAAATGCTCTGTGAAAAATGGATCAGTCAGGTGTTGGATAAAAACACACAGGTATTTATTTCCTTAGGCGTAATCATGATTTGTATTTCCGGTTCTATTTTCTATTCAATATTCATGCACAAGAAAGGACTGCCACCGGAGGTAAAAGAATAAGTAAATGAATCAGTGGAGTATGCGATTAGTCATATTGCAAAAATTATTGGCACCCGGCCGGTTATTGTCAATGAAACCGTAATTGATATACTGTTGCTTGACAGTCGCAAGGTCTTTGCACCCGTTCGTTCATTATTTTTTGCATTGAAAAGTCCTCGTAGAAACGGACATCATTTTATTTCGCCCTTATATCATATAGGTGTAAGAAATTTTGTGGTGGATGAAGCGGTTGACATTTCTCTATATCCCGATGCAAATTTTTTAAGGGTTGACAATTGTGTGCACGCATTGCAGCAATTGGCTACTGCACATAGAAATCTTTTTTCCATTCCGGTAATTGGTATAACAGGAAGCAATGGCAAAACCATTGTAAAAGAATGGCTCTATCAGTTGTTGCAGGACGATTTTAATATTGTACGCAGTCCAAAAAGCTATAATTCGCAGATCGGTGTACCACTTAGTTTATGGCAAATGAATGATAAGCATACATTGGCCATATTTGAGGCCGGCATTTCACAACCGGGTGAAATGGAAAAACTAGAAAAAATGATTCGGCCCACCATAGGTCTGCTCACCAATATTGGAGAAGCACACAGCGAAGGATTTGCCGACGCAGCGCATAAAGAAAAGGAAAAAAGAATTTTGTTTCAACATTGCGGCTTAAAAAAGCCGGCTACCGATATTACAATTCAAAAGCAGTTGACGCATACCGAAATCGGATATTGTATAGCGCACAATCCCGCACAACATTTTTTATTTACAATTCCTTTTACTGATGATGCTTCAATCCAAAACGCAATATCTTGTCTGCAAATATTATTGCAACTCAACATAAAGCCGGAAGCGATTGCCAGCAGCATGCTAAAACTGCATCCGGTATCTATGCGGCTGGAGTTAAAGAAAGGCATCAATAATTGTATCGTTGTAAATGATAGTTATAGCGCAGATCTTAGTTCACTTGAAATTGCCTTGGGATTTTTAAATCAACAATCCGGCGACAAACGAAAAACGGTTATTCTAACTGATTTTTTACAGAGTGCAATGCCCGACCAGGAATTGTTTACATGGGTAATAGAGTTGCTCGAACGAAATCAGATAAGCCGCCTTATCGGGATTGGAGAAAGAATTGAAAAATCGCTAAGTGGTTATCATTCGTTGATTGCAATTGAATTATTTGCAACCAAAGAAAAATTTTTGGAACAATTTCTTTCTTCTCGATTTAAGGATGAAGCTATATTGATAAAAGGTGCCCGTGTATTTGAACTGGAAGACTTAGTACAACTGCTGGAATTAAAAACCCATCAAACCGTATTGGAAATAAACCTGAATGCAATTGTTCACAACCTGAAAGCATATCAGCGTATTTTAAAACCCAATACGAAAGTAATGGCTATGGTAAAAGCATTTGCTTATGGAAGTGGTGGTGCCGAAATAGCAGGCGTGCTACAGTTTAATAATGTAGATTATTTGGGAGTGGCCTATGCCGATGAGGGTGTAGAACTGCGCAAAGCCGGCATTTTGCTCCCCATTATGGTAATGAACCCCGAGCCTTCCGCATTCGAAAAAATGGTAGCACACCATTTGGAACCCGAGCTTTACTCTTTTGAAATCTTGCATCAGTTTGAACTTTTTTTAAAGCAAGAGGGTTTTAGTTTTTATCCCATTCATCTGGAAATAGAAACCGGTATGAACCGTTTGGGTTTTGCCATTTCCGATCTTGATAAACTTGTAACTGCTTTATTAAGTACCGATGCTTTTAAGCTACAATCGGTATTTACACACCTGGCAGCTAGTGAAGAAGCAGCCCATGATGCTTTTTCTATGGAGCAGTATCAACGATTTGAGAAAGCCGTTTCATTATTAAAAACAAGGACCGGCTTCACCTTCATCAGTCATATTGCAAATTCTGCTGCGGCCATCAGGCATCCGCAAATGCAAATGGATATGGTGAGGCTGGGCATAGGATTGTATGGAGTGGATAGCGCTGCCTCCGAAAAATTAAACCTGCAAACCGTAGCCACATTAAAATCAACCATTGCGCAATTAAAGAAACTGGAGAAAGGTGATACAGTGAGTTATAATAGAAAAGGTGTAGTGGAAAACAATGCTACGATTGCAACCATTCGTCTGGGTTATGCTGATGGTTTCCCACGACGCCTGGGCAATGGAGCCGGGCAGGTATGGGTCAATGGAAAAAGGGTTCCGGTTATTGGTACCGTATGTATGGATATGTTTATGGTTGATGTTTCGAATATTGAAAATGTAAAAGCCGGAGACACTGTTATTATTTTTGGAAAGGAATTGCCGGTAGTGGATATTGCAAGTGCGGCCCAAACGATTCCTTATGAAATCATGACCGGTATTTCGCAAAGAGTAAAAAGGGTTTATTATGAAGAATAATCGGTTTATCAGTTATCAGTTCTTTCACTTATTCCCTACATCATTCTTATTATATTTGCTCCCGCTATGAAGTCATTGAAGTTGAAGTACGTTGCGCTGATAATTGCTATCATTATTTTAGCAGATCAGGCAGTAAAAATCTGGATAAAAACGAATTACGAAGTTGGTCAGGAAACGCATGTACTGGGCCTTTCCTGGTTTCGGTTACATTTTATAGAAAACTCGGGTATGGCCTGGGGTTTGAAATTTTGGGGCGAAACCGGAAAAGTGATTCTCACCTTGTTCAGATTAGCTGCTGTCATCTTTGGCGTTTGGTATTTGAAAAAAATTGTAAAGGAAAAATATACCAGAGGGTTTATCATTTGTGCTGCACTCATTTTTGCCGGTGCATTGGGCAATTTGATTGACAGTATGTTTTACGGATTGATTTTTGACAAAGGACTGGTGTATAGCGCTGCCATTCATGATTATCTGCCACCTTATGATGGGCTTGCTAAATTCTCAACAGCGGGTTATTCCTCATTTTTGCATGGTAGTGTTGTTGATATGTTTTATTTCCCCATTTTAGAAAACAAAACTTTTCCTTCCTGGTTGCCATTTGTAGGCGGCGAAAGATTTACTTTCTTCAATGCCATTTTCAATATTGCAGATGCTTCTATTTCGGTAGGCGTGCTTACGCTTTTATTTTTTCAAAAAAGAATTTATAAAAAAATTAAAGCCGACGATCATAAAGCTGTAACCGAAACCAACACGGAAGTAAACGATAAATTGCAGGTGCTTTAACGATACTGTTTATATACTTTCTGCTGAATACTCGTTTGATTGTTTTTTATTGAAAGGAAGTAGATGCCTGAGGCTAATATATTCGTATTCCCGATCTCCACCCGATTTTCACCTCTTTGCAACATAATATTTTTTCTCATGATCATTCTTCCGTTTTGATCGATCAATGATGCTACAGCTCCGGCATCTTCTGCATTATTGAATAAACTAAATTCCAGTTTTTCGGCAAATGGATTTACAACTGTCAAAAAGGTGATTTTCCCATTTTCACCATTTAATAAAATTGTTTTTGAATAATAATATTGTCCCTGATTGTTTATTATTTTAATTCTGTAGAAAGTTTTGCCGGCGACATGCAGATCAGTAAAAGTATAATGAGTTACTCCCGGATGGTTGTAGCTGAATTGGCTTCCGGTTTTTGTAAAATGAAGCCCGTCAACACTTTTTTCTATTTCATAAATGTATGCCTCTGCTTCATTTTCTGTTGCCCATTTCAAAATTGCAGTACTTCCATTTTTTTCTCCTTTGAAAGAAATGAGTTTTACTGCAAGTGGAATCTGGCAGTCTATTACTTCTAAAG
The DNA here is from genome assembly GCA_022708055.1 of Bacteroidota bacterium. Taxonomy (GTDB): domain Bacteria; phylum Bacteroidota; class Bacteroidia; order Chitinophagales; family Chitinophagaceae; genus JJ008. Next base: position 47,650 of record JAKIZK010000009.1, read on the forward strand.
TAATGATAGAAGTATTGTCGGTAAAACTACAATCAGGATTTGCCAGATTTCCTAATGTGGTTGCAACGATCAGTCGGTACATATCTCCATTGTCCGCCAGCGTTGTTGCAGTTGGTGGTATATTATAAGTGGACACATATTCCCAGGCACTGCCATTCCATAATGGGACAACTGGCCCGGTTGGTGCAGTTACATCAGTCCATGTACCACCTCCATCAGTACTTCGCTGCCATTTGTAA